>JAHAXB010000076.1 GCA_018384735.1 Eubacteriales bacterium | reverse complement strand
CAATGTCACCCCGGACAACTTTCGGTGTTTCCCATTCCGACCCCAACACCGCAATGGCAACGACACGCGCCATGCGTTTTGCATGCTTGATTGCAATTTGGCGTGATACCTTGATTGAATCATCGCCATCCTTGATGCGCTTTTCATCGATGTCCAGTTCGATGGATTCGACACCAATGCGGTCAAGTGTTGAAAGGGTTATTTCCTCAATCTTGAATGTGCGCTTGATTTTCACGATTTCCCGGTGCGGAAAACCAAGGAATCCGCGCGTCTTGCGGATTGCATCACATTCCAGTTCGAAAGAAATGCCGCCTTGAATCATGCGGTTCAATTCCTCTTTTTCTTTGTTCAATTTTTCAATTTCGGCATCCATGATTTCAAGTGTTTTGATAAGAAAAAACGCCACGACACGACATGTCCGGTCGCAATCGTGGCGCATGATTGGTTCAAGGGTTCACCCATTATGCCTTTGGAACACAACGGAACGCCTTTTTGCCGGTCACACCGGTGGCGCATGGTGTCACAACGAATTTCACAAGGAAAATACCCTTTGCGGAAAGGTCGGCATCGATTGTTGCTTCAATATCCGCATTTGGAATATCAATGTCGAAACCCTGCTCGGTAACCACCTTGATTGCCTTGTTTGCAACAATTTCATCACCGTCAAATTCCCATGACTTTGAACCAACCGAACCGGTTGCAGTTCCGCCAATGTAGGTTGCAAGTGTGTCGGCATCTGCATCCATGACCGAAAATTCAAGTGTTGGGATTTTCTTGGATTTCTTGCGGATTTCCGGTGCGGCTTTACCCTCTTCGTAATGCTCGGTCACATCGGAAGCATTCTGCGTGATTTTCGCGGTGTCCTTGTAGGTCTTGCCGATTTTGGCAAGTGAATCCGGCATGTCGCCGGTTTCGGCAACATCACCAACTTTGATTTCACAAAGACCAAGTGTGTATTTGCTCATTGTTGTAAGAATTAAAAAGTCAATACTAATCTATTTGTATGTTCCAGTCAACCCGGATGTTCGCGTAATGCTGATGAATCGATGGTTCATCAAGAACGGACATCATCATCGGCACAATCTTCATCCCGGTGAACTGGGTGATTCGCAACTGGTTCAATACCTTGTCGGAAAGTGCTTTCAAACGAATGCGGTTTGCCACCATGTGAACCTTTCCATTCACCTTGGTTTCGACATCCGCAACATGGATATTGATATTTGATGTTGCGGTTTGCGGACATGCATCGGTCGATATGGTGATGGTGTTGATGGTTATATCCTCATTCTCGGAATCCACCGGTCGCGTATCGCCAAGGAAAATGCCGCCGGAAATGGCATTCTTAATGGCGGACACATCCAATGCCCGATATAAGGTTTGTTCCAGTTCAAATGATGTTTTCATTCCGCCGCTTGTTTAATGTTCCCGATTAACTTTTCTAACATTTTTGGCAATTCTTGTTCGGCAAGTTTTTCCGC
>JAHAXB010000054.1 GCA_018384735.1 Eubacteriales bacterium | reverse complement strand
GGGCAACGGTGGTTTCCCATTCATAGTGATTCGCATCGTTGATGGTGACCACATGCAGTTTGTACCGGAATGATGATTTGTTGGTCTTGAAATCGTACTTTTCAAGGCGTTTGATGTTGATTCCATTCGCGCCGGAAACGATGTCATCGATGTCCGGGGTGTAAATGGTGCATTCGTTGTAATCACGATGCAAGACGGTGAAAAGTCGGTCAACAAGGTTGCGTTTGGTTTCGGTGATATTCTTTTTCATGATGTGTGTGATGTTACTTTGGTTTATACTGGTTGAAAGGTGGGTGCGGTGTGACCCGCACCCGGTGGATTTACTTGTTTTCGCGCTTGGTTACGATGTAACGGATATGAGGGGAAACCAATTCGGAATATTCAGCGCACCAAATGATTCTTGCGTCAACGATGATTCCGGTTGCATCGGTCAAAAGGATGGTGAATCCGCGTTCCGTAACATCTTGACGGATGATGTTGATTGTGTTTCCATCGATGCCGAATCCGTCACACTTTTCGGTCATGGTCTTGATGCAAGATTCGAAATGGTCTGCGAAATTCTTTTCCATCATGGCAAGATATTCGGGTTCGTTCATCTTTGCGGCGTCATCCATGAAGATTTCGCACATTTTGCGTGACTTGTCATCAAGGGCATTGAACAAGGACTTATGGGTGGCGCGGAATTGCCATGACCATGCGATGTGGTGATATTTGTTGACCCATGCGTGTGCGGCATCCTTGTGGTCGTTGATGAACTGGAAATGTTTGCGTGACCAATTCATCATCTTGGTCATCCAAGCGGCACGGAAATCAACCATTGCGGTGCGCAAAGCGTATTCCAATGCGGTGTTATAAGCGGCATTCTTTGCATCGATTGCGGACTGCATGCGGGCAAGTTCGGCGCGAAGATTGTCAACGCGCTTGGTTTCGCTTTCAAGGCGGGATTTGTTTTCAAGATGCTTGGTGTAATTGTCGGTGATGGCGTATGCGCTTGACCAGTTGGATTCATTGCGACCGGCGAAAGTAACATCGAATGAATGCGCCCATTTTGCATCCTTTGTGACAATGAGGTCATCGATGCTGAATGATGCGTTGTTTGCCGCATTGAACTTGGCGATTGCATTGTTGGTGCGGGTCAAGTACATTTCGGTGTTCTTTGCATACTTGGCAACCATCTTTTCGGATGATGCGATTGACTTGGTGATTTGTGCGATTGTCATAATGTTTATGTTTTTGTTATTTTGGTGCATTTGCATTGCGTGTGTTGTACTAACGCACTACAAATGTAGTAATTATTTTTATAATACCAACAAAATAAATGCGATTATTTTCATAATAATTTGCAAATCGCGCTTGTAGGCATGTAGAATAAGGGTTTTGCGAAATGTGGAATCCGGGCAAATTTTTTGTGTGTTAAGATAAAACACTTAAATTTGTGTCGTTGAATACATTGTTTAACACTTTAATACACATTTCACCATGTTAAAAATTCTGCTCGCATTACTTGTGGCAAAGTTCCAAGGCGTGCGCAAAGATGGTTTGGAAGCAATGGCGCGCGCGCTTGCGCTACATTGCAAGTCCGAGGATGACGCGAAAACCCTTGTCGAAGAACTGGACAAAGCGCAAGTCGATGAATTTGTCAAGGATTACCGCGCCGGTGTGGACAAAGAGGTGTCGGATGGCGTAAAGACCAACGAAACCAAGTTGCGTTCCAAGTACAATTTCATCGAGAAAACCAAAGTTGAACCCGGCAATGATGGCAACGGCGATGATGGCAAGGATGGCAACAATGGAAAGGATGACATTGCCGCGCAAATCAAAGCGGCGGTCGATGCCGCACTTTCACCGTTAAAAACCCAGTTGGATTCACTAAACGCCGCCGAGGTTTCCAAGGCAAGATTGGCTAAATTGAACGAAAAGTTGGCAACATGCAAGGATGATGCATTCAAGGCGAAAGCATTGAAAGATTATTCGCGCATGCATTTCGACAATGATGACGCGTTCAATGAATACATCACCGAAACCGAAACCGACATCAACAATGCGAATCAGCGCGTGGCAAATGAGGCACTTGGCGGTGGCAACGCACCAATGTTCAACGCAAAGGACAATGACGGTGTTTCCAAAGCCGTTGCCGATTTTGTCGCTGAAAACAAGCCGGATGCAAAGGGGTCTTTCGCCGGCAAAGAACTTTAATCCGATTTCAAATCATTTCGAATCATGCTTACAATTACACGCAAAAAGGACAACCGAGTTGTCAAATGCATTCTTCACCGCATTGCGGATATTCCCGGCGGTGTTGGCGTTTCCGTTGCGAATCTTGGGGGCGCGGTTCTGCATGAGGGTACACCCATAGGTCTTGGGTCAAACGGTCTTTATAAGGTCGTTAAAACTGCAAAACTTTATGCCACCGCCACCGGTTCGGATACCACATTAAAGGTCGTAAAAGGTCACCATTTTGCCGCCGGTGATTATATCACAAGCGGCAACAACAATGGTCAGTTGATTGTGTCAATCGACAAATCAAATGCAGAATACGACACCATCACCGTTCAAACAACCATCGGTGCGTCACTTTCCACCGGTGCATGTATGACCGAAACCACCGGCGTGAACAAGACCGCCGCCGTTGCACCAGTTGCAATTGTTGGTGAATCTTATGATGTCATCCCCGGCGAAAATCTTTTCGTGAACGCATGGGTCATTGGCGTTGTCAAGGAATCCGTTGCGCCAGTCGTTAATGACACAATTAAGTCAGCACTTAAAGGTGTCATCTTTGTTTAATCCTTTAATTCTTAAATATCATGCAGAAATCATTGATGATAGGGTTGAATGAAAAGGACATGTCCGCAGTCATTCACAATTATGACTTAAAGGATTTCTATTATCCAACCCTTTTCCCGCTGAAAGAAACGAATTTCCTTACATGGAAAATGCTTGAAGCGCAGTCCGGACTGAAAATTGCCGCCGACCTTGTTGCGCGCGGTGCATCAATCCCGCGCAAGACCCGCGAGGCAATCGCGCGTGTTCAAGGTGACATCCCAAAAATTTCCATTTCCCGCGTTAAGGATGAAGATGAACTTACCGAATACGACATCATGGTCGCAATGGCAAGTAACAATCCCGACCTTAAAGCACTTGTGGAATTTTGGGCGGAAGATACCAAGTTTTGTTGGGATGGCGTTGGCGCGCGTATCGAGTGGATTGCATTGCAGGAAATTTCACTTGGTAAGGTCACATTCACCAATTCCAACAATGCATCCGTTGTTACGGAATACAATGTGGATTACCTTATTCCAAGCGCGCAGAAACTTGGCGTAAACACCAGTTATGCCGCCGGTACATCCGGAAAGCCATTCACCAAGGACATCCCCGCCGCAATTGCAGTTGGTAAGACCGTTGGCGCGGTTTACAAGTACCTTTTCATGAATGTTGACACATTCAACGAATTCGCATCACAAGATGAGGTCATCAAGAGGTGCGCAACCTATGTGCAGAACGCAACCAATTCCGCCGATGCACCCGACCTTGCAACCGTCAATGCATACCTTGCAAAGCGCAAAGAAACATTCAAGGGATTGCAGATTGTTGTCATCGACCAGTCCATCACCATCGAAAAGGCGGATGGAACGCGTGTCGAGGGCAATCCATTTGCCGACCATGTCATGATGTTCAGCGAATCCAAGGTTCTTGGCAACACTTGGTGGAAACGACCAATCGATGCCAAAAAGATTGCCGGTTCGGTTGCTGAAAAGGTTATGCACGGACACACCCTTATCAAGAAATATTCCGAGGAATCGCCGGTTTCCGAAATCACCGAGGGAATCGCAAATGCATTCCCGGCATGGAATCTTTCGGGTCGTTCCGTTCTTATGCAGACCAATTCAACATCTTGGAACTTGAATTAATGCTTGATTCCCGAATCGTGGTGGGTGTTCACGCACCCACCATTTAACAACAACATTTGCGGCATGACAAATCTTGATTACATCACAAAATCGTTGTCCGGTTTGAATGTGTCATCCGATGACATTGAAATCATCATGGTGAAAGCCGGGATTGATGGAAATGCATCGGTAAACATAGATGCGTGTGATAATGCCATATACAACCGCATGTCGGTCATCCTCAAAGGAATGACCCACAATGTCACCGAGGGCGGATATTCCGTTTCATGGAACATGGATGCGGTCAAGGCATTTTATAATGCGTTATGCACCGAACTTGGCAAACCGAATGTCTTGTTTTCACGACCGAAAGTCCGCAACAAATCGAATATATGGTAACACAATATCCACATTATTTGTTTGTTGTCAATCCAACCGGTGCGGCGACACAAGATGAAAACGGCGAATGGATAACACCGGCAACCGAAAAAGTCTTGGTCGGCGCATGCCGCGAGGAAACCAACGGTCGCGGTTCGCAGATTAACGCCGCCGATGGAACATTTGTCACATTCCAATCATTGATTCAATTGCCGGTCGGAACGACACCGGTTGCGGTTGGTTCGAAAGTCTTTGTGACCAACGATGCCGCCGGACTGGATGTCCGCGTTTCCGGGGTGTGCATGAAATTCGATGTTGGACAATTGCATTGCCGGTTATGGGTATAACATCAAATTTTGATGAAAATGCCATCCGCAAAGGGTTTGACGCGTTCATCGACCAAGTCGAGATTCAGCAAATCAAACGATTGCAATTGTTCGGTGAAAAGTCTGTCACCGAGGCGCGCAATAATCGCGGATATATGATGCAAACCGGAGCGTTGTTATCATCAACCGGTTACACCATATTCAAAGATGGGGTTG
>JAHAXB010000052.1 GCA_018384735.1 Eubacteriales bacterium | reverse complement strand
CCGCCGCGCGGGTCGCAATTGCCTTTGCTTTGGCGATTTCGGCATTGATGAATGCATCGGTGTTGGACACCAAAAGACTTTCCGCATCCGTCACGCCGGTGATGGATACGCCAAGTTCATCAAACTTGTTCTTGTTGCTTTCGATAAATGCTTGTTTCTTTTGAAAGGCATTGCCAAGTTTCTTCCATTCGGTCGATAACTGGGTGACCGTTCCGATTGTCTTGTAACAATTATCGATGGTTGATTTGGCGAATTCTTGTTGTGCTTTTTTCGCATCATTCGAATGTTTCACGATGGATGCGATTGCCACACCAATTGCAGACACCGCCGCAAGAATCCATCCGACAACCGGAATGGACTTGATTGCAGTTCCTACAAGACGGATTGCACCCGCCAAACCGACATTTGCGGTGGTTGCGGCGGTAACTGCAACGGTTTCCGCACCGGTCGCCGCCGCATTTGCGGTCATCGCGGCGGTTTCGGCGGTCAATGCCACCCCGGATTGAGCAACAACGCCGTTCCACCATTCTTTCAGTCCACCAAGGGTGACCAAATTGAATGCGGAATCCTTGTTCAATGTTTGTTCGACTTGTTGCAAACCCATTGTGATTGCCATGACCGATTGAATCTTTGTCATGACCTTTTGCAAGTTTTCGTTTTCACCGGCGAACAATGACATCGCACCGGTTGCGGCGGACACCGCACCGGACATTCCGGAAAGACCGGAAATCACACCTTGCAATCCTCTTTGGTCATGTGCCATGATATTTGCTTGTGCGGTCGCGTCACCGTATGCATCCGTCAAACGCCCCAATTCTTCTTGCATTGCACGATATTCGGCGGTGTTTCGCTGACCCGCCATTTCCATTTCGATTAACGCCTCGCGCATTTCGCGCAATTTAGTACGAATGGACACATGTGAATCACCTAACCGGTTGGTTGACTGGGTTGATTCTTCCATCTTGGATGCGGCTTTTTCCAGTTCGTTTGACTGGTTGCGTAATTCATTCAAAAGGTCTTTGCGAACCTTGATTTCACCTTGAATCGCGGCGCGTTCTTCTTCGATGGACTGATATTCTTTATCACGACCCGCCATGAATGCATCACCGGCGGCAACACCTAATTCGGAATACTTGGATTCCAGTTCCGCCAATGCGTTTTCATGGGTCGCACACGCATCGCCAATTTGCGATAATGTTTTCCGGACATCGGATGCCATTGTCGAAAAGGTCGAATCGACCTTGTCACCGGCGGCAACCGTTCCATCGGACATTCCCTTGACGCGTCTTAATGTTTCATCAATTGCGGTGTTCAATTGGTCATTGTCCAACTGGGATTTGAAAGACAATGAACCGCCATCAATTTCAGCCATATTACATCATACTATTTATAAAGTCCATAACTTGTTGCGTATTCTTGTTTTGGGTCAAGTCAATAACGGTGTCATCATCATCGGCATTGTAATCATACCCCGGCGCATCAACCATCATTCTTTGGACAAGACCCCACGCGATGCCACGCAATAAATAATCGTATGTCCACCCGAAATGCGCGCATATCGCACCCCGGCGACCATGTGGTGAATTTAACCCATACGATTTTCCTCTACGCGAATCGGCATCGTGGTGCGGTCGATTGTTATCAATCGCGTAGAGTTCAAAAAATCCGAAAGATTGCACATTGCATTGACCGCAAGACATAATTGGTGCAACTTGGATGGTTTGATTGCATGCGCAAACAATTCCGT
>JAHAXB010000023.1 GCA_018384735.1 Eubacteriales bacterium | reverse complement strand
CCATAAAACCTTGATTCCGATGGCTTGGATGTACGCTTGCATTATTTCCATGCACCACGTTTTGCCAGTTCCTGTGTTTCCGGCGATATAGATTCCGCGTTTCAGTCTGCCGGGGATGACTTGTCCCGATACAGGGTCAAGGCACTTCATTGACGTGTCGCAATGCGCCCACTTGATGAAATTTTCAAAGGCGAATCGGTTTTCATCGTCAATGACGAACGCCGGATTCCGGCTTTTCCCGATTGCTTCAACAATCTTCATCGCGTTGTCAAGGTCATACCAACCCGGCTTGATGTATTGGTAACGCTGGAATCCGGAAAACATATCGCGTTGACGAATCGCGTTCAATACCTGTTCGATGCTTGGCATTGTCGGTTTCTTGTTCTCGTTGTTTACCATTCTTCGTTTGCTCTTTTATTGTTTCCTCCGGGGCGGTCTATATAGTTGCCATCTTCAACCTTGCGCCAATTGGTCGCGTTCGTGAATATCCATCGGAATGTACACCATTTACCTTTTTTGCAGAAATCGGACGCGTTGACGGTTTGGAATATCGTCTTGATGCGCTTGTATGCCGTTTCCGGGTCTTTTGCGGTCATCATTTCGCCGAACCTTTGCCGAATCTTGCGTTTGTCATCATCAGCAAGGGAACGCGGTTGCGGGAACGATGGGCATTGTTCTTTCCATAATGCCAACAATCTTGAATAATCAACCGAAAATTCCCTTTTTTGCTCCGGCGCGTCAACGAAAGTTGACGTATCTACGTTAGTAGATATATTATTCTTTTCTTTTCTTTCCTTTTCTTTATGTTCTGCATTTGTATTGCTTGTGCTTTGCATTTGTATTGCTTGTGTATCTCCGGACGTTTCTTCATTACCATCTTGAATTGTTGTTTGCCGTTGATTGTCAAGATTTTGCCGCCATCTTGCGATTGCCGCTTGCTTGCGCTTGTCGGAAATATCCTTCCGCTTGTCTAAACGCTTCAAAACACTATCCGACCACATATTTTCACCATCATTGGCGAATAATCCGTAATTGTTCACAAGTCGTTCAACGGTCTTGTAATCCACGTGCAATGCAAATGCAATGCTTTTGCAGTAACGCAACGGCAATGTTCCGCATTGCTCATATAGTTGTTCGATGATACACCAATAAATGCCGATGCCCTCAACGCCCAATTCAATCAACACGTCTTGCAACTTGGGGTCGTTTCGCGCGTTGTAGTCATGCTGGAAATAATATGAATCTTTCATGCTGAATGCGTTTTAATGGCTTTCCCGCCACCCGACCGGATGGAAAGGCGGCGGGATTGCCTTGTTGTTCATTGTTACTTTGTTTTATAGTGAAACACATTACAAGAAAACCTTGTTGTAAAGGTCGGCGAATTGATTGGCGAATTGCGCGGCGCGTGCAGACGATTTGAAGCAAAGCCGAGAACCGATACTCGCAGCCGCACTCGCGGGCGTGCTATCCGTATCCGCACACACGAACCCCGCGG
>JAHAXB010000058.1 GCA_018384735.1 Eubacteriales bacterium | reverse complement strand
ATCGGCAAAGCTGGATTGACCAAGCGTTGTTTCCGGGAATATGGCGTGATATTCCGGCTCGTCAATCACACGTTGGATTTCGCGGTTGAATTTCTTTGCTTTGGTTGCCGAATAGGAAACGACCGCCAAGCGCAAGTTCGGGTTGCGCCCTAACAGGTACGCGGGCAAACGGCGCGTTGAACCCTCGGATTTTCCATGCTGCGGCGGCATGAACACCATCAACTTTTTCACGCCACCATCCGCAAACTTGGATAAGACGTGATAATATCGTCGATGGAAATCAGCCGGGCGGAATGTTGGCATCGTGGCAAGTGTGAAGCGCAACAAATCGGAACGACTTTCACGATAAAGCCGTTCTTGCATCGCTTGGATAAGCTGAATCCGTTCGCTTCTTGTTGCTGCCATTACTCCAATTTCCTTTTCAGTTCTTCGATTGTGCTTGCCAATTCCTCATCGGTCTTGCTCGCAAACAAATCCTTTCCATCTTTCCCGGTCACTTCCGTTGATTGCTTGTTCTTCCAATGTTCCGGGTCGCCATTGGTCAACGTGAATATGATTGCCGCCGTGTCCGCTTGGATGTGCTTCTTTGTGTTCGTCTGCTCCTTGATAATCGGTTTCGGGTTGCCTTTCTCGTCTTTCACCTTGCCGGGAACGGTGACAACCTTTGTTTCCGTTACGTCATACCCTTGTATCTTTTTCAACAATGATTTCTTGGCTTCTTGAACAAAGAATTGCATCCGTTCATCTTTGGCATCTGCAATCATTTTCCCAAACTCCGGATGTTCTTCTTTCCATTGATGGAATGTCTTTGGTGTTATTCCCACTTGGCGGCAAATCTCGGCGATGGTGTATGTGTCTGACTTGATAAGCCCGACAATTTTGTCAACAATCTTTTTTCCGTACTTTGCCATAATTGCCTTTTTTAGTTTATTTTTATCACTTTAATCACTCTTTCAGTTCGACCGAAAAGCCACGGTCTTGCAGTTCGCTAAACAACAACGACAACTTTGTGACATCGCCACACTCAACAATCAACCGGGTTGATATTTCCTTTTTCCCCGATGATTCTTCTTGTTCGGGTTCTTCTTGCACGGAAACATCAACGCCCCATTCTTGCGGTTCAAAACCCCATTGTTGTGAAACTTCTTCAATCAAGGATTCATCCCATGCAAGGTTGGCTTTGCTTGTGGCGTTATCTGCAAGCGCAAGTTCACGTCCCTTGGCGGAATCAAGGTCAATGTCTTTTCGCTTGACAGCGACAAGCTGGTTTCCGTCAACCTCCACCACCAAAACATCGGTGAATCCAATGTCGGCGGCTTTTTCTGCGGTCTTGTTTCCGGCGATGATGCGGTTGTTCTTGTCAATAACGATGGAACGTGCCAATCCGAATTTGCGCAATGATTCATCCATCAATCGGTCGCCATATTCCGTTCCCTTGTTGAAATTCTTGTTGTCCGGCACAAGACTTTCGATGTTGGTTTCAATGATTTTCGTCATAGCTGAATGAATAAGCGCAACAACATCATAACAGGAACGGAAACGCACGCGCCGGACGCTGCGCCCATTGCGGTGAATGCGAAATCCATCAATTCAACCGTTCCGTGTCCCTTTGAATCCAACCATTCCTTGATTGCTCCGGCAATACATCCGGCGATGAATCCAATCAACGCGCCCCATGCCAAACCAACGTAAAAGGCGGAAATAACGCCCACAATCAAACCGATTGTCATTCCAACTTTGAAATGCTTGCGCTTGTCGGGCATTTTGGCGGCTTCTGCAAGGCTTTTGCACACTTTCGCGATAACTTCACCAACTGAAATAAAAGACGCCTCAAATGGGCTAAAAACGGCGTTTTCTGAAAAACACGTTCCCCGGCAACGAAAACGGGCGGTTGTGTCTTTCCGGATATTACGCCCAACCACACCTTGCCGCCGAACAAGATGTTGATTCTTTCCTTGATTGATGGCTTCCAACATGACACACATTGTTTGCCATCACACCAAACGGGCAACGTGCCACACTCCGAATCCGACAATGTGCCGGGCTTCTGCAACACCTTTGTGGATTGCTTGAAATTTATTGGTTTCATATATGTAACTTTTTGATATTATGC
>JAHAXB010000028.1 GCA_018384735.1 Eubacteriales bacterium | reverse complement strand
CTTTCCACTTGAACAAGTTCGGGTTGCCTTGAAAGTTAGGTTCAAAGACGGTGTTTATCAAACCGAATTGCATTGACTTCGCGCCAACTGACAACATCATCGTGTCCACGGATTCCGGCGTGATTTTTTCCTTGTAATAACCGCCCGTTTCCGGGTCGAACACCATGTTCAAGACTTCACGCGATGAACGCCAATTTGCGCGCGCCTGTGCCGGGTCTTTTAGGTTGTTGATGGTCAACACCTTGTCAATGTCCACAAGGTCGGAAATCACGCGCGTTGTGATGTCGCCCTTTGTTTGTGTGTCCGAAATGGTCAACGAATAATCGTATGGGTCAAGCACGTTGCGCGTGAATGACTTGATGCGGATTGACTTGTCAACGCCAATTTCATCATCCTTGATTGGCAAATAATCGCCCGGCGCAAATACATTCGTGATGCCATCCGACAACGCAAGTTTGTTTTCGATAAACGCCTTTGTCACGTTCACCGAATATTGAACCTTTGGTTGTGAATTTTGGTCATAATACTTGTTGCCCTCTTCCGCCAACTTCTTTTCTGCTGCTTCTTCGATGTCACGCGAATAAGCGATGTCAAGCACCTTGTATGTGTCGTTTTTGCCGATTTGGAACGCGGGCGATGTTTCAGATGGGAACACGTTTCCCCGGTCATCGGTTTGCTTTACCAACGTGAACTTGCGTGTCGCGTGGTCGTATGCGTGAACCTCAAATTCATATCCGGCAAGGTTTCCGGAATTGAAATGCACCTTTGCGGAAACCCCGGAAATCAAATACAAGGTTTCGCCGGATGCGTTCTTGGCGTTGATGTCGAATGGAAATGACGTGTCAATGAATGACAAAACATCGCCATCAACAACGGATGAAACCTTGCCCGTGAATGTCGGCTTGATGTCGAAATTCTTGCGCCCCTCAAATATGCCGTATTTCGCCACGGCATCCGCCTTTTCGATGTAAGATGATGCCTTGTCCTTGCCATACATACAAAGGCGGTCGGCGCGATATTTTGACGTGATGTTTTCCGTGCTGCCATACACCTTTAATCGCGTGACGATGTTTGAGGATGACACGTTTTCACGCGAAATGGAATATAAGCCCTTGCCCTTTCCGTACTCCAGCACGAAAGGCAAGGTTTGTCCGATGGTCTTTTTGATGTTGATGACATAAACGCCGTTGCCGCGCTCAATCTCAAATTCAACGCCAAACTTATCTTCAGAACACAAGGTTTGCAGCACCGACA
>JAHAXB010000029.1 GCA_018384735.1 Eubacteriales bacterium | reverse complement strand
ACTTCATAATTTTATATTTATTAGAATAAACTTGCTTGAATAGGGCGGCTCAAAACCTTTTCTTGTGCCGCCTTGAAAAAGTCCTTTTTGATTTCAAATCCGTATGCGCGCCGCCCAAGTTCCTTTGCGGCGAAAAGCGTTGAACCGCTTCCGGCGCACGGGTCAATGACAACATCGCCGGGGTCGGTGAATATACGGATAAGGTATTGCAGCAATGGCACGGGCTTCTGTGTCGGATGCACCTTTTGCGTTTTCGTGTCACGTCCCCAATCAATGCAATTGAACACCATTCCGCCACCAACGGCATCATTGTTGAACTTTGGCAACTTGTCGCGATAAAGCAACACGCCATATTCGCAATTTCCAACTATTCGCATATTGGCTTTCAATACCTGTGCGGAAAAGTTCTTTCGGAACACAAGATTTATGTAATGGTTGAATCCGTATTGCTTTCCAAGTTCGATGTATTTGAATTGTTGTTCAAACTCGCAAAACACAATCATGCAAGGTGCTTTCCCGGATTCTTTGGGTTCTTTCACAAGCATTTGTGAACAAAAGTGCATAAATTCCGCCGGGCGAAAGTCCTTGTCGGTGTCGAAAAACTCCTTTCCGGCTTTGTCCGATTCCCCATTCTTGTTGTCCCCGTCAACATACCACGATGGATTGCTGGCGTATGCGTTCTTTCCAAGGTTATATGGCGGGTCGGCAATAATCAATTGCGCCTTTGGTATGCCATAAACCTTGAAATTCTGAAAATGGTCATTGAATAATTCAACTTTTTTCATAATTCTATTTTCTAATTTTTGATAACCATTGGTCATATACACGGGATGCCACTTGTGCCATCATCACTGGTGGAACGCTCATTCCGCAAACGTAATGGGGTATTTGACCCCCAAATTCGTAATCTTGCGGAAATGACGAAATGCAACAAACTTCGGATGCGCTCAAATACTTTGGTATGTCAAAACGTATCAAGCAATCTTTTCGCGCTGCAAGCGTTGGCGAAACCTTGTCCGGATAGACATATTGATTGTTGAACATTCCACTTTTCCCAAACTCTCGTTCATTCGCGTTTGACAAATCCGAATCGCCATCCATGCGTAATTCCCAACATTTGCGCATTTTCGGTGAATCAACGCCATCACCC
>JAHAXB010000060.1 GCA_018384735.1 Eubacteriales bacterium | reverse complement strand
CTTATATTCTTGATAACAAGATGGTCGCCATACGTCTTTTCCGGGGCGTTGATGCTTTTAATTTCGCAATATGCCATATTATTTATTTCTTATTGTTGAACCCGTGAAATCAAACCATTCGCGCGGTGAATCGGTCGCCGCCTTTTTGACCTTGCGATAAAAGCCTTTGTCCAGCTTACGCAAGCGACCCAACACATCGTGCGGTTGCCAACGGAAATCCGGCATCACCGGGTTGTTGGCGGAATAGATGCCGCCTTGCTTTGGTTCAAAGCGACCGAACGCCACAATCAACCCATCCTTGATGAACGCCGTTTCCCGGATTCTTTTGTTGCCCTTGTGTGTCATCGTGACGTGGCGGCATCCGTTGTAATATTCAACAATCCGGTGTTGCATTTCCATTTGTTCCTTGACATTATCCGCGCGCATCTTTCGAAGTTCAAAAAGATTCACGGCGACATCATGCCGGATGTGTGCAACATTGATTGGAGCATCCCCGGTTGCAACGGCGAATGGCAATGTGCCATCCACGAACATTTTCACGGCACGGGCAAAGTTTTCCTTGTCCGTTACTTTGTCGTGCAGTTGTTGCACGAAATCAACATCCAAGTCGTAGCGGCTTGCGATGGATTCAATTTCTTGTCTTTTATCCATGTTCCTAATTACCATATTTCAATGGGCTTTGGATATTTGCGCGCCTTGGTAATTGCAACGGCACGATTCAAAGCCCGGTTAAACGATTCGTAATATCCGAACACCCATTGTTGTTGTGGGTGTTCCTTGGTGAAGATTGGGCAACCATCGGCATCAACCTGGCATCCGGGATTGTTGATGTACACCATGAATTTGCCATCGGTCGCGATGATGGCAACCCATTCCAGCTTGTCAACGTATGCCGAACCGTCAAAATCCGTGCATTGTCCATCGTATGTGACCAATTCATGTTCAAACGTGGTAACGCCCGGCATATCCTTAAAAGCAGCCTTGAACGCCATACAACGCGGCGTGTAATAACTTGATTTTGCCATATCACTTGTTGTTGATGATTGCCAATACCTTTTCGTAAATGTCCAAATCAAGGTCGGATGTTACCGATTCGATTTCGTAGTCATAAGG
>JAHAXB010000002.1 GCA_018384735.1 Eubacteriales bacterium | reverse complement strand
CGTCTGCCCCGTCTGATCCACTGTAGCAGCATTAAGGTTAGTAGTATTAGAGGAGTTATATTTATATAGTACATCATAGACAGCAGTAAAAAGCGCGCCTGCGGCAATGATTATCCCCACGACTAGGATGAACGCTTTTACATCAACAAAACTTAGTCGCGCCAGTTCGGATTGATAAACGGCGTCAATGCCATCAAAAAGGCCTGCGCAGTTAAATCAATGCGGGTAATGGCTTCGCGCGTTAATAAACCAATGCCACCAGTTGAACTGCGTAAATCACTTTCATGAAACATTTGGTCCATTACACTCCCCAAGGTTTCTTTTTTAATGGCCGCAACATATTTATTCGGTACAGGGAAACTGGCGCTGGTACCTTTCCCCACTACACCATGGTTGTCCTTCACCACCGCGACATTTATTATCGACCAAAAACCAATTTCACTAACTAAACCGGACTCGATCGCCAAATAATAATCGGCCGATAAATGATTTACCTGCGCATACTTGATTAAGTTATCCACACGGTTCATAGCCCCTTGATAAGTTTCAATACCAACCGGTTGTTCACCTACCCCCGACGGAACCTTGACGCCCTGAATTTCGACATTGTCAAAATACTTTTCTACGCGATTTTTGCTCCTTTAATTTTTCCCGGATTTTGTGTTCCAATTAACACTTTCATTTTTTCTTTCTCCTTTTTACTTTTTGCTGTCATAAAAAAATTCTTACGAATAAACAAAAAACAGCATCGTTGTTTTTTTGTCCATTCATAAGAATTCCTTAAAATTCCCATTAAAACATAATCCGGAATGGTTGAAGGGATTACTGCTTTATTATACTGCTTTCTTGGTATTAAGTAAATACCTTTTCACTTTTTCCGTCGCTCATGAATAAAGTGTAATTGACACCCAGTGTGTCAACAAAAGGAGTACTAAAGCATTATGGCTAATTACGATATTTTAATTACAAACGGAACTGGTTCCGCGATGATGGAACCTGGCTCCTACGCCGTTACAGCAACCAATGCCCCCGGCTACGAGTTGACCTCATTGCAACCGACCAGTTATACGGTCAGTTCAGGCGCACAAACGGCGGCGTTCACTTTGGCAGCCAACGGAACTTTAACTATCAACTTTAACGAAACCGGCGCCGCGGGTGGAACCCCGATTACGTCCGGCACCGTAGTCATGACCGACTCGACGGGCGAAACGCAATACGGTTCAGTTGTCAACATCGCCGAAAACGGCGTAGCAATATTTGAAAATGTGCCGTACGGCACCGCCGAAGCTGGTTACACCCTGTATTTCAAACAATTGACCAGCGATGAAAACCACAACCCTTACCAAAGTGTTTTCACGGTCGGCATGGGTGCACAAACTCAAACCGAATATATCCAAAACACCCCCATCGCGGTTGAACAAAATGTAACCTTAACGGATGCCAACTATTCCGGTATGCCCATCCAAAGCGCCAGCTTGAACTTCGCGGCTAACGCTTAAAAGGATGAACCCTATGTGTAAATTTGTTACTTTGAAACTATTCTGTTCCAATGCGCCATGCCAAATCACGATTTACAACGATAACAACCAAGTGATTAAAACCTGTACGGTGAATACTTGTTGCGCGACCATCAACGTTTGCACCGCCGGTTGTACGCTGAGAATTTTGGCACAATACCAAGCACAAACCATCTACCGCCTCATCAGTTTAGGTTGTTGCTTTTGCCAAACAATTTGTACCAGTTTCATCTTCACCCCATTGACTACGATCAATGTAACCTTAACTGACCGCAATTACGGGTTCCCGATTCTGAACGCCAATCTCAATTTTCAAGCCAACCAATAACAACCAAAAATGACTTAGTCCGCGCTAAGTCATTTTTACATACCCCGATTCGGGTTCTTCCTTATGTGGTGGAGATATGGGGACTCGAACCCCACACCTCTTGCATGCCATGCAAGCGCTCTACCAAATGAGCTATACCCCCACGGTATTTTTCATTATAGCATACAAGTGTTGTTTTGTCCAATTTTTCTTAGTTGTTCTTTTCTTGTCTAATTTCCATTTCTGCATTGCAGCGCGGGCGATAATGTATCGTTCAAAACCGTTTTGACAATCTACAAACAATTCTTCACAGCTTACCGCTTTGTCCCCAACCAAAATTTTGGCTTTCTCAATCAATACTTGTAATTCAGTAGAATCATTTTTTAATTTCAAGGATAATAACTCTTTTCGTAAAATTTTTGCTTCTTTGTTTTTTAATGTCTTAAACAAGCAGTTATCTTCAACTATATAATCACGCAAATCATCAAAAGATGCGTTAAGACTTTCAAGTTTTTGTTCAATCTCTTTTTGACTAATTTCACTATTTGGACGGTTATTTCTTATTTCCCAAATCAAATGATCAAAAACCTCCCGATTATGTTGATTGGCTAAAATTTCATTTTGTAGTTTATTTGTGATAATATTCTTAAAAAAATCAGAATATGGCAATTCGTGATAAAATTCAAAAGTCATTGTTTCATCTGCGTGTTCGCCATTGGTAATGGTAATTTCGGCTGGATTAGTTCCCGATATGGCTAACATCGAAAAGTGTTCGGCTTGTTTTGGTGAGTAGTGTTTAATCCAAGAGTCTGCCAACGTGGCTGCAAAATAGGGGTCAAAAAAAGGTAAAACAACAATCATTTTCAAATGATTCTCTTGAACAAGATTATCAAGATTTAACAACAATTGGCAAAACTTTTCATAATTGCTTATTTTTTCACAATCCAGTGATTGTGGCTCCAAATCAATAAAATACTCATTACTTTTGCCAGTCACTTTTTTGTTAAGGTGTGATTTAATTTCACTAACAATATCGCCGTCTGGATAAGCGATAAAACAGTTATCAAAATTATCCATCAATTCAAACTGTAATGCTTTTAATAATATTGAATTTGGACAAAACGCCACTAGCGTATGATTTTGTTGATAAAAATTTGAAAATGTGTTTTTTCCTGCCGTTGTCATTTTACCTCCCATTTCATTAAAGCGAATTAAATTGTTTTTGTGGACTGAATTTTTTTAATAAGAGCGATAACCCGACCTGCGTAAAATATCGGCGATACGTCTTTTGAATTCACGATCATCAATCATGTCATTAACTCTAAAATCGAATCTTGCGCCATTATAATTAGAACTTGCTCTAACACTTTCCGCGCCAGCATTGTTTAACAAAGCGGTAATTTCCTTTTCTGGGTCAATTGCTTTCATTGTATAGCGAACTTCAACATCGCCATTGTAACCGCGCCTTATATCAATATTGCGAGCACCACTCCTTTGTAGTTGTGATTGTAACTCCTTAATTGGGTCTTTGAATTCTACACTAATATTTACTGATTTCATTTTTTTACTCCTTTTTGTTTTCTATTGTTGTAATTTTGATTATTTTAGTTTCTATTTTTAATATTAACTCCTAGGCATTCTTACCTCCATTTTTCAAACTATCAACCCACTGTTGAATAATGCCGTGCGGTTTAAACGCTTCATCAATTACTTGACGCCAATCAAGTTTCATTTGGTCGATGTCAGAAATAACATTTTTTTGAAATTCTTTAATTTTCCTTTCAGTGTCTTGGAAAAGTTTTTGTGGGTGCGTCCCAGTTTGTTTTTGTGATACATTCATTCTAAATTCCAGACTTAAATATTTAATAATGATAAGAAAATAATGATTTTTGTAACCTGCTGAAAGCAGTTCATTAGTTTGAAACATTAAATATTGATTTCTTTTTTTGTTTTGAACTAATTCACTATCTTTATTGTAAATAACTAATTTCGCACCTTTTTCTTCAAGCAACTTACACAAAATTTCGGACGATTCATCAATCCAATTTGGTCTATTTTCAAAAATAAAGTCCAAAATATCTTGATTACTTTTGTAAATTTTCAATGCCGTTTCTTTTGCTTTTGTTTCGTTCATAAATTCACTCCTTATAATTTTTTTATAATCTTCAATTAATGTATTGATCGAATTATCTGTATTTTCAAGATTGGTTCGATCTAAAACTTGGCTGATAAATTTGTAATCAATAACTTTCCATTGATTATCTTCGACTAAATCAAATTTGTTAGGTGTAAGGTAAAGATAAATTCGTTGGTATTCTTTACCCTTATATTTTGATATATTTTCAATATAATTTTTATAGCGTTCAAGTTGATTATCGTGCTGTTCTGAATCAACCTTGTTTTCAATTACAATGACAACTTTTTGTGAACTTTTTTGATTTTTGGAAATCTCAAAATCAACCAAAATATCTATTCGTCCATCTGGTGTCGGATGTTCACGATAAACACTAACATTTTTTAATGTGCCATAAAGCACATCAAAAAATTCAATTGCAAACTCGGAAATTTGTTTGCTTTGTATTAGCATAATTAAAAAATTTCTTAAAAAATTACAATTAATTTTGTCATTTTGATTTGGATTAAAAAGAAACGCCAAAACATCACTATGCACTAGCTCTTGTCGTTTTATATTTAAAATATTAAATATATTGTAACTATCATAGCCTGCGTCAATTAATGGTTTTTCAATATTTTTGTCAAAGTTTAATGCAAAATCTTCTAGTTCTTCTTTAGTTGGAATTTTCGCCATTGCGCCTCCTTTGTTTTATTTAGTCGGCACAAAATAAAAGTGCCGCCCTACAACGAGGACGGCACAGTGCTAGTGCCGAAACCCTCGTTGAAGTGCAACCTTACAACTTTACTACACAAGGCAGGTGGGTTTTCAGCAAATAGCCGAATATATATTCTGCCTTGATAAATACAAGCATATTAAGTTGTAAGGTTGCAGAAGCATTGTAACATACCACTGGCGAAATAAAAACAAAATTTGTGTCTAATGTTTTGCTTAAAAGCCGACATTTTGGCTACATTGTGTTTAATATATGAATTTGTATGTTTCCTGATAAATTAAATTGTTGCACACAATTTTCAAAAAAAACGGCAGAAAACAAAAAAGCCGCCCCAATCAGCAATATTCCGAGTGATAATCATCTTGGTGTCCCCGGCGGGAATCGAACCCTCATTTGACCCTTAGGAGGGGTCTGTTCTATCCATTAAACTACAGGGACTTATTCACAGTTTAACACACTACGCCCCGCTTTGACTATGTGTTTTATTAAATTTGCGTTAATCATGCCTGCATGTTACAATCAATCGGTTTTAACCAACAGGAGGTATGATGAAAAAATCTTTAGGAGTAAAAACTTACATTTTTCCACAACCAGTTTTAATTATTGCTACTTATGACGAGAACGGACAATCGAATGCGATGAACGCGGCTTGGGGCGGAATTGCTAACGATGACGAAATTATGATTTGTTTGAGTACACACAAAACCACAGCTAATTTGGCAATTAATCAAGCTTGTACCATCGCAATGGGTGACGCCAACCACGTGGCAGCCTGCGATTATGTTGGCATTGTTTCGGCTAACAACACACCAGACAAGTTTGCCAAAACAGGTTGGACAACCACCAAAAGTAATCTTGTTAACGCTCCTATCATTAATGAATTACCATTAACTTTAGAATGTACTTTAATCAAAATTGTTGACGATGAAAAATATTTCTTCCGCATTGAAAATGTTATTGCCGACGAAAATATTTTAACCGATGGCAAAATTGATTTAAATAAATTCCAGCCAATTACTTACGACCCCGCGGGACACGGCTATTACACGTTAGGTGCCAAAGTCGGACAAGCCTTTGCCGACGGCAGAAAAATTAAATAAACCATGACGGACAATGTTATTTACAGTTTTGCGCCACTGGTCCAGGCTGATAGCGAAATTTTATTTCTCGGCTCCGCACCCAGTGTTTTATCACGACAAAATCAATTTTTCTATGGTAATCCAACCAACCGCTTCTGGAAAATTTTATCTGCACTTTATCATGAGGATTTCGTCAACGCCGACATTGCCACCAAAATAAAATTAATTAAGCAACATCATCTTGCCTTATCTGATGTTTATGTTAGTTGCCAAATGAAAAAACCCGGCAGTTCGCTAGACAGTAATATTATCAACGCCGTATTTCAAGATATACCGCACATCATCAAAGGAACGAACATACGCCGTATTTTTATCACGTCAAAAAAAGCCTATACCGATTTTATGCAACATTGGCTAGGTTGCTTCCCTGCCGAAATTCAAATTATCAATTTACCTTCCCCATCCGCGGCCAACCGCAGCATTTACCGCACCGATGAAGATTTAATCGCCGCTTGGCACCATTTAATTTTTGGGAAGTAAGTTTCAATATAGTCTTGATTTTACGATTCGATTGTATTAAAATGTCGTAATAAAAAAAAGGAGCTAAACATGGAGCACAAGAAAACTAAAATGACAACAAATCAGTTTTGTAAATCATCCTACAAATCACAAGGTGATATTATTGAGGCATGGGCACACGTTGATTTCTTAAACGATGCAGCGTATAAAAAACTTTTGGATGATACAGCACAATACAAACGCGAACACCAAGACCAAAACAACACAGAGTTTGAATGTCATGCCCCACACAATTGCTGGGAATGTCCGCGCACGAACTGTTAATTAAATTTTAATTAATCAAACAAAAAGCGCTATGAATTAGCGCTTTTTCTTTTGCCTTAAATCCAGCAGGCGTCGACAAGCTGCGCGGGTATTTGCGTATGAATTAAAACCAGTCAAGCGAATGTAGTTTTCCCCCGCCGTACCAAAACCAATCCCCGGAGTACAAACAATTCCTGTTTCGCGCAACAAGAAATCAAAAAACTCCCACGCCCCGCGCATTCCTGGGCACCGCACCCACACGTAGGGTGAATTTTTACCACCCACGTATGACCAGTGCAATTTGTCCAATGTTTGACAAATCATTTGCACATTGCGTTGATAGTACGCAAGATGCTTGGCAACTGCGGTTAAACCTTGTTCGGTAAAAATCGCCGCAGCGCCGCGTTGCACAATGTAACTAACGCCGTTAAACTTGGTACTTTGCCGCCGTTGCCACAATTGATGCAAACTGACACCGTCCGCCGTCACCAAACTTTTCGGCACGACGGTATAGCCACACCGCACCCCGGTAAAACCCGCCATTTTAGAAAACGAGCAAATTTCAATCGCACATTCCCGCGCCCCATCAATTTCGTAAATACTGCGCGGCAACTCTGGTTCACGCACAAAACACGCATAAGCCGCATCGTACAAAATCACACTGCCGTGTTCGCGCGCGAAGTCCACCCACTGTTGTAACTGCGCACGGTTATAGCAAACGCCGGTTGGATTGGATGGATTGCACAAGTAAATAATATCGGCAACCACGCTTTCGTTTGGCATTGGTAAAAAATTGTTCGCGTTTGTTGCCCGAAAAAATTTAGGTCGGCGTCCCAACATTAAGTTGGTGTCCAAATAAACCGGATAAACTGGGTCGCACATAGCCACCGTCGCCTGCGGGTCGAAAATATCCAGTAAGTTACTTAAATCACTTTTGGCACCGTCGCTAATGATAATTTCGTCCGCCTCTAATTTGACACCACACTGTTTTTGGTAAAAGTCGGCAATCGCGGTTCGCAACCACGGGTAGCCAATTTCCGGACCATACCCGCGGAAGGTTTTGCTTGCGCCCATTTCACTGCAAGCCTGTTTCATCGCTTGCACTACGACCGCGGGCAACGGTCGCGACACATCGCCAATACTTAATTTGATGATTGGCATTTCCGGATGGTGGGCTTGAAACTCACGCGTGCGTTTGGCGACCTCGCTGAATAAATAATTTTCTGGCAGTTGCAAATAGTTACGGTTAATACGCATGATCGACCTCGTCAACAGCAATGACGCCGTGAAAAACCGTCACCGCGGGCCCCAGCAGTCGTACCCGTTCGCCCGCACAATCGACCACCAACTCGCCACCGGGCAAATCAATGCGAATTAACTTTTCCCGATTACACAGCCCCCGCGTCACACTTGCCAAAGCCGCCGCACACGCACCCGTGCCACAACCTAAAGTTTCCCCACTGCCGCGTTCCCAAACCCGCATTTGCAAATGGTTTCCGCCCACAACGCGCACAAACTCCACGTTAGTGCCATGCGGGAAAAGTTTACTGTGTTCAATTCGGCGCCCTAATTTGCTTATGTCGTAATGGTCAATCGCAAAACTGGGAAACCAAACTACGTGCGGGTTGCCAATCTCGACCGCAACCAAATCGTGCATACCCGCCAACTGCACATTGTTGACTGCGGCTTTCCCCATGTCCACGCTAAAATAATTATCCCGCAAACGACGCACAGTTTTGACGCCGCTTTTGGTATTTACCCGTACAATGTTTCCCGCAACCGCCTTTTGTTCAATCAGCCATTGCGCCACACAGCGTACCGCATTGCCACACATTAAACCTTCGCTGCCGTCCGCGTTATACATCGCCATGGTAATGTCTGTACCATTTTCGCCCGCTAACATTAACACCAAGCCGTCCCCACCAACACCGAAATGACGGTCGCTTAATTGTCGCGCCAAAGCACTTGGGTTGCCGATATTGTGTTTCCGTGCGTCAACATAAACGTAATCGTTGCCCACGCCCTGCATTTTGGTAAACTCCAACAACATACCGCTATCTATGCAACAGCGTGACAAAAGTTTACAACTTAATTTCCACAGGATTGTGGCGCAGTAAGTCTGTACTGGTTAAATAATACTTGATGCCGTTTTTAGTGTAGACCAAATCACCACGTCCGCCCTTGCCGTGCAAGTGTCCATAAATCACCGCGTCCACATGGTACTTTTCGCATAACTTGGTAAACGGCGAATCATCACGCATGCAGTTAAACGGCGGATAGTGTAAAATTGCGACCAACTTTTTGTCGCCCTTGTCGCCCGCACTTTGCAACGAAAGTTCAAAGCGCATGACTTCGCGGTCATAGATTTTTTTGTCTTCTTCGGTTTGCGTGCGGTTACGCTCCGGTGCTTGCCAACCACGGGTTCCCACGAAAATGGTATCGCCAATGGTTACACTGTCGTTTTGTAAAACCTTAATGTTATCCCCAACAAAAGCCCGAATTTTGGAAATACTTTTCCACCAGTAATCATGGTTACCGCGAATAATAATTTTAGTGCCGTTCAAACTGCGAATAAAATCGAAATCAAGTTTGGTTTCTTCCATTCGCATCGCCCAAGAAATGTCGCCCGCAATCACGCCAATGTCATCAGGGCCGACTTGCGCGTTCCAGTTCTTTTTAATTTCCGCTTCGTAATTTTGCCAATGGTCACCAAAAATATCCATCGGTTTATTCACGCCAAACGACAAATGAAAATCTGACAGGGCAAAAAGTTTCACTAGTGTTTTCTCCTAAAATCGAATTTCGCCCAAGCCCCGTCTTCCGGCGGATTAACAATAAACTTCATGCGGTCATGCGTAGTCGGATGATTAAACTCTAATTGATAAGCCCACAAGGCGATGTCTTTGACACCCTTACGCGCCCCGCCATAGCGTGCATCGCCCACAATCGGATTGCCGATGTGTTTCATTTGCACGCGAATTTGGTGTGAACGACCGGTTTCTAACTCGACCGCCACCAAAGTGTCCCCGTCCACCGTGTTAATGGTTTGGTAAGTCAATTCTGCGCGCTTGGCTCCTGTGGTAGTTTGCGGTACCACCGCCACCGTGTTATGGATTTCGTCCTTGGCCAACCAATTAACCAAAGTTGCGGTACGTTCTTTGGGCACGCCACGCACCACAGCATAATAAGTTTTATGAAAGCTACCATCCTTAATTTGCTCGCTTAAACGCGCCGCGGCTTTACTGGTTTTCGCAAAAACCATAACGCCACCGGTCACGCGGTCCAAACGATGCACAATGCCGACAAAACCGCCGGTATACGCTTTCAATGCTTCTTGTAAACTTTGGTCGTGCGAACTATCCGCCACGGTCGGTACGTTTTGGGGCTTAATGACCACCAATAAATGATTATCTTCGTAAATGACAGCAGGTGTTTCCATTTAACACATTATACATGGTAAAAAAAAGTTAGTAAACAATTTGCAACTATTTTCATTTACTGTTAATATATAGGTATAGGAGGTGTGTTCAATGGGATGCTGTGATGGATGTCCAGGATGTGGCAAACCAGCAAAATAATTAACGCACTATGAAATTGGGGAAAGGATCATTGTTAGCCATTGTTGAATCAGCTCTATTTATCATCGGAGCCATCTTTTTCGCTTTGGTTTTAATCATTCCATCCAACCCAATGTGGGCGTTAATCGCTGGAATTTTGTGTGGACTTGCGGGCGCGGTCATGTGGTCGAGCTCGCTTTTTGTCCGCATGGGACACAGGGTTCACACCCGTGTTAAACGCAAACGTGTCAACGCCGAAGATGTTGCTAAAAAGATTCTTGACGACGATGACGACGACGAAACCTACGAATTACACCGCGCCGACGACTACGAAAAAATTGAAGACATCATTCCGGATTTACCCGACCTCAACACTCCCCCGACCGACCAACCAAACAAATAATTAAAAACCCCGTTACCTACGGGGTTCTTTTTTATATTATTCGGAATTGACCGCTAATTAGAAAACATCGTTGATATCGGACGGGTTGGCCAACGGAACGATTTCGGGCAAGTTGGCTTTGACTTTGGTTGCCGGTACCGGTACCGATGCTACCCCGTTGGCTTTGCTGACATCTTCCGGATTCATGAAGGTGGTCAACTCGCCAATGAATTGTAATTTGAAATACGGGGTCGGACCACTACGGTTCTTTGCAATAATAATTTTCGCTTCGTAGTCACGACTGTGTTGGTTTTGTTCGCTTTGTGTTTCGGTCTTGGGTTTGTGAATGAACATAACAATATCCGCATCTTGTTCGATAGCACCCGACTCACGCAAGTCCGACAACATTGGTTCGTCGTTTTCGTTCTTGCCGGTACGGGCTTCAATTCCACGGTTTAACTGCGACAACAACAGAACAGGGATTTCCAGCTCTTTCGCCATCATTTTCATCATACGGCTGTTGGCTGCGACTTGCTCTTGACGGCTTTCACGTCCATTTGCATTCGGCGCCGCCATCAAGCCCAAATAGTCAATCATAACCAAATCCAAACCGTGTTCACGTTTCAAGCGCATACATTTGCGCATAATTTCGGCAGCAGTAATCGAACCACTGGCATCCAAAAAAATATCCGCTTTTTGTAACTTTGCATTGGCATCCCATAAGCGTTGCCATTCTTCTGGCGTCAATTCACCATGCAAAGCATGAGACAAGGAAACACGCGCCACCGAACAAATCGCACGGTTGGTCAATTCGGTTTTGTTCATTTCCAGCGAGAATACCGCGACCTTAGCTTTTTCTTTCAACGCCGCGTGCAAAGCAATGTTCATCGCAAAACTAGTTTTACCCACGCTGGGGCGCGCACCGATAATAATCAAGTTGCCTTTTTGCAAACCGTTGGTCACGCTGTCCAAAACGGTATAACCCGTACGGATACCGCGCAACGCTTCCGGATTATGTTGCACCAAATCAAAGTTATTCATGACTGTCGGCAACTCATTGGACAACTTCGTCAACTCTTGGCGCTCATCTTCTTTGCTGATATCAAAAATCAATTTTTCGGCGTATTGCAATGCCGCGTGTCCGTCTTCAAATTCTTTTTCAGGTTTGTTCAATGACTTGGTAATTTCGGCGGAAGCTTTTTCCAAACGGCGTAAAGTTTCGTCCTTGCGCAAAATTGCCACGTAATGACGGAAATTAACCGTGGAAGGGATAATGTCCATCAGGTTAGTTAAATATTCGTTACCGCCTACCGCTTCCAGTTTACCGGTGTTTTTCAAACGTTCCGACAAGGTCACTAAGTCGACCGCCACATTATGGTTGGTCAAATAGCAAATTGCTTCGTAAATGGTACGGTGTGCCGGTGTGTAAAAATGGGATGGTTTCAAACGCGTAAAAACATCCAAGCAGTCGTTATCCAAAAGTACGGCTGCAATCACGGATTGTTCGGCTTCTAAGTTGTGAATCATTGCTTTGATTATAACATGAACCGTGACTGCTTGCAATATCTTTTGAATTATGATATAATCTACCGTTGGATAGATGGGCAATTAGCGACTGCCTGTAACCCGTGCGCTAACCGGGATTGACCACACGGTTGAGAGCGCGTACCGAATTATGTTAGTCAGACTCTTTCGGTGATGACGCTTGACGGCTTAGTAGTCGATGAGATTGTGAATCGTGTCAGATGAGGAATCAAGCAGCACTAAACAGTTTTCGCCGAGCTAATTAAGTGACGCCAGGCCGAGCTGTTAGACCGACTACCGTTTTACGGGAAACGACCGATCCGTGTTCCAACACCATTAAGCACCGCACCCGCGGTGTTTTTTATTTTTCCAAACTATCCTTGAACTTCTTACTGGGCTTAAATACCGGCTTAGTTTTGGCTTTAATTTTGATGGTTTCTCCTGTCAAAGGGTTACGCCCGTGCCGTGCCGCCGTCTTTTTCATTTGAAACTTGCCAATATCCAAAACCACTTCATCTCCGCTTTTAACGCCATCGACAATTTGGTTTTCCAGCCATCCCACCATGTTTTTCGCATCTTTTTTACTCGTGCCAAATTCCGCACTGAATTCCATGATTAAATCACTTTTTCGCATATCATGGTTATTTCCGTTGGACAAGTAATTTAATCAACACAGTACCACTTACAAAACTTGCCACCCCGTAGCACAGCAAGTTGGCAATGCTGACCGCCATAATACCTAACGGTTTTAACGCCACAATTTCAAACACAATTTTTACCACTCCGCCCACAATTAACGCCCACATCGGAATTTTTTCGTGGTCCGCCCCTTGTAAGATGCTGCCCGCCACTTGGGTTAAACCAATCAAGATGACCGCCCAGCTTTCAATCCGCAAAAGTCGTACCGCAACCGACAGTTCTTCCGGACGGTTAGCAAAAGCACGCCGGTATAACAAGGTTAAAACAAATTTCGGCAGGACGGATAACCCGACCGCCACCACAAACCCGAACAACACAACAAACCCGAGCGCCAACCAAGCCCGCTTGCGCATGGTTACCATGTTGCCTTGTTTATAGGCACGCGATACCATGGGCAGCATTACCGTTGCAATCGCGATACCCACAACACTAGGCAAATTGATTAAAGTATGTACTGCACCAGTCGCAATGCCGTACAGTTCAGTGGCTTCGGCCACGCCGTTACGCTTTAACGCGTTTACCAAATAAAAACTATCAAACAGTTGCACCACGGGAAAAGCAAGCGACATAACCATAATTGGCGTCGCAATCCGAAAAATTCGGCGTACAATTTGCCAATCGAACAACGACCACCAACCCCGCACTTTTACAGGACGCACACGCACCGCGTAAACCACCGCTAACATGACCGCCGCGACCAGCTCCGAAACCGCCACCGCCAAGATTGCCCCGAACACCGCCCACAGCGCTCCGTAGCGTACCAACCAAAACGCTAAGCCCAAACCAACCACAACTTTGACCGCTTGTTCCACGATTTGCGAAACCGCGGTCGGCACCATATTGTTCAAACCTTGAAAGTAACCCCGGTAAGCTGAAATTACGCACACAAACCACACCGCTGGCGCGATAGCTAGGTACAATGGCCAAATCTCGGGTTTACCTTGTAAACTGGCAATAGGACGTGCCAACGCCAAAAACAACACTGTAATTACGGCACCAATCGTTACCAAGACCATCAGCGCGTTCATAAAGATGGCTTTGGTCTGACGCGGGTCATCACGCACACGCGCAATCATTTTGGACAACGCCACGGGAATCCCCGCCGAAGAAACAATTAACAACAAGGAGTACAACGGGAAAACTAACTGGTATAAACCAATCCCGTAATTACCAACAATGTTAGAAAGCGGAATACGAAAAAGGACCCCCAGTAAGCGACAGACAATGCCCGCCGCACTGAGGATCACTGCACCTTTTAACAATCCCTTTTTCGCCACATAGAAAGTATGTGTGAATTATGCTTATTTCATTACTTTACCGCGTTGACGCAAGCGTTTACTATGATCCAATTCAATCTTACGGATACGCAAGTTCTTCGGGGTAACTTCCAACAGTTCGTCTTCGTTAATGAACTCTAACGCTTCTTCCAAAGTGAAAACCAACGGTGGCGTTAAGCGCAACGCTTCATCACTACTCTTGGAACGCATGTTGGTCAATTCTTTCTTTTTGCAAACGTTAACGGTAATGTCGTCACCCGCTGGGTTAGAACCGACCACCATACCGCCATAAACAGTCACGCCCGCACCGATGAACATCGTGCCGCGGTTTTGCGCGTTATATAAACCGTAAGCGTTACTTTCGCCGTCTTCAAACGCAATCAAACTGCCCGAAGCGCGGGTCGCAATATCACCTTTGTAATAATCGTAGCCATTACTAATGGTGTTCAAAATACCTTCACCTTTGGTATCGGTCAACAGTTCGCTCTTGTAACCGAACAAGCCGCGTGCCGGAATAATGAATTCCAATTTCAAACGACTACCTTGCGGGGTCATCGTGACTAATTCCGCACGACGCGCACCCATTTTTTCCATAACAGCCCCCATGCTGACTTCGGGTACGTCAATGAACGCACGGTCCATTGGTTCCATCAATTTGCCATTTTCGTCGCGTTTGTACAAAACCTTGGGCATACTAACCGCAAATTCGTAACCTTCACGACGCATATTTTCAATTAAGATCGACAAGTGCATTTCGCCACGACCACAAACCTTGAATGCTTCGGTCGAATCAGTATCACTAACTTTCAAACTTAAATCCTTGTCGGCTTCTTTATACAAACGTTCACGTAAATGACGGCTGGTTACATATTTACCTTCTTTTCCCGCCAACGGACTGTCATTAACCAAGAAAGTCATTTCCACGCTGGGTTCGCTGATTTTAGTAAATGGTAACGCTTGTGGATGTTGCGCATCACAAATCGTATCGCCGATACCGACATCCGCGCAACCCGAGATACAAACGATATCACCGCCTTGGGTCTTTTCAATCGGCAATTTGTTCATCGCCATAAATTCGCAAATTTGGGTAACTTTGAAATTATTTTTAATATTGGCATCGTGATAGTTCACGCGTACTGCACCACCGTTTACTGCTATTTGACCGCTGGTAACTTTACCAACCGCCATCTTACCAACATATTCGCTATATTGTGTAGCCGAAACCAACATTTGGAAACTGCCTTCTGGGTCAAATTCCGGTGCCGGCAAGTATTCGATAATCTTATCCAACAATGGTTGCATATCCTTATTGGCACTTTCCACGGTCAAACCAGCAATACCGTTACGCGCACTGGCGTAAACAAACGGGCTGTCCAACTGTTCCGAACTGGCATCCAAATCCATCAACAAAGCCAAAACTTCGTCTTCGACTTCTTTAATGCGCGCATCTGGACGGTCAATTTTGTTAATGACAATGATAACTTTGTGTCCCAATTCCAAAGCTTTTTGCAACACAAAACGCGTTTGTGGCATGGGGCCTTCGTAAGCATCCACCACCAACAATACGCCATCGACCATCTTTAAGGAGCGCTCAACTTCGCCGCCGAAGTCCGCGTGACCGGGCGTATCCACAATGTTAATTTTGACACCTTTGTAACGCACTGCGCAGTTCTTCGCCAAAATGGTAATCCCACGTTCGCGTTCCAAAGCGTTACTGTCCATTACACGGTCAGCAACAACTTGGTGGTCGTTAAACGCGCCACCTTGTTTTAATAATTCATTGACCAAACTGGTTTTACCATGGTCAACGTGGGCAATGATTGCCACATTACGAATCTTCTCGTTCTTTTGTATCATGGGGAAAATAATAGCACAAAACTATGATTTCGGCAATGACAAATTTTTCATAAATAGATATCAATCAATTTTAGAGTTGATTAAGCAAAACACGTAAAATACCAAGCAATAACGCTTGATCTGGAACTGCAAACATATTTTCTTCTTTGTTATCAAGAATAACTGCATATTGATTATAATTATTTAAAGAAATAATTGAATTAATATTAACCGTTTTGGAATTAGCAGGAGCAATAAAAATGATTCTTTTATTTGTAATATAAAGATGTCCTTCAGTAGTAAATTCTACATTTGCCCTAACAGCTTGTTTAGCAGTAGATCCTGTTCGAATTGACCACCCCTTAACAATTCTAATTGAGCGACCACGATAACCACCTTCATAGCCGACAACACGATTTTTAATTTTACAATGTGTTGCTTCACTGTAAAAATGACATACTTCCCCTTTAGTAAGTTGTAAACGATCAACTTTAATTTGCGGTAAACCATTTTGCGTAAAATTTTCTATATGCTGCTCTAAACTCTGATTAAATTGTAATTGCGCTAATTCTTTTGCTCTTGCTTCTGCTTCTACTTCTTTTTTTTGTTTCTTCTTTTGTAACACGGCACAAATAACTACTAACGCAATGATAAAAAATACAATGAATACTGTTACATATTCCGGTACCTGAACCACATTTGCACTACTGTTCATTAGTTTCTCCTTAAAAGTGTAATTGTATTATCACATATATAAATCGTACAATATACGATTGTCAACTATTTTATCGCATAATGTACGATACTAATATTTAGTGGAGACTAGCATACACTTAGACGAGATTCAATTACGCTTACGCGCAGCGATACGTCAATCATCATTAACACAAAAAGAAATTGCCCAAAAAATTGGGGTTTCTGCCCAAACTGTATCAAAATACATGAGTGTTAATGTTTTTCCTGCCTTGGATACATTAGGACGTCTTTGTCAAGTCTTAGATATTTCTGCTGACTATATTTTAGGTTTAACCGATTAACCTTGTTCAATATTCATCACTATTACTGTAACTTAACATTTTCTTCGCCCAAGATTTGATTTAATTCGTACAGAATGGCTTTGCATTCGCGAATCTTAATTTCCGGCGCAAAAGCGTTACCAGTCGCGGTATCTTTAATTACCACCGGAATGTCACCCGCATAGGATGTCAACGCATTGAAGCAATCCGCTTTGACCACTTCATCTTGTAAATTAAAGCGTAAATACAATTTACATTGGTGGCTGGCAGGTACCTCCAAAGTCGGGACATTTTGTTGGCGACTTAACAATTCCACACTGTCCGCCACAATCATTGGACTTTGTCCGTCACGCATAGAAAGTGTACCGTGAATTTTCACTACGCTTTCTTCCGCGATGATGGCTTTCACCCGTGCCCAATTCTTGGGGAACAACATGACATCGCAAGTACCGTACAAGTCTTCCACTTTCAAGATGGCCATTTCGTCATGATTCTTTTTGGTGTAAACCTTTTTAATTTCGTTGACCAAAGCGCCCATTGAAACACTGGTACCGTCTTCCAATTCCGGTACGGAAGCTTCATCTTCCTCATTATCTTCCAACACCACACCATTTTCTTCGTCTTCACTTTCGTTTTCGTGTGGTAATTTGGAAGTATCAAAAGTAAACTGGCTGAATTGGTCCATGTATTTATCCAACGGGTGACCGCTCAAATACATCCCCACATATTCTTTTTCAAAACGCAATTTAGTGTTTTGGTCGTATTCTTTAATTTTCGGTAACGGCACATCCACCACGGTATCCGTTTCCACGCCGAACAAAGTCATTTGTCCCAAGTCCGCCGCTTTTTTATCATTCATCACGGCTTTCACCGCGGTCGGATAAATACTCATTAACTGGCTACGATACGCACCTAAACCGTCAAAGCAGCCCGACAAAATCAAACTTTCCAAACAACGTTTATTCAAAGCCTCAACGGGGGCCCGTTTACAGAAATCTAAGAACGAAGTGTAATTGCCATGCGCATCGCGTTCCGCAATGATGTCCGCGACCACAGCTTCTCCGACGTTTTTCAACGCCGACAAAGCAAAACGAATGGATTTATTATCCGCATCGACCACGAACTCCGCCGCGCTCTTGTTAATATCCGGAGGTAAAATTGCCGACTTCCCTTTCATGCGAACTTCGGTAATGTAATGCACCATATCGTCACGTTTATCGATGCGGTTACTAATCATCGAAGCCATGAAGAACGGATAGTAATAATACAACAAATAAGCCGTTTGATAAGACAGGAACGCATAGCACGCCGCGTGCGACTTGTTAAACGCGTAGCCCGCAAACTTTGCCATTTTGTTGTAAATACTTAACGCAACATCTGGAGGTACCCCGTTATTGACCGCGCCCTTAATGTTCATTTCTTTGTTACCATAAAGGAAAATGTTTTTTTGTTTTTCCATTTCGGCAACTTTCTTTTTACCCATAATACGACGCACGATATCCGCTTGACCTAACGAATAACCCGCCAAGTTTTGGAAAATTTGCATGACCTGTTCTTGGTAAACAATTTGTCCGTAGGTTTCTTTCAAAATATCTTTCAACAGTGGGTGTTCATAAACGGTTTTCTCCGGATGGTGCTTGTTTTCACAGTAAGCCGGAATCATGTCCATGGGACCCGGACGGTACAAAGACACACCCGCAATCAAATCTTCAATACAGTCAGGTTTCAGCATCTTCATAAACTTTTTCATCCCGCCACCTTCCAACTGGAACACGGCATCGGTTTCGCCAGCGCCAATCATCTTGAAGACGTTTTGGTCGTTATATTCCATATTGTAGAAGTCAATCTTTTTACCCAACTGACGTTCCACCGCTTTAATCGCCCCGTCAATATCCGTGGTCGTAATCAAGCCCAAGAAGTCCATTTTCAAGAAGCCCAACTCTTCCACTTCGGTTTTATCATACTGAGTAGTAATCTTATCCCCGTTTTTTGCCAACGGACAAGCATCACCCACGATACGTTTACAAATCACAACGCCCGCCGCATGCACACCACAGTTACGCGGGAAGTCTTCCACTTTAATGGCCATATCCACAATCTTTTTGACGGTCGGGTCATTTTTGTACATTTCCGCCAATTCGGGTTTGTACAAATCGTTGAACTTGGCTTTTTCCTTGGCTAATTTATCGGGGTCAGTAATTTTGGTTAAATCCTTCAAACCAAAGATGTATTCCAAATACGGTGACTTTTGCTTCTGGTTAATTTCAATCGGTTTAGTGATTTTCGCAACTTCACTGAACGGAACATCAAACACACGTGCAATATCTTTAATCGCCGCTTTGGCTTTCATTGAACCAAAAGTTACAATCTGACAAACATTATCGCGACCGTACTTATCAACCACATAGTCGATAACTTCACTGCGACGACGCTTACAAAAGTCCAAATCGAAATCCGGCATACTACGGCGTTCCAAGTTCAAGAAGCGTTCAAACAGCAAATTATACTTTAACGGATTTAATTTGGTAATGCCCAGCGCATATGCCAAAATTGAACCCGCACCCGAACCACGTCCGGGACCAATCGGAATGTCGTGTTCCCGCGCAAAACGCATAAAGTCCGCCACGATTAAGTAGTAATCAATAAAGCCCTGACTTTCCACTACATGGAACTCTTTTTCGTAACGAGCCTGAATTTCGGGCGTAATTTCGCCATACAAGCGCTTTAACCCTTCTTCTGCGTTACGCTTGAAATAAGTAATATTATCCTCACCGGTCGGTGAAGTAAACGCCGGGATTAAATCCGCACGCGCGAACGGGTCGCAGTTACATTTGTCCGCGATAACCACGGTATTGCTAATAGCCTGCGGTACATCGGGAAACAACGCCGCCATTTGGGCGCCAGTCTTATAGTAAAATTCTTGCGTTTCAAAGCGCATGCGGTCCACATCCGCAACTTTTCTTTGCGTACCAATACACAACAAAGCATCTTGCATTTCAGCATCATCTTTGTACAAATAGTGAATATCGTTGGTTGCAACTAATTCAATTTTCAGTTCTTTTGCTAACTGTAAAATGTCACGGTTGACCTTCTTTTGTAACGCAATGCCGTGGTCTTGCAGTTCTAAGTAGAAATCTTCACCGAACATGTTTTGTAAGCGTACCGCGTACTTCTTGGCTTCATCGTATTCGTCCAAAGCCAAATAGTGCGGAATGTGTCCCGCCAAACACGCCGAAAAGCAAATCAAACCTTCACAGTGTTTTTCCAAAAAGTCATAGTCAATACGCGGTTTATAGTAGAAACCTTTTGTCCAAGCCGCCGTATTGATTTTACACAGGTTAATGTAACCCGTATTATTTTTACACAACAGAATCATGTGACCACGGTGTTCGCCGGGTTCGCGTTTGTTCATGTCGTCAACGATGTAAATCTCACAACCAATAATGGGTTTAATCCCCACAGCCTTACACGCTTGGTAGAATTTATAAGCGCCATACATGTTGCCGTGGTCGGTAATCGCACAAGCACCGGCGCCCTGTTCTTTGGCAATCTTTACTAATTTAGAAATACGCGCCGCACCATCCAGCAAACTGTACTCGGTATGCACATGCAAATGGACAAAACGTGGTCCATAATCTTTTTCAGAGGAAGGTTGGTTCTGCGGTAAATTTTCGTCCATTGAGATAGTATAACAAAGACTGCGGTGTAAATGCAAACTCTATCTCGGTCGCACACAAACATTGTTTATCCTTGTGATACAAACGGTTCAGCTCGGCTTTACCATATTTGCCATCCCCCACAATGTAAAGTCCAATGGTCGCCAAGTGCGCACGGATTTGGTGTGTGCGTCCGGTCAAGGGGCGAACTTTGATGACCGAAAATTCGCCTTTGGGACGTACATATTCCACCACAGTTTTGACCGGCAAAGCGTGCGGTTGTTTTTCTTTTTCAATGGTCACAAAGCCCGAATCTTTATCCTTGGTTAAATAACCCGTCAAAGTTACCGGCGATTTTTTCAAAGTACCAAAGCACAACGCTAAATAGGTTTTGTGAATTTGACCATTAGCAAACGCGTCTAATAACGCTTGTTCCGCCGCAGGGCTTTTCGCGAAAATCACCAACCCCTCGGTGTTGACATCCAAACGATGCACCGCAGTCAAGCCCAACAACTTTTCCAAAGTGTTTTCGCCGTTCGGGCTGCTGGTTTCAATACCTTGCGATTTGAAAACGATCGCGATGTTTTCGTCTTCCCAAATCATGCGGTACGGTTGCCACGCGCGTAAAGCGTCATCCGGATAATAAACCTGCACGGTATCCCCGACCGCCAAAGCAACGTCACGGTTCACACGTACACCATTAACTTTGACATCTTTACGCTTTAACACTTGTTGCACGAAAACATAGCCCGCCCCCAATAAATTGGCTTTCAACAGCGTGCTAACATTCATTCTTTGTTTAACGGTAAAAGTTTGTGTTTTCATAATTTAATTAAAAAGTAATTTTCCAAATACTGCCCATGACAACCGCGCCAACCGCGAAAACCATGGATGATAAGAAAATGACCATCCATAATCGTTCGGTCTGTGAAATCACCAAGCGGTTACCGTAGACCTTGTGGTGAATAAACATCAACAGCACTTCCAAGGAAACCACCGCGATGCCCAGCAAAATATTGGCGGCAAAGTAAAATCCCGTGTAATGTGACAACCAGCCCGAAATCATCATCATAATCGGGAACAAAGCCACATTGACCACGCTGGAAATCACGTAAAAAATCATTAACCATTTGGTCGCATCCGGATGATCAGATTTTACAGTGTATTCTTTCACTAATTTATCAATCAAATCCAAATAGTGTTCTTGACGGTCTTTACGCACTTTGTTACGGACGTAACTGCGGAACAGGTCGGCCGCTTCCACCATTTGATAATCCAAACAAGCATCCAAGAAACTTTCCGCCCATGGGACATTGATGGGATCACTTTTGGTATTGGCAAAGGTCTTCAAATAATCGTAAACCATACCTAAATCATAGTTCGACAACTTAACCAACAGATAGGCGGGTTTTTCCATATGCGGAAAATTATTAACTACTTTGGCCAATAACATGTACGGTAAATCCGGACCATACTTCATTTCCAAAGCCACGCATTCCGCAATGATAGCGTTCACCTGTCCGGCGTCCGCGCAACGCTTCTCCACGATAGCATTGGCCGCCTGTGCCGAAATCGTTTCCCCACACTTCGGACACACCAAGAAAGGCGTATTTTGTTTTAACAATAAATACTCGTGACACTTTGGGCAATTTCCCGCTTCCAAGTTCATACTAATGGTTTAACACAGCCACAATAGTTTTGTCGATACATTTTTAACTGTTTGGATAATTCGACACTGCGCTTGAAACCATCTTTTTTCTTGAAATCGCTGGGTACATACTGCGCACCGCCGATACTGGTACCAATTTCGTTAATCAAAGCCGCCGGCTTATGCGGACTGGTGGTCAGCGAAGTCGCAAAAAAATCAAAACCCAATTTCTGAACATACTCAAACGCGTTTTCTAAACGCAAGCGGAAACAGCGCGCGCAATTTTGGTTTTGCCAATCTTTGTGTTCGTAAGGATGGACAATCACTTTGTCGGTCAATTTATACAGCCCCTCTAAACGGCGGTCGAATTCCTCTTGCGAATCCAAGTTGTTACCCCAAAACAAGCAAGTCACATCATAATCGACGGACAAACGCTCAACCGCTACGGTCGCGCACGGTCCGCAACAACACGCCAACAGCAAACGCGGCTTAGGCATTTTCCCCTAACATGGGCTCAATTTGCGCCACGACCTGTTCAATGCGTTGGTTCAAATCCAAATCCGCCACCGTCATGGCGTATTCCAAAGCCGAAGTCACCTTGCGAGCGTCCGCGTTACCATGCATTTTGACCACGGATTTTTTCAAGCCCAAGAATACGGTTGCGTTCGTTTTGTCGGTTTTTTCCGCCTTGAATTTCTTTAATTTACGTCCCAAAAACAACGCACCAATTTTACCGCTTACACTACCCAGCATGATTTCTTTCAGCGATTTGAACACGAACTTAACCGCGCCCTCGGTAGTTTTTAACAACACATTGCCCCAAAAACCGTCCGCCACTACGACATCGACTTCGCCCTTAAACGCTTGGTATGGTTCCACATTGCCGATGAAATTAACTAAACCGGCATCGCGCAACTTAGCCAACAAAGCGTGCGCTTGCTTAACCACTTCATTACCCTTGGTTGCTTCGGTACCCACATTCAACAATCCCACGCGCGGTTTTTCCATGCCGGTTGCTTTTTTGTATTCATTCGCCATCATCGCGAACTGCACTAAATGAGCAGCGGTACAATCCATGTTTGCGCCCGCATCCAACAACATAAATTCTTGACCATCAATCAAGGTCGGCAAAAACGGACACAAAGCCGGACGACTGACCCCCGCGATGCGCCCAATTTTCATAAAACCACCGGTCAAAACAGCACCGGTCGAACCTGCCGAAACGAACGCGCCACAATCTTCGCGCTGCTTTAATTGTTCCAAACCCAACACCAAACTGCTATCCGTTTTGGTACGAATTGCCGTGGTTGGATGTTCGTCCATCGCAATGTTCACTTTGGTATCAATGATTTCGACACGGTCGCCGAACTCCGCCACCTGTGGTCGAATTTGGCTTTCGTCCCCCACCATCACCAACTGTAATTCCGGATTACGTTTTAATGCCTCAACAGCACCCGCCACCATGGCCGGCAAACCATTATCCCCACCCAAACAATCTAACACGATTTTTTTCATATTTTCATAATATCACAATTCCGCGCCCGCGACACTAATTTTTTTGCATAAAAAGAGTCGGAGCAATCCGACCCTTTTTGAAATTCGTGTTTGACGCTTATTTAACGATTTCAGCAACAACACCTGAACCAACGGTGTGGCCACCTTCACGAATCGCGAAGCGCATACCTTTTTCGATCGCAACAGGAGAAATCAATTTGACGCTCATTGTTACGTTATCGCCAGGCATAACCATTTCAACGCCCTTTGGCAATTCGATTACACCAGTAACATCGGTTGTACGGATGTAGAATTGTGGACGATAGCCGTTGAAGAATGGAGTGTGGCGTCCGCCTTCTTCTTTCTTCAAAACGTAAACTTCAGCGGTGAAGTCGGTGTGTGGAGTAATTGATTTCGGAGCAGCCAAAACTTGACCACGTTCGATATCTTTACGTTCAATACCACGCAACAACAAACCTGCGTTATCACCAGCCATAGCTGAATCCAAAGATTTACGGAACATTTCAATACCAGTAATGGTAGTCGTTTTGTCCGCACCTAAACCAACGATTTCAACCACGTCACCGATTTTAACTTGACCACGTTCAACACGACCAGTAGCAACAGTACCACGACCAGTAATGGTGAAGACGTCTTCAACTGGCATTAAGAACGGTTTATCGGTATCGCGTTTTGGATCTGGGATGTATTGGTCGATAGCAGCCATCAATTCATCAATACATTTCAAATCCGGAGATTGACGGTTACCAGCTTGAGCAGCAGCCAAAGCCTTTGCAGCCGAACCTTTGATGATTGGGCAAGTATCGCCTGGGAAGCCGTTCTTGGTCAACAAGTCACGGATTTCCATTTCAACCAAATCTTGTAATTCTGGATCATCAGCCAAATCACATTTGTTCATGAACACAACGATGTATGGAACACCAACTTGGCGAGCCAACAAAATGTGTTCGCGAGTTTGTGGCATCGGACCATCGGTTGCAGCAACAACCAAGATCGCACCATCCATTTGAGCAGCACCGGTAATCATGTTCTTGACATAGTCAGCATGGCCGGGGCAGTCAACGTGCGCGTAGTGACGCTTTGCGGTTTGATACTCTACGTGAGAGGTGTTAATTGTAATACCGCGAGATTTTTCTTCTGGAGCGTTATCAATTTCGTCGTACTTACGGGCTGCGGCGTTACCGTCCAAAGCCAAAGTCGAACAAATAGCCGCCGTCAAAGTGGTTTTACCATGGTCAACGTGACCGATGGTACCAATGTTTACGTGTGGCTTGCTCCTATCGAATTTTTCTTTTTCTGCCATTTTTCTAATTTTCTCCTTTTATAGCAAGTGCTTTTATTATGCAATATAAGCATTATCATGTCAACTTATTTTTCTTCCCTTTTCGTCGATTTAGTTTGACAAAGCACATGAATTTTACTTATATATTGCATATGTTGGCCCAGTATATTTTATCGTCGCTGTTTGCGGATTCAATTAAGCGTTTGAACAGTACTTTCAGTGAAGTCAACAGCGCGCCCAACACTGCCCCAGCATCGGGTTATGTTCATCTTTTGGACCATGGTAACGCGATTTTTATTACTGATAACCGCCAGTCATATTTAATTTCATTGGAATTTACTTTATATTTTCATTTGAAAACCGGCGACCGTTTACAAGCCCGTGTCGCATTTAATCCAGATTGCAACAGTCATGTGGTCGTCCAAATTATTGAGGTTAAACACGTAACCTACGATAACGCCCCACTAATCAAAGCCGACCAAAGTTTTCAGCTTAGTGGTCAGCAAATCAATTTAGGCACTTCGGTTTTAATTCCCGCAACGGATAATTTAGACATCGCCGATAAAGTTGAAAAAATTGTCCACGCACTACCCGCCCATACTGTGCCAATTTTGTTATCTTTCGACGGTCGCCCAACCAATTTCAATGTCGCAACCGCCTGTTTTACTAAGCCCAGTTATACAGCGCGCGAAAAGTTGATGGCGTGCTTATTGACTTTCTTTCAAGCCAAACAACAAGCTGATGTCGGCAAAGATGTGGTTTTAATGATTGACAGTTTGGATAAGATGTTTGTGACATTTAATGATTGCATGCAATCCGCCGGCACGATTGACCCAAATTTACTTGCCGCGGCCGCGGTGGTTGATTTTGAAAATATTTTAGTTTCCAGCGGTAATTTGAAAGCCGGTGGCTCATTAACGATTATTGGTTTACATCACAAAGGGAATACTCCGCAACAATTACACATTACGGATCGTTTATACCAAGTTTTGGACCAAGTTGTCGAAATCTAATCCATCAGGCCGCACCCCGTGCCAACTCTTCCCATCCTCACTCACGCTATATACCCAGCCCGTCCGTATGCCACAGTCGTAGTTAGATATTCCAAACCCACGAACACCATCATTTCCTGTTTGCCACTTACCCCATTTACTATGGTTAACACTTACTCCTGCAGTATAATCTTTTTCGTTTCCCTCCAGTATTTCTTCAGGGTCAATTTTCAAAAAACAAGACTTTTGTGGCAATGATTATCCCCACGACTAGGATGAACGCTGACACAAAAAAAAGACTGCCCGAAGACAGTCTTTTTCATATTCATTGCGTGAGCACTTAATACTTTGTACTTGATTAAATATACACATTACGCATTCGCGCATTCGACTTTTAATTGTGCTGGCACGGTATTCCTACCATGCGATACTCTTAAAAGGAGGTGATCCAGCCGCAGGTTCTCCTACAGCTACCTTGTTACGCCTTAACTCCAATCACCGATTTCACCTTAGACGCTTGCTTCCTTGCGGTCGGCACAGCGGTTTTGGGTGCCCTCGGCTCTCATAGCTTGGCGGGCGGTGTGTACAAGACCCGGGAACGCATTCACGGCGACATGCTGATTCGCCATTACTAGCAACTCCGATTTCATGTGGGCGGGTTGCAGCCCACAATCCGAATTGAGACTACTTTTTTGAGATTCGCTCCATATTACTATATTGCAGCTCTTTGTAGTAGCCATTGTAGCACGTGTGTAGCCCAAGGCGTAAGAGGCATGATGACTTGACCTCATCCCCACCTTCCTCCGTATTAACTACGGCAGTCTCGCTAGGGTTCCCAACTTAATGATGGCAACTAACGATAAGGCTTGCGCTCGTTAACGGACTTAACCGAACATCTCACGACACGAGCTGACGACAGCCATGCACCATCTGTCTGCTTGTAAAATTGCTTCTACTTCACCGATTTCGCGGCTATTCAAGCGATGTCAAGCCTTGGTAAGGTTTTTCGCGTAGCTTCGAATTAAACCACATGCTCCGCTGCTTGTGCGGGTCCCCGTCAATTTCTTTGAGTTTCAACCTTGCGGCCGTACTACTCAGGTGGAATACTTATCGCGTTAGCTACGATACTGATGGAGTCGATACCACCAACATCTAGTATTCATCGTTTAAGGCGTGGACTACCAGGGTATCTAATCCTGTTTGATCCCCACGCTTTCGTGTTTCAGTGTCAGTTGCTGCCCAGCAAGCCGCCTTCGCCTCCGTTGTTCTTCCAAATATCTACGCATTCTACCGCTACACTTGGAGTTCCACTTGCCCTTTCAGTACTCTAGTCACCCAGTATGTAATGCAGTTCCTGGGTTAAGCCCAGGGATTTCACGTTACACTTAAGTGACCACCTACACACCCTTTACACCCAGTCATTCCGGACAACGCTTGCCACCTACGTATTACCGCGGCTGCTGGCACGTAGTTAGCCGTGGCTTATTCATAGCATACCGTCATTTTTTTCGCCTGCTATAAAAGAACTTTACAATCCTAAGACCTTCTTCATTCACGCGGCGTTGCTGGGTCAGAGTTGCCTCCATTGCCCAATATTCCCCACTGCTGCCTCCCGTAGGAGTCTGGACCGTGTCTCAGTTCCAGTGTGACCGTTTACCCTCTCAGGCCGGTTAATCATCGTCGCCTTGGTGGGCCGTTACCTCACCAACAAGCTAATGATACGCAACCCCCTCTTTTACCGATAAAACTTTTACCCCTTCGCGATGCCGCGTTGTGGTCATATGCGGTATTAGCACCTGTTTCCAAGTGTTATTCCCCTGTAAAAGGCAGGTTGGTTACGCGTTACTCACCCGTCCGCCACTAATATGTATTGCTACATATCCGTTCGACTTGCATGTGTTAAGCACGCCGCCAGCGTTCGTCCTGAGCCAGAATCAAACTCTAATATTAAATTTGATAAACTCAGTTCTTGACTGACATAAATTGACAAAGATATAGTGTTTATTAAACCTACAATCTTATACAAATGTGTACAAAGTATTAAGTTTTCAATGAACACCACCACGCCCATTCCTGAACGCGATAACCATAATCTAGCACAGTGAATATTCATTGTCAAGGGTTTTTTCAAACTTTTTTTGAATTGGTTTTGCACTTAAACACAAGTGTATCCGCCATCGATTGGTAGAATGGCGCCGTTCACGTAAGAGGCCTCATCACTGGCCAAGAAAATCGCGCCCGCGTTGAGCTCTCCTTCCTTACCATATCGCTTCATCGGCACATGAGTTTTGGCAAATTCTTGGAATTTTTCCGTATCCAAAACCGCAGTCGTCAATTCAGTATAGAAATAACCGGGACAGATACAGTTACAAGTAATTCCGTACGGTGCCAATTCAGCTGCTGTTGCACGCGTAAAGTTGACTACCCCACCTTTGGACGAATGGTAAGCAATCGTCGGAATTTCGGTATTACCCACCAAACCGTACATCGAAGCAATGTTAATAATTCGCCCGTAGCCGTGCTTCATCATAATGGCAGCAAACGCACGTGTCATTTTGAAAACCGAAGTTAAATCTGTGTTGATGGTAAAATTCCATTGATCATCATCCATCGCCAACACGCCCGCGTCCTTCGACGAACCGGCACAGTTCACCAAGATATCCACCTTGCCAAAAGTTTTTTCCGCGACTTTGGCAGCATCGTCAATATCCTGAGTTTTGGTCACATCGCATTGCAACGCCAAAACTTTAACACCGTATTCTTCCAGTTGTTTTTTAACTTGCTCCAAGCGTTCAATACGGCGCGCCAAAATTACCAAATCTGCTCCCTGTTTCGCAAACCCCGTTGCCATTTGTCTACCTAAACCGCTGGACGCTCCCGAAATGACCGCTACTCTTCCTTTTAAATTGAACATATATGTTTACTCCTTTTTTGAGATTTACTGTCTAACCTAACTGTTCCAGTTTACCAAATCACCACCACCTGCGCAAACAAAAAAAACGCCTGATTTCAGGCGTTCTTCTTTAGTTAAAACATTGCGGATTTTTCAATAACTTTACAAATGTTCTCAGCTAAGTTGGAAATCTTGGCGCGTTCTTCCGCCGTTGCCATCGGCAGTTTGGCCACGGTTGGCGCGCCCCAAACCTTGGCGACTTTGGGACCAATCCACTCATCGCAAGCAACCTCCGCAAAAACTCCGCGCACAATGTTCAAAGCTGCGACCTCAGGTTTCGGGAACAAAATTTTCATCGTCAAAGCCGTCAACTTACTGTTTTTAGCATTGGTCAAAGGCGTCAAAGTAATTCCCGGATGCACCAAGGTTAAATGCACATCGTCACGGTCTTTGAAAAATTCCGACAACGCCAAGGTCAAGAAGCGTTTTGAATTGCCGTATATCTTGGATGCTTTCTTGGCTCGCTTGCTGTAGTCAACATCATCTTCGTCCAATTTACCATAATTATAGGCAAGACTGCTGACCGCCACAACCTTACCTTCGGTACGTTGCAAGGCCGGCAATAATTGTTTCATCAAATAGTACTGACTGATAAAGTTAATTTGGAAAATATTATTATAACCTAATTGGCTTTTTACCACCGGAATGTTATAAACTCCAGCATTCAAAATCAAAAAGTCAATCCGACGGTTAATCAACTGCTCAACGGTAGCGTTGACCGATTTGATTTGGTTCAAATCCATGGTAATTGTTTCAATTTCGGCCGCTGGAAATTCGTTATGCAATTGTTGACTAAAATCGTTCAAACTCGCCATATCACGATCCAGCATGATTATTTTCGCCTTAAGCCGTAACAAATCACGTACCACATGACGGCCAATTCCACCGGTCGCACCCGTCATGACCACAACTCGCCCCTGCAAGTCGACCGTATTATTTTGTAACCACTGATCTATGTCTGTTGCCATAATCCTCTATCTTAGCAGAAACCCTAATTTTCACCAAATTATTTCTGACGGGTAGCTCCACAACCATCACAGCGTTCTTTACTGTTATCGTTTAGGGTACTGCAATATTCACAACGCCAAGTTCCCGCCGGCGTAGTTTTAGTGTCCGTACTGGCGGTAGTACCTTGCTTATCAGCCGCAATTTGTTCCGCAGTTGCTTTCTTCGCGGTAGCATTAACCAAAACATACAGCAAGACCAAACCAACAGTAACACCAACACTGGTCAAGAACGCACCGCGCATGAAACCTTTAGAATCATCGGCTTCACTTGCAGCAGCGTTATATAAGTCACGGTAGTAAACATACTCCGCGTCGTCTTCCAAAGTTGTATCTTTATAACCTAACGGAACAGAATCAGTATATCGATTACTAATTGAATGCCTTTCTTCCAAAGCCAAATCAACACCGTAGGCTTTTAACTCTTCAGCCTCGGCTTTAGTGTAAACATAATATGAAGAACCATCCTCCACTCGTCCATTCGGCGTATCAAAAGCATAAAAAATACAATACTTACCACTACCGGGGTATTCTTCAAAATATTTCACATCACCATGTGTTGTGTATTCGCTATGTTCATCGGCGTATTCCGCCATTTTGTGATATTTATCGTAATCACTTTCAATACGATTCATTTCTTCTTGATATTCATTAACATCATTACCACTTCCCAACCAACCAAAGGCTAAGAAAATTGTAACGATAACCGCAATCGCAATCAAAACACCCAAGACCGAAACCGTACTGGCACGACCCGAATCCAAATAGACATGATGACCACCGAAGAAAACTACGCGTGGTTGATAAAACGGGCGATGTGGGCGCGGAGTGAAACTCGCGCGTGAGCCACCGAAGTGTCCACCACCAAATGAAGAGCTGGAACGGCTACCGCCGAAATGTCCACCTCCGAACGAAGAACTGGAATGTCCTCCGCCAAAATGTCCGCCACCGCTACTTGCACCATGTCCACTAGGCATAATCAATTACCTCCTATTGCGTTAATTTCTATGCTTAATTTTAAGTGTTTACTTACTTTTTGTCAATTATCCTGTGACATACCCCAAAGATTACGATTGTGACTTAACCAAAATTATGTTACAATCCATTTATATGAGAATGAATGTACTAATTGGATTGTCTTGGCCGTACGCTAACGGTCAATTGCACTTGGGTCACATCGCGTCATCATTACCCGCCGATGTCTTGGCCCGTTATTACCGTGATCATGGCGCCGCGGTCAGTTTTGTCAGCGGTAGCGACTGTTTTGGTACGCCAATTTTGGTAACCGCCAAAACCGAAGGTATCACCCCGAACCAAGTCGCAGAAAAATACAATGAAAGTCACAAACGCGATTTTGCCGATTTATGTTTCTCTTTTGATAACTACACGGCAACCCTAAATCCTAATCATCAAACCTTTGCTTCCCAATTTCACGCCGACCTTTACGACACCGACAATGTTTTCGTGAAAGCCGTACCGCAACTGTACTGCACTAAATGTCAACAATACTTACCCGACCGTTATGTGGAAGGCACTTGCCCATTCTGTGGCGAACACGCCAAAGGCGACTCCTGCGACCATTGCGGTAAAATTTTGGAACCCGAAGATTTGAAAGACCCGCACTGCAAACTTTGTGGTGCCACTCCCGAATTACGCGAAACCAAACAAATCTATTTGCGTTTAAGCAAATTCCAATCCGCCATCGAAAAGAACTTACAGGACAAACAAAAACAATGGACGAACAACGCGGTTGGCATGACCAACAAATACTTAAACGAAGGTTTGGTTGACCGTGCCATTACCCGCAACATCACTTGGGGCGTCCCACTGCCCGACAACGCAAACAAACTTCTCGGCGACATTACCGATAAACGCATCTATATTTGGGCGGAAAATGTTTTGGGTTACTTGTCCGCGACCAAAGCCATTAAGCCAGATTGGGAAGACTTCTTATTAGATAGTCGCGACACCGTTAAACGCCACTACTATGTCCACGCCAAAGACAATATCCCGTTCCACAGCGTAATTTTGCCGGGCTTGCTGTTAGCCGAAAACAAACACCAATGGCACTTACCGGATTACATTATCAGCAGTGAATATTTAAACATGAATGGCAAAAAGATTTCCAAATCTTCGGGCAACTACATCAGCGCCCGTCAATTGATTGACAACTTTGACGTCGACATGATTCGTTACTATTTCTTGCGCAACACCAACGACAAAAAAGATGCGAACTTCTCCTTTGAAGACTTCGTCTACACCGTCAACGGCGAACTGATTGATAACTACGGCAATTTGGTCAACCGTACTTTAAGTTTCATCAAAAACAAATTTAATGGTGAGATTCCGGCTATGCGCCCCAACACCACCGTATCGCAAGCCATCGACAATGCAGTCACCGAATTTAATACCTTGGTCGAAGGCGGCTATTGCAGCAAGGCCTTGGCTACTGCCATGAGCTTGGTCGCTTTTGGCAATAAATGGTTCAGCGATAATACCCCGTGGAAATCTTTGGACCCACAAATCATTGCCGAATGTGTGGCTGTCATCCGCGCCGCCACCGGCATGTTAAAATATTTCATTCCACAAGGTACCACCAAAGTCGAACAATGGTTGGCGGGCAAGACACTGGGCGAAATCAGCGTCTTGTACAAAAAACTTGATATCAACGAGGTAAAAGAACGTAAATGGTAATTCACAACTTAAAAGGTGTCACCGATTTTGACCCAGCGGTCATGAACCTGCGTAACCACATTACGGATACGTTACGCCGTAATTTTGAATTATACGGCTATCAACCGTTGGACACCGCGATGTTAAACTATCGCGACTTGTTGACCTACAAATACGGCGAACAAGCCGAAATCGTCAAAGAAATTTATTGCTTGTCCGACCAAGGTGCCCGCGATTTGGGACTACGCTTTGATTTGACCGTGCCATTTTGTAAATACATTGCACTAAACCGCAGTTTGAAACTGCCATTCAAGCGTTACGAAATCGGTAAAGTTTTCCGCAATGGTCCGGTTAAGGCCGGTCGCTTGCGCGAATTTATCCAATGCGATGTTGATGTTGTCGGCGACGGTAGCCGTGGTATTGAAATCGAATTGTTGGAACTGGCGATTACCTGCTATCTGCAACTGGGGATTACCCCGCAAATTCAAATTGGTCACCGCCAAATTTTGACTGGACTGTTACAAGCTTTAGGCGTTACGCAAAACCATGACGCCATCATCGGCGTTCTGGATAAAATTAAAAAGATTACCCGCGAAGAAACTTTGACCGAACTGGGCAAGTTCTTACCGGCTGACAAAGCGGTCAAACTTTTGGAAACGGTTAGTTTAGATTTACCAGCTCTGGAAAAAATTCTTCCGGACAACCAAGGTATCGCCGAAATCAAAGAACTTTGGTCACAATTAACCGCGCTTGGCTTAAATCAATACTGCCTCTTCACCCCGTCGTTAGCACGCGGGCTTAACGTCTACACCGGTGTAGTTTGGGAAGTCTTTGACGCCCAAGGCCGTTACACTTCGTCCTTAGGTGGTGGCGGACGTTACGACCAAATCATCACTAACTTTGTTGGTTCGGGTGTCGCTTATCCTGCTGTCGGTTTATCATTCGGTTTGGAACCCATCAGCACACTACTTTCCGCAACGCAAACCGCGAACCCCATTAAGCTTTTACTTGTCCCCATGGACACAGCCCCACAATGCCACGCTTTGGCTAACCAACTGCGTTCCTTCGGTATTCCCACCATGCTTTGGACAGCCAAACCCAAAGTCGGCAAAGCCATGGAATACGCTGCCGCCACACAAATCCCTTGTGCAGCGGTCATCGGCGCCGACGAAATCAACACCGGACGCGTACGGGTTAAAAACCTGACCACGGGCGCCCAAACCGATTTCGCCTTGTCCGACATTAAAGCGTTGGCACAATACCTAACCACAACCAAATAAATAACAAAAAAAGGCAGCACACGGTTGCCTTTTTTACTTAGCATAAAAAATTATTTCATTACTTTGGTAATGTAATTAACCACGTCACCAATGGTTTGCATTTTGACCAAGTCTTCGTCAGCGATGGTAATGTGGTATTGTTCTTCCAAATTCATCATCAACTCGACCAAGTCCAAACTGTCAGCGTTCAAATCTTCCTTTAATTTTTTATTCACGGTAACTTCAGCTACCGGTTTGCGTAATTGTTTCGCAATTGCGACGCAAATTTCGTTGGTTAAATTTTCGTTCTTCTTTTCCATGGCTTTATTCTATCATGACATGTTTTTATCGTCAAATAAACTTAAGCGCTTTTGGCAAATCTCAGTAAACTGTCGTTAGTTCTCAATTTAACATTACATGTGGCGCCGTATGATTTCGAAGCATCAGCAACGTAATTAAATTTAACTGCCACCGTAATGATGTTTGGCTCTTGCGAAACCACCGGAATGGTCACATAACCGCCGCTTTCTGGTCTGAAACCACTCGCCATAATTACGAATTTACAATTAGTAACATTACCGCCACTTTTATCATCAGTTGTGGCATAAACACTTAATTTATCGCTAAATTTTAACGGGGTCGGCCAATCACTGGGTGACACAACACGGACATCGGTAATTGTGGTTAAATTACCTTTCGGATCAATTTGCGCACCATCACCTTTAATCATTGAGGTAAACAAGCTGAATGTCCCGGTAATTTCCAAACCACCCGATTTCGGATTTGCCGACAAAGTACAACTAACATCACCATCCATCGTATAGGACGAATATTCGCGCACCCCATTACCACCGGCAATTGGTCCAGTGTAACTACCTTTTTGCGTTACAAAAATTACATCCAATACCGCCAACACACCAGCCAACGCCACAATGATAATCGTGGAAGAAAACACCTTAATCAAACGGTCTTTCGCAGCTTTACGTTTAGTGGGGTCGCTGGCAGTCATGAACAAATAAAAAATGTAAACTGCATAAAGCGTGGACAATGCTCCCGCAATACTAACAACAATTACAACAATCCACGACAGGTCCTTAATGAACTGCTGTCCAGTATACGCCGCCAAAAGTTGTGTTGTCATCCCCATATTCACTTTCATTATAACCAATTCCACAAATTATGTCGAGAAAATTATTTTCAATGTTATGGCATAAATTAACAGCACAACTACCAATAAAACGTCCCACAAATTTTCACATTTGGTTTTCGGCAAATGCAAGCGCGCGCTCCATGCCGCCACCACAATCCACAAGAAAAACACCAACACAAAAAATTGCAAAAGCTGCACCACCGCGGTATTGGGCATTAACACTAACACAACTATGACTATGTTTAACGGAACAAGTTTTTGAACGAAAATTTCCTTTTGTCGCTAACACCCGTGTAGCGTAACGACTTTACCAAACCGCCAATCGACACTTCCCCGGTTTGGATACTGGCCGCCACTACAAACAAGTTACAACCCCCAATCACTAACGCACTATCATGCAAAATCAACACGATTTGCTCGGGTTCGCTACTTTTTATTTTTTTCACACCGGTAACAGTGAGTTGGTTGCGGTTAATTAAAGTCAAATCGCTTTTTTCATTTTCCATAGTTTATCTTATGCGATATAATGAAGTTATGAAACTTTATAATACTTTGACCAAACAGAAAGAAGAATTTTACACGGTTAAACCCGGTGTTGTGCAAATGTACTCCTGCGGCCCAACCGTTTACTACACTGCCCATATCGGCAACCTGCGTGCCTATGTTTGTGGCGACATTTTGAAAAAGACTTTGCGCTTTAATGGCTACCAAATCGAAGATGTGATGAACATTACCGATGTCGGACATTTGGTGGGCGACGGCGACATCGGCGAAGACAAAGTTGAAACCACCGCGCGCAAAATGGGCGTACATCCTTTGGAAATCGCCAAGAAGTTTACCGACATTTTCATGCACGACATTGAACGCTTAAACATTAAACCCGCCAAGCACATTGTGCCTGCCACTCATTGCATTGAAGAAATGATTGCTTTGGTTCAAACGTTGGAAGAAAAAGGTTGCACCTACCGCACCAGCGATGGCATTTATTTTGACGCATCAACTTTTCCTAACTATTTCCAATTATCCAAAGGTAATTTAGCAGGTAACATTGGCGGTGCACGTGTCGCACTCGGCGAAAAGCGTAACGTTAACGATTTTGCTTTGTGGAAGTTTGTCGGCCCCAACACCATTCAAAAATGGGACTCACCATGGGGTGTGGGTTGCCCGGGCTGGCACATTGAATGTTCCGCGATTTCGATGAAATACTTACCTTTACCGTTTGATATTCACACCGGTGGCGTGGACCACATTCCAATTCACCACACCAATGAAATCACGCAATCCGAAACCGCAACCGGTAAAAAAATGTGTAACTTTTGGTTCCACAACGAATTCATGAAAATTGACGGTGGTAAAATGAGCAAATCTTTGGGCAACGTCTACTCCTTACAAGACATTATCGACAAAGGTTACGACCCCATGCATTTGCGCTTGTTATTTTTGCAAACCACATACCGCACCGTTTTAAATTTTACTTTTGACGCTTTGGACGCCGCGCGTGAAAACTACCGTAACATTGTAAACGCTTTGCGCCGTCACCGCACCGCTACCGCCAAGACCGACCCGAAAGTCATCGCAGATTTGCGCCAATCTTTTACCGACGCCATCAGTAACGACCTAAACACACCGGTGGCCTTGGCAGTTTTGCATCAAACCTTAAAGCAACCGGATTCCGCCGACATTTATCGTTTGGTTACCGAAGAATTCGACCAAGTTTTATCACTGTCTTTAGCAACCGCCGCGAACACCGAAGTACAAACCGAAACCATTCCAGACGAAATTACCAAATTGGCAGAACAACGCTTAGCCGCAAAAAAAGCCCGCGACTGGGCAACCGCCGACCAACTGCGCGCTGCAATTACCGCGGCAGGCTACCAAATCAACGATACCCCCACCAGCTATACCCTAACCAAAAATTAAAACACACAAAAAAAACGCCCAACCGGCGTTTTTTTATTGCTCATCAATTATTTTTTCATACTGTTACGCAAACGTTCAATTGCTGCCATAATGTCTTCGGTCGAACGAGCCGTTGACGAATTGGTCGCCGGCTTAACAGTTGCAGTACTGCTGGTTGTCGGACGGCTAAACGAACTGGTCGGGGTCGTGCTCGGGCGCGAATTCAAACTGCTAAAACTGCTGGTCGGAGTTGTCGGACGGCTTGCAGTTGAACCAAAACTGGTCGGACGCGGTGTTGTACTAAAGCGCGGAGTTGTGCTAGAACCCGTTTTCAAACCTGGAACAGTTTGCGAAATCGGTTTGGTAACAATCGTAGGTTCGCGGGTCGGTTCGTAAGACTTGTCAGGAATTGGGTTCACGGTTGGCAAATCAACACCGGCGGTCGCGGTTGATGAAGTCAAATTCGGGCGTACGGTACGCGCGGTTAAGAAATCAGTTTTGTCTACGCGTTTAACTGGTTCTTCCTTGGCTGGCATACTGAATGCTTCACGCGCTGCTTTTTCTGCAGCTTTACGTTCGGCGGCTTTTTCCGCTTCGCGTGCTTCGCGGGCAGCTTGTTCCGCAGCGGCTAATTTGGCGTTTTCAGCTTCGCGTTCGGCTTTTTCGGCTTCGCGCAACGCGGCTTCCGAATCAATTACTTCGTCCACGTTTTCGATTTTATCCGCTTGCATTTCGTCAGCCACTTCGCGGTCATTTTTTTCCGCTGGCTTTACTTTTTCTTTTTTCACTTTCTTAGCTTTCGGTTCAGGAACGATGACCGCTCCATCAGCATTTAATTGATAAACTTGACCTTTGGCCAATTGACGCGCATAAACCTCTTTTTCAACATAGGTATAACGCGGACGACGACGGAAAATCAAATTCAAAAGATAGCAAACCAAAACAACTAATACGGGAATTTCCATGGCTTCAACAACGGCAGTCAAATTATTGCCCGCGTGCGCAAAGATGATAATGGTCGCAAAAGTAAAGTACGTCCAGATTAAGCAGTGCGGTACCAAGCGTTTACGCAATACGCAACCGCAGATGGCTAAAACCAAAACTACCCCGATTAAACCGAAGCCAGCCAGCAAAACCGCCGACAACGGAATGTAGGAGTTAACCTTAGCCAATAACTCAATCATTCTATCCCAAACTTTATCCATACCATCAATTATTGTATCCCATAATTTTTTCATACTATATGATAACATTTTTGCTTGACAAATTGCAAGATATTTTAACAAATTAAAACACCTTTCCATATCATGAGGTAGGACAACGGGAAATTTACAAAAGCAGGCGCGCCGGTTGTCCGAACATAGCAATAAGGAGAGAATAAAATGTTAGATGAAATGTTCAAAGGGTTAGGTTTGAATGGTCAATGCGGCTGCGATTGCAACTGTGAAAAACCCAAGCCAAAGAAATGCAGCACCAGCTGTGACGTTTTATGGATGATCATTTTGTTAATGGTTATCTTGAAAGGCGGATTCTTCGGTTTGGATCTTTGCACCTTGATCATCTTGTTCATTATTTTCGGCAAAGACATTATGTGCAAATTCCATAACACATCCTGCTGCTAAGCCCTTACCCCCTTTTCAAAAAAGTCCCCGTCGGGACTTTTTTATTTTCATTTTTTCAATTTTAATAATTCTTTAATCAAATCTTCCGGCGTGTCTACCACGGTAAACAAATCTTCCGGTTTAATTTTGTACGGACTGCCACCCACACCAGTTTTGGTAAAACCATTTTGGTTGATGAAATCAAAGAACTCAATTTGTTTATCCCAAAAACCATCAAAGTTATACAAGAACAACTTGTTCTCGATTTCGCCCGAACGTAACATTTCCACCGCTGACCAGAACTCGTACAAAGTACCAATGCCACCCGGTACAAAGACCACGGCTTCGCTGTTATGCATCATTGCATCCTGACGTTCCGGAATAGTTTCGGTTACAACCACTTTGTCCGTCTTCATCCCATTTAAGTCATCCAAATAAACTTTAGGCAAATACAAAGTATTAGGTTTCTTGCGTTCGACGTAAACTTGGTGCACCGCCGCTAAAACGCCGTATTGGTTACCACCCCAAACCAACTCAACATCATTGTCACAAAACAGTTCACCCACACGACGCATACTGTTCAAAAATTTACTATTGGTTGCTGGGTTAGTTCCACCGCAAACACAAACTTTCATTTTTACCTCCCTAAACTAAACAAATGTTTAGCATAATCAATAATTGCATCTACAGTTTTTAGTTTTTGCAATTTTTTACTTTCTGCACCTTCCAGTTCCGGTACTGCAATGCCACGGTTGATTACCTGCGCTAACAAAGTTTCAAAACCTTGAATCATTAAATCAATCATTTCTTGGTCCACGGCTTTACGGTGCAAGCGCGTTACAATGCGTTCGGAATAAGCCAACACACTGGCCACATTGCGTAATTGGTTAGCAGTATCCACCAATTGACTTTGCGACGGCAAAATGTTCTTTTCTTGTTCCGCTATAATTTTTTCCTGCACGGCATCCCAATCAATATCCAAACCGACCAAAGTTGCGGTTGCGAAATCTCGACTGCCCCACATGTTAATAAACGCTTGAGTTTCGCTGTCTACTTGTTTTTCCAGTTGTTCACTAGCAGCGTTTTCTTCGTCTTCGGCCGCCACGGCTTCATTTTCCACTGCATCATGTTTCTTCATGTGACCTTGGTAAAATTCACGATTGGATTCATAAAAGTCAGTATAGCCAGATAGCAGATTTTCTGCCACGGGAAGTTCAACCTTTTCCCCCACCTGGTATCCGTTCACATATGCTATCTTCAACACAAAATCAATTATATGTGTTTGACGGAATTCCGTCAAATATTATAATTAAATTATGATTTATTTAGATAACGCCGCCACGACTAAAATTAACCCGGTCGCTTGGCAAGCCATGCAAGACACCGAGCAAAATAATTATTTCAACGCGAATACTTTGTACTTAGGCGGAATTCACGCTGCCCAAGCCATCGACCAAGCGCGTGCCCGTTTAATGCAAAAATTACACGCAAGCGACGGTCAAATGATTTTCACCAATACCGCGACCCAAGCTAACCACTTAATTATGGACCACTGCCTACGCCGCCCTGAACAACATTTGGTAATAACTGCGGGCGACCACAACTCGGTTTACCTTTACGCGAAAGCCCGCGCGGAACGCGGTTACACAGTCACCACAGCGCCATTAAAGCGTGACGGCACCATTGACATTGACGCCCTGCAACAGTTAATTACCGACCAAACTGCACTCTTTGTTTTCAGTTTAGTCAACAGTGATATCGGCACTTATCAGAACGCCGCTGCCATCATTGCCACGGTACGCGCCCGCAATCCCAAGACCCACATTCACGCCGACGCCGCACAGGCCTTCTGTAAATTTGATTTTAATGTTACTCAACTGGGCTTAGATAGCGTAACCATCTGCGGTCACAAAATCCATGGTCCCAAAGGTGTAGCTGCATTATGGATGCGTGACGGCATCAAGATTGAACCACCTCACGGCACCTTAAACAACGCCGCCGTTATCGGTTTAGCCACCGCAGCGGAAAACTTTAATTGTCCCCAAGTCGACACACTGCACCGCTATTTGGTGGAACATTTGCCCGCCGGCTGTCAAGTCAACGGCATTAACAACAACCCGTACATTACCAATATCTTGTTACCAAACATTTTCGGCGAAACCGTCATGAACGCCTTATCCAGTCGGGAAATCTATGTGGGCTTAGGTTCGGCTTGCGCATCACACGCCAAAGGCAACCGCACACTGGACGCCATGAAATTATCTCCCAAAGCGCAAAAACAAGTCCTGCGCGTCAGCTTGGGTATGAATAACACGCTAGACGAAATTAAAACTTTTATTGACGCTTTAACAACCGTGTTGGCGGCGATACGCAACCACGATATTATTTAACAAGAACGCAATCGTCAAAGGTCCAATTCCACCGGGCACCGGCGTAATTGCGGACGCCACTTTTTCCACATTTGCAAAATCTACGTCACCAACTAACTTACCATCTGCCAAACGGTTAATACCTACGTCAATCACGATCGCATCGGGTTTCACCATGTCGGCGGTAACCAAATTCGGACAACCCGCCGCTACCACAATGATATCCGCTTTACGGGTATGCTCCGCCAAATTGCGGGTACGACTGTGACAAACGGTAACCGTCGCATTTTGGTTCGTTAATAACAAACTGGTTGGACGTCCCACAATCCGGCTGCGTCCAATCATGACCACGTTTTTTCCCATCAAATTTGGACACACGCTGTTAATCGCGTACAACACGCCTTGTGCCGTACACGGTATCAAGCAATCATCGCCACTTGCCAATTTTCCCAAGTTTGCAACCGTCAAGCCGTCCACATCTTTTTGTGGGTCAATCAGGTTCAAGACCTCGGTTAAATGATTACCAATTACATTCAGCGGTACCGGCAACTGCAACAACACCCCATTAATCTTTTTATCCGCCGACAAACGACGAATTAGGTTTACTAAATCTTGATATTGACAGGTTGCTGGCAAAGTATGTAACTCGAATTCGATGCCCACTTTTTCGCAAGCCCTTTGCTTGTTACGCACATAAATTTGGCTTGCCGGGTCTTCCCCCACTAATACGGCAGCAAAACGCACGCAACCACCTTGCGCCTTAATTTGTGCCACTTCGGCCGCAACATTTGCGCGCACTACACCTGCCAAAGCTTTCCCGTCAATAATTTGTGCCATGTTCTATTATACCCACACCCCCGCCGCTTTTGCAAATCAAGTTTTCGGAAATTAAGATTATGGTTGCCAAATGCGATGCTGTTGTATATAATAAGTTATCTGTGGCACGGTTGCTAAGTGGAAAAGCGATGGTCTGCAAAACCGTTATGCGCCAGTTCGATTCTGGCCCGTGCCTCCAAAAACGAAACAGCCACACGGCTGTTTTTTATTCAACTGTATCATTATCTTCGGTTAATTTTTCCACATTATCGCAATCGTACATGTGTAACGCAAAACCTAATTTCTGGTAACTTTCTGCCGTACCGCCCAGCATAATTTGCTCGGTGCCGTATTTGCGACGAATTTTATCGAACGCATTATCCAGCGCCTGGTTTTTGGCTTCATCGTTCAATTCCGCCAATAAGTTAGTTTGCAGGTTGGGCGCGTCGGTTAAGTTTGCCACCGCAATGCGCAAAGCCCGCACCGGCCGAAACGGCTTTTGCACCCACAGTTGGTCGAACAAAGCGCTGGCGGTACGGCGAATCGTCAACACTGCGTGAGTCGGATATGGCAAACTGGTTTGCGCGCCACACCAATGTAACAACGTGTCCTTAATCGATAGGTGGATGGTATACCCCTGCAAATTATGTTCCCGTAAGCGGTACGCAATTTTTTCCGCCAACAAATACAAGACGGATTCCACTTCGTTTTTACTGGTCAGGTCATATGGCACCGTCGTGCCGTTCCCCACACTGCGTGGCACTTCATGAAACAAATAATCGTTGACATCGCTGTAATCTTCGCCCCGTGCCGCCGTAATCAGTTTTTCCGCGTTAATGCCCATAAAACTTTTTAACAATGTCACATCGTAGTTCGCCAAATCGCCAATCGTTTGCACATTCAATTTTTGCAGTAACACTTGTGTCCGCTTGCCAATAAACAATAAGTTACTAATCGGTAACGGATAAATCAATTGTTGGTAATTATCCAGCGTAATCGCTACCACCGCGTCCGGCGCCGCCAAATCGCTCCCCAACTTGGCATAGGTTTTATTAAATGACACACCAACCGAAATCGTTAAGCCCAACTCCGCTTTGACTGCTCGGCGGATTTTATCCGCAATTTGCAGACCATCGCCAAACAGTTTTTGACTGTGCGTTACGTCCAGCCAACATTCGTCAATGCCAAACGGTTCCACTTGGTTAGTAAAACGGTAATAGATGGCTTGCACCATTTTACTATACTTTTCATAGGCGTCGTATTCAGTCGGGACAATTTCAATTTCTGGACAAATTTGTCGGGCTTGCCAAATCGCCATGCCGGTTTTGACACCCACCTTTTTGGCGTTTTCGCTTTTGGCTAACACAATGCCTTTGCGTAAACTCGGATTACCACAAACCGCAATGTATTTACCGCGCAACTCTGGATGCAGTTTCATTGCAACCGAAGCAAAAAAATTGTTTAGATCGCAATGCAAAATGACCCTTAACAAATTACCCTGAGATTTAGATTCAAACATACGCCGCCAACTAAAACTCATAATACCATGATTACCCAGAAAAGAAAAATCATAATCATGGTTCAAACCGACACAAATTTGACATTTACTATCTATATAAGATATACTATTAACTTGTTTTAAGGAGTAAAAAATGGAAGAAATAATTGAAAAACCGATTGAAAAACCCGTAGAACAATTAACTCTTGAAGAGATGGAACATAATTTTTTCCATATCTTCAACCATGGTTTAAATCGCAATCTTTTTATTAACTACATCAAACGAAACAACAGTGAACTTATCAGAGTTTTAACCCCAGATGGCAAAATCAATCCAAACATTAAATATGGCTCACCAGAATACCGAGCTTATGTCGAAGACTATGTAAAAAAACATGACAACGGACCGGTCAAGATTTTTACTCCCGATGGTTCGTTAAATATTTTCAATATCATTGGTACCGAAGACACCGTTAACGAAAAAGGTGAAATAACCACCACCCCAGTTAAACAGCTTAACGACATTTACAAAGAAGTACTCACGCTTTACAGTAACCTTGAAAACAACTTATTAAAAGCGGTTCCCATGCACCTAACAAAAATCCATGAAGGCGACCCAAACTATGACATCTACAAGGAAGATGGATGCGAAATTAAATATCCCAAGGGTTCGACGCGGATTGGTATCATTAACTGCGGACAAAAAGGTGTCGGTAGTGTCATTGGTAAGTACAGTCGTTTTGCCCTGAACGACACTACGGGGCTTTCCGAAGAAGAAGCCATCAACTTAAAATTTCACGGCAAGGAAGCCGAAATGGTTAATTGCGTCAGCGATTATGCCCGTATTTCTGTTATCTTGGACACTTATGATGATTTGCAAACCGCAGTTGGTCATATGCAACTTGAATTCGGCGGTTTACCCAAAATTAACGATTACGCACACAGTGGTAAAAAAACTTACGAAGCCGTTCATATTAACACACGAATTGGCAATGTAAACACCGAAATTCAATTCCATACCGAAGATGATATGCGTTTCAAAATTATTGACGACATCATTTATCACACTACTTTCAACAGCAAAAGCGACATCCGCACCAAAGCCGGCTATGAGATGGCTTGGCTCAGAAGTTATGCAGAAGCTTGCGCCCAAGTTATTTTTGCCCGCGGTACTTTCCAACGCAATGTGCCTGCCTTGGATGAATTTATCGCCAGTTGTGTTGCCAAAGGATTTGTCAGAACAGAAAAGCCAAAACTTGAAAACTTTGGCATTACCTATGGCGAAGCATATTTTGCTCAACGCGATTTGGTCAAACGTGCCACAACCGAATTACCAAGCATCGAACGCATCATTAACAAATCACGCGATAACGCTTTGGGTATTGCCCCTGATGAAAAATTTAGTGGCGTTGAAATGTAATTAAAAAATGCGGAGCTTTTCCGCATTTTTTCTTAGCCAACCATAAAGAACATGGCGTGCGGCATATGGTTGTAATAATTACAATTGCCCATGTTGTTGCGGTTCCAATAGTTCCAATTATTGTAATAATTGTAGCCATTATATTCCCATAAATAGTTGGGCTGGTAAAAAGCATCCACATTCATTGAATAATACCACATGATTGAATCCTCCTTTGCAAGGCCGCCTTTCCAGGCTTCCTTTAACTCATTGTATGCGTCAGCATAAATTCTGGTACTTCGCCCACGATAATGCTATCCGAAAATAACATTTCAATCACGATATTAGTACGTTTTGTATACAACGGTAAAATTACATCCACCGTTGCGTAACTGCGTAAAGTAATTTTATGTTCAGTTTGGTTAATGCCGGCAGACTTAAATTCGGATTCAAAATTACAATTTACCGCGCCAATTAGTTGCAACCTCAAGTTCACCGGAGCCCCGCGCCCAACCAAGAACGGCACACCGGAAAAGGTGCCCAGCGGAACCGGCACTTCGTTTTGCACAGTTAAATGTTCTTGCGCACGGGCAGAAACTTGCGCTGCCAAAACATTCATCGCCAAAGCGTCCGCGTTGATACTGGTAATGGTACCGTTCGCGTCACGACGAATATCGGTCAGACTGCTGTAAGTGTCGGTTTTCACCACGTCCGCCACGCCACAGCTGACCGCTTGCACGGTCAACGCATCCACCACCGCATCCGCATAATGAAAAACCACCGGATTAACCACTGTGACCAAATAAACCACCAGCACCCCGACGATAACCAAGAGCTGTAACCAAAATTTCATGCTTCGGCGCATAATTATGTATACGACGATTTCGGCTTGCATTACCCATGGTTTTCATGGTAAACTTAACCCACGCTGATGTAGCACAGTCGGTAGTGCATTTGATTCGTAATCAAAAGGTCGCGAGTTCGAATCTCGCCATCAGCTCCATTCATTATGAAAATCATTAAAAAAGACGCGAGCAGTTTTGATTTGAACCCTGCCCATGACGGAGCCGGCACGAAGAAAGTTTTGGTTGCGCCCGACGAAATTTCAAATGTGCAAGGTATCACCAAAAGTTGTTTAGCACCTAACGCGATGTTTGCTTGGCACTGCCACGAAGATTGTACCGAATGCATGTATGTTTTAGCCAGCACCGGCACAGTCTGCGATGCAGACGGTACCTACCCTTTCGTACCGGGCGACTTTTTCGTCTTCCCGCGTGGTGTTTACCACGAAATTAAAAACACGGGCAACGAACTTTTCAAAGCCATTTACATTCGCGTTCAATAAAAAAAGACCCGCACGGGTCTTTTTAGTAATTTTTATTTTGCATTTTTCTTTTGGTCAATGTGCCCCTTGATTTCTTTGTAAACGCGGTACGGATCATAAACAAAAGCGAAATTAAACTTGGAAGCGTTTTGAGTTGTCATCGGGCTGGCCATACTGCCGAAAACAATCGTACCGGTATTCCTACGCAACAATTTATCGACCATTGTGACATTCACGGATAAAGCACCAACCATGGTCAAATCCAAACTTTTGTAATCCACACCAATGTAACCAGTACGGATTAACACACGCTTGTTGGTCCATGCGTAAACCGTCTTGTGACTCCACAGGGCGATTGAAACAATACCAAACGCAGTTAAAATACCCCAGAACACCAACGCACCAATTCCCGCGCCCAACGAATCACTATCGCCTTGGTCGTGAAAGACAATCATCATAATACCAAACGGCACCATCACTAAGGTTAATAAAATCAAACCAACAATCATGCCAAACCAAGCACGACCCTTGTGAGGACGAATCACTTGGATAACTTCTTCGTCATCATCCAAAACGACTTGAAACAAGCCCTTGTCTTCGATTTCTTTTTCGCTCTCTGTCATATCGATATTATATCATTTTCTATTTTACAATTGCAAACATTTATTGCCAAATTTTTCATTTTACACTAAAAAAAGTCGGCGCTTGCCAACTTTTTCTCCGGTGAGCCAACGACTTTGATAACTGAAACTATAAATAATAGTCGATTGTTATATCAATAATTTTGCGTATATGTTCAAGTCGATTAATCAGCGCACAGACAAGCACACGTTTAACTGCCAACCATTTTAGTTATTAAACTCTCTACTAAAATTATATATCTAAAGGTTTATTAAAATTGTACCTTCGTAGTAATAATAAATTGTTTCGCCATCAAAACAAATACCCTTTCGACTAAAATAACTATTTTCTTTTAGTACAAAATTTTCAACTTGCGAATGTTCATAAAAACTATTATTAGAGTTAGTTTGATATGTCAAGAAATAGCGGATACCGCCTTGACCTTCCCAAGTTGTATTTGTAAGTGCCAAATCAAAATATGATAAACCGTTTAAATTACTATCAGTAATATAAATGTCAGCAACGTTTGTTAACCGTTCATCGTCTTTATAAGCTGGTCCATAGACTGCCCAGTCAATTAAACGATACGCTGCTGCCACTGTCTCATTCACTATGCCTTCACTATCAATTAACAAGTTAACCGTTACTTTACCACTGTTCAAACAATTATTCACCATCGCACCATTAATTTCTGCAACAGTTAATTGCTCCGCCGCTTGATTGGTAATGTTAAATTCAATAATTGGCTTGTAAATTGATATTGCAAATTGCGGGTCAGCATAATTGTTTGTTGGTTTTTGATTTTTCACAACTGAATTATACAAACTTACCAAACTGTTCCAGTTCATTGTAATTTCAGCTTCTAACGTCTCAAAAGTCCCTTGATAACTATAAGATTGTAAATATTCGTATTTGTCTTCAATTGTTTGTGCATTGTTCCATAATGCTAACAAATTGCCAAGTTGTTGTAACTTACCTGTAGCCATCTGATTATAGTAATCAACTTTAGCTTTGTAAGCCAACCAACCTTGTTGTTCGCTTAAACCAGCATTAGCTGTCGGAATTCCAGAAACATATTTCCAATCCCTTCCATACCATAAAATTTGAGCATTACACTCATCTTGCCATCCATTTTGCCAGCTACAATATGGCATTTGTATTACAAGTGGGCCTAAACATATTCCAACAGGAGTATATGATATAGGAATCAAAATTCCACTTCCATCAATTGAAATTTGCACATCACATTGAATCGTGTCGTATGGATATGCAAATTCACAATAAATCAATTGATTAGAATTCCATCCATAAAAAGCACAAGGACCAACATTGGTCACATTTCCTGGAATAAATAACGAAGTAATATTATTACAACCACTAAACGCATATTCTCCAATGTTTAGAATAGTTTTTGGGATTACAATGGTTTTTAAATTTAAGTTATTGCTAAAAGCATAAGCAGAGATTTCCCTAACCGGTAATTCGTTATAATTTTCTTTTATCAAAATTTTTTCTGGATTACCAAAATACCCAACAACAGAATAATAGGTTTTATCGTTAGATAATTTATATTTTAATTCATCGGCTGGTTCAAATTTAGCATAAAATTTTAAATTTCCAGTGGTTCCTTTTTCTACTTGTGTAATTTGGTTTTGAAAATTCTTATCAATAAACCAGCCACAAAATATATAAAACTCTTTTTCAGCATCTTTCAATGTAAATGTAGGACTTTCAATATTATATACCGATGGATTATCCACACTATTTATTCCATCGTCTAAAATATAATCAATGTTATAATTTGTCCCTTTCCAAATTGCATATAAAATTAAATCACTATCATAGCGGTATGGATAACTCGTGTTTAAAGAATATGTTACACCGGTACCATCTTGTTTTGTATTAAATTCATCTAAAATATAATCATCTCTTGTAAATAAATCATTTTGAGGTGTTATAAAATTTTCGTCATAAGTAACATCAACTGTTTCTTCGATATCTAAATCATTGTTAGAGCAATACTTTATTTCATATTCATTGGCAGTCCATAATGCAATAATGCATGTATCACTTTGAATTGTTGATGAGAAATCAAAGTTCCAACCAGCAAATATATAACCAACCCTTTCAGGATTTTCTGGTTGTTTTGCATAACTATCTTCTTCAACTTGTTGCGGTTCACCATATTCATCAAATGAAACTATATAAATTGGTCTTCTGCGAATGTTTAACGTGTAAAGTTTTACATCACCAGTTTGAGTAGTAACTAAAACATAATAAGTATTATCGCCAATATTCAATGTTGCAATTTTACTTGGGATATTATTAATTGCTTGAATATCGGTGGTTAATTGCCAAGAGCTTTTGTTACTTACTTCAACATAATCACTTAGGTTTAAGATTTCAGTAGCATTCGATACCGATATTTTATAAATGGAACTATCAACTTGTTTAAAATCAATAAAATTTGCTCTTGTTCCTTTTAATTCTTTATCATCACTCCATTTGGCATAAACTTTCATATCGCTGTTCAGTGATTGGTCTAATAAAGAATTTGCAGTAAATGGATTTTGCCAAACATTTTCATCCCAATACCAACCATCAAAAACATAATTTAACTTTACGGGATTCTCCGGCATAGAAATGGTTTCATTTCCGGCGGTATCAACAACGGCATATTCTTCGTTATCAACCATAAATTTAATTTTGAATTTAACACTGCTCCCGCAAGCGGTTAGCAACACTGAACTACAAATAAATATTATCGCTAAACAAATGATTGATTGTAATTTTTTCATATAAAAATGCCTCCCTTAACGAGAGGCATAGTCCAAAACTACGAACTCCCGTTGTGGTCAAACAACTTATTCTCAAGAGAATAGGTGGTCGTTCGTCTTTTGGCGAAAATTAGGAATGTCCCACTCTCTTGATAAATATTAAGTTGTTTGACCATTAATAGATTAACATAGTTTCATATTTAGTTCAATCATAAAAAAAACGACCAAAGTCGTTTTTTTACCAATTCGGTTTTGTTAAGGATTGGTGAGCCGCCAGGGACTCGAACCCTGGACCAAAAGATTAAGAGTCTCTTGCTCTACCAACTGAGCTAGCGGCCCTCACAGTAACTATCTTAGCAAATTTTTCATCGGCTGTCAATTAACAGTTCGCAGGCAACGGACCTTTGATCGCTAATTTTTCTTCCACTGGTTTGGCGTTTATCTCACTATCGAACTTAAAATACCCCTCAAAATAGCCACGACGCTCCAAAACCCACGGCAACCATTTGCGGTCCGTCGGATACATTTGGTCCATGGGGACTTGGTCCAAAGCAAACCACGACGGGCGCATTTCTTCGGTTTCGCGCGGCTCGCCGTCAAATTCGGTCGCGGTAAAGATATGCACATTTTCCAAAACATGTTCGCCTTTGTAATACATGTCAAACAACAAGACGCCGTGCTTTTGGTATTTGGTCGGTGTAACGCAAATTTCTTCCTGCGTTTCACGCACCATGGCTTGTTCCACGGTTTCGCCCGGTTCTAACTTACCACCAATACCGTTGTACTTGCCTACACCAAACCCGCGCTTTTTCATCGCCAACAAAATTTGGTTACCCTTTAATAAATACAATAATGTGGTTTCGTATTTTTTCATTTCCGCTCCTTTAATTACGATATAAGATGACAATCGTATTGTAATAATAGTCCCCCGGCTCGTAAAAATCATAACTGATGCTACTGGCGTCAAGATCATTATTAAAATACGGATGGTAATAAGTCAACAAAAACTCTTGATTACGTTCAAAAGTAGCACGGTATGTAACCACGAAATCACAACGTTGCTCCGCAATGGTTTGGTCAAACGACGCAAACATTTCCGGAAACGATGTTTCCGTAAACGAACTTTGTGCGTAATATTTAACATTGGGTACTATCCCTGCCGCGTTATAAAAACCACCATCCCCCATGCGATAACAAAACAAAGTCGCCGGTTGTGCCGCAGTTTGATTGTATTCCGCAATGATATCAGCGACCTGCAACGGTGCGTAAACTTCACGTGGACGGTTAATTTCGGAGATATTCTCCACAAACGGAATTGCCGTCAAACAACTTAAAACCATTGTAACAATCAAACCAATTACCTTGGCGCGCGTGCGCTGAATTTTGATGTCGGCTTTTTGTAACATTTGCGCGATAAGCTTTACCACATACACCATCCCCAAGGTCAGGTACGCGTACAACGGCAAATAATAGTAAACATAACCGCAAATAAAACCCACCAACAACCAGGTCGGCAACACCGCAATTAACAACAACCAACCACTCTTTTGGCGCCAATGCGCAACAGCAAAACAAACCACACCGAACAACAATAACACGCCAAAATACGCACAAAGTAAAAACGATTGCCCAAAATTACTCCACGGATTTTGATACGAAACCTCAACACCATTCTCATAATCGCCGGTATAACTCCCCAGGTTCACCATGAAATAAACTTGCCACAGGTCGTCAAGCGCCCCCAGCGCCGCGAAAACCACAATCACGGGTAAAGTGACCAAGACAAACCCGCCCAACATGATGAAGCCGCTGCGCACCACAACTAAGAATTTATGCTCAACAATTTGTACCACCACCCAAATCAAAAGCGGGATGATAAAAAATTCCAGCATGGTGTATTTTGTCCAAAATAAAACACCCATCAGGACACCCAATGTTAAACTGCGACGCCAAGTAGCCGGTTTGCGGTCCAACAAGAACTCTAAAAAACACAACAACGCGTACGCAAAAACTGGCAGGCAATATTCTTCCACACAAGACCCTTCAATCCCACGCACATAATTGGAACTGAGCGCCATCATCATCAACGGCACAATTAACAAACTTAACCACGGACTTAAAAATTTGCGCGCGATACGGTAGCAATAATCCAGGAACCAACTGACGCACAAAACTTCGATGCACCAAATCACAAATTGCGGATTCGGGAATAAGCAAGCAAACGCAAACATCGTGTAGACAATTGGACCTTTGTGGTCGAACAAATCACGGTAAATAACTTTACCCGACGCCATCCCGCGTCCCATCGTCATGTACCATTGGTAATCACAATGCGAATTAAAAGTATGTAACGGAGAGTTCAACCCAAAGAAAAACATGAATACCAAGGCCACGCCCAAACACACTACATAAACCACCCACGGGCGGAAATCCTTTTGCTCCGTCGTCATTATTCACAGTATACACCGTGCGTGATTATCCACAAAATTTTATTTATTGATTGCGGTGTCCGGCTCGTAACCGTACAAAATTTTATCAATGGAGTCTTTCTTCTTGGGCTCACCGGCAATCATATCCGGTTCTGGCATAGCAATCCCGAAACTAAGCAACGTACTTTTTAAGGCATCAATTTTTACTTCAATTTCGTGGTGATATGCTGCATTGCTTTGAATGTGATCCAACGTTTCTTTCTCGCGGTTCTTGATAAACTTTTTTTTGTTTTTCTTTTTGTCTTCCTCGGTCGGAATGTTTTGTTTCGCGTAGTTGTTCAAACGGCGTTTGGCTACTGGCAATAATTCGGTCAGGTAATAATAATATTCCTTATGAAATTGAATTTCGCCCTGACGTCCCAAGGCAAAAAAATCCTTACGGTAAGATTCTAATAGTTCGTCGTCCACGCTGGAATAATTGTCAACATCATCGTAAGCGTCTTCTTCATCAGGCTCCAGTTCGCGGTTTTCATCATGCACACGGAAATCCAGACGGAAATTACCCACCAACCATTCCAGTCGTTCTTGGATTTGTTCCGCGGTCATAGGACGACCTTTCTTATCCAAGACAACTTCGTCTTTCAGGGCTTTTTTGTCCTTTTTAATTGATGTGTTAGTTAATTTTCCCATCACCATAGCTTACCCCACCGCGTTCCAAATTTCAAGAGGGATTTTTAGCGATCGTGTTTTCCAGATTGAACAATTTTACCATCGTTAACAACGAAAATATTATCACAATTCTTAACCGTTTTCAATCGATGTGCAATCATAATAACTGTTTTATTTTTAGTCAAAGACTCGATTGCCGCCAAACGCCACCCATCAAGCCAATCATCAATGCGTATGAAGTATTTAGAAAACGAAGCCAACTTTGTCGGCACGGTATTCGGCCAACTTGTCCACCCCACTGGGTCCCAAGATAACCACAAACTTTCCTTGTTCAATCGCCAAGTTTACATCGTCCAGCGCTTTAATTTCATGCTCGCCCGATTGGTAAACTTTGGATATGAAATTTATTTCATATTGCCGATTATAACTAAATATATTTTTACTGTCAAGTAATATGAAACAAATTTCAGATTAAATTTTGACAATTACGGGCGGCACTGTTATACTCAAAATGAGGAATCGAAAAATGGGCGTAATTCGCGAACCACAAAAAATCACATCCAAGGAGAAAAAGTTAAAAATCATCGAAGCCGGCTTAAAGGTCTTTGGCGAAAAAGGCTACTACAACACCAACACCGCCGAGATTGCCAAAGTCGCAGGCGTTTCCACCGGTATCGTCTACAGTTATTTCAAGGACAAAAAAGACATTTTGTTGCAAGTGATTGCCCTGTACTTTCAAAATATTTTTAACCCGATGCAAACCTTCCTTAACAGTCTACAAAATAGCGAACTGAATCAAAGTGTGATTGAGCAATTTTTGCAGATTGCCATCAAGTCGCACCAAGACAACTACGCTCTGCACGAAGAGGTAATCGCACTTAGTCATTTAGATAAAGATGTTCATGAACAATTTTTAAACTTCGAAATTTTGGTTAGCTCTGCCATCGAAAAAGTTTTGTCCGACCACCACATCAAGGTTGACAACATGACCGAACGTGTGCATTTTGCGTACAATATCGTAGAAAGTTTATGTCACGAATGCATTTACCACAAACACGCCAACATCAACTACCAAAAGATGATTAGCCTAACGACAAAAACCTTACTATCGCTTTTTAATTAGCAAAAATCGCATCATACAATTTACCTACAATTAAACATTCATGCTTTCTAATCCATAGAAAAGAATCCCAACAATCGTCAGTGTTGACCTCACCCCTCATGCAGGACAAATTTTACTAAAATATGAGAACAAAAAGTCACAGGTTTCTCTGTGACTTAATCGTGTAGTCTAATAAATTTTTTTACTCTTTTTTGACACCCCCTCAATTTCCAAGTGAAGATGAAAGTATCTCACTTGGCACAAGTTTATCCCCAGAGTGTTTCTAACACAAAAAAACATTAAACGCAAAACACGAAATCGAAAACTTTTTGGAGCACATTAAAAAGAAATATGGACTATAAAAAAATATTGTCAGCCCCTGCCGACAATATTTCATTAATATGTAACTACATAACACACAGACAAAATCAACTCGCAATAAAGTCTTTTAGTAAGTTAACCGGCAAAGCGAAACATAACCCATAAACAACATTTCCCAGTTTATCTCTCAACCGAAAAGTTGTAATGCCAATTAAGTTACCAAAAGCATCCAGTAGTGCTCCACCACTATTTCCCTCTGTTATGTTTAATGAACACTGTATTGCAGTAATGCTCCTATCATCAATTTCAACGTTTAATTTTCTTTGTGAAATAATTCCATTCGAAATAGAAATGCCATAATTTTGAGCATTACCAACTGCATATACGGTCTCACCTTCGCAAGGTTCACTCACCCTCATTTTAACTGGTTTAGCAATATTCGCACAAGATTCAACTCGTATCAGAGCTAAATCATTAGTGTAATCAATTTTATCCAGGGAAGCATCAATATATTCATCACTGTTTGAAAAACGAATCTGAATATTTTCAAATAACTTAACTTCAGTATATTCTTCATAACTAACGACATGGGCATTGGTGATAAACAATCCGCCATCATCAATGCAAACAGCCGAACCATACATAATTACATCACTGGTAAATGACTTTACTTCAACAATGGTGTGTAAGTTGTTTTGGTAAATTTTCTCAGCAGACAAAGTACCATCTGATCTAAAAAAAATCAAAAAAAGCGATAAACACGACATTAAAATTGCTAAACCAGCAATGATTCCAATAACAATTGTTTTTGCATTATTTTTCAATTTGATTTACCTTAATGTCCGTCGCTGTAAATGTTAAATAACCCAAACCTGCCGACTCTTGACTTTCTGGACTCCAAATTAAACAATAAAAAGTAAAAAGCCCATTTTCAAAATATAAATCATGATTTAAAAAAAAGGAACCTTCCATTGGGTATTCCATTTCAACAACATTTCCATTCTCAAAAACTATTTGGTTATAATTTACAAATCCCTGAGAATTATCAAAGTCAATAACCAAATCAAGTCCTCGATTGATTACCCCCGTAATTTTGCAATCTCCCAAAGTAAAATGATCATTCAAACCAAGACGTCGTTTGGCTGCATTCATCAACCTTAAATCTTTTTCTGCTACAACTTGCTTATATTCAACCCCTTTTTCGGCAGCCGCAGCAAATTGTAAATAATCTTCTTTAGTCGAATATCGTGTGCTCACAAAATAATCTCCTTCTTATTTATTGTAGATACCGTCAATCGGAGTGCCAAAGAAAGAATGTCCGCCAACACGTCCCACTAAGTGATAATGGTGATAATACCCAGGTCGATTATCACATTCCGGTCCAATGGCTCCACCACTAGCAGCGACAGCCAAGTCTCGTGCCCACATCGACGAAACAGTCCAAAAACTCTGTCCAGCCTTAATAGGTTCCACCGCCTGGCTACGTTTTACCGGAACTGGAATTATTCTCAGTGATTGGCCGACCAAGAACGCAGGGCAATACATCGCTTCATTTTTTCTCTCTAAATCACAAGTCACGTCAGCTAATACATCGGCAGTTACGGTAATCGCATCCGCCAAAACAAAAACACCTGCAGCTACCGCGGCAATTGTGGCAGCGGAAACTGCAACACCTAAAGCAGTTGAACCAGCAATAACTCCGGCTCCTACCGATGCACCAACACCAGCAACTGCAACCGCCCCAACACCAGCAGTTGAAACAACCACAGCAGCGACAGCAACAACGGTAGCTGCAACAGCAACCACTTTCGCAACTTTTTTAACAGCATTAAATAATTTTCCAAAGAAACCACATTTATTAACTAAATTCATATCCGCTATTTCACTCATCAATACTGGCTCTCCGTCAACATTAAACACTGCATCTATTTTGTTATTTTCGTCATAAAAGACGGCACCTTGCAGGGTTTCGCTTTCAATAATCTCATTAAAATCTGTAAAAGTAACCGTTAAATAAATTAAATTACTATCAAAATCATAGTTAATGTCATATTTTACATTAACATTGTTTCCTTCAATGGAATTGTCAAGACCTAAATTATCAATTTGCTCTTTCGTTACTGAAAACGATTTTTGGGCATTCAGCGAAACACTTTGTTCTTTCGTTTCTAGGTTATACGAATCAAACGAAGTATCCAATAAAGCTTGATAATCTATATCGGCAACTACGGTTCTAACTACTTTCTCGTCTTTATTACTAAAAGTGCTCATTCTAGCATTCCATACAAACGTTACACTCAGCAATATTCCCAAAACAACAGCAATATTAGCAAATATTAAATTTCTTTTTTTATTCCCATGCTAATCTTATACCAAAATTTAATTCATTTGTCAATTTCTATCTATGTCTATAAAAAATGACGCTTTCTGACCCCCTCGCCTATAATCAACTGGTTCGCGCATGAATTCACACAGTCACTGGTTAGGCGTGACGAATTCTACTTACTGTTCTTTTCTACCAAATCATAACTAATTTGTAACAAATTTTTTAAGGCTGGCACATCTGTATTTTTGTTTAACAAAATTGTTATCCAGTTCTTTTTATTCATATGATAAGCATTAAAGTATTTTTGGTTATCTATTAGCTCTTGGATTTGATCGGTTGGTAATTTGACGTTAATGATATCTACTACTCCATCCTGATCTAAACTAAGTTTACGAGCAGGAACATTCATTATGATTGCATACCACTTTTTACTGTTAAGAGTTTTGAATGTGCAAAACTCCGGATACTTGTCCCATGACTTTTCACACTTTGTCTTGTATGTTTCTTCGCAATATCTAATGACATCTAGTTTCAAATTAGTAAAACACTTTTTCACAATGTCGTTCACTAAATCATCCACCATTGCTTTAACTGGGCTGTCTCCATCTTTAACACTGAATGGAAGAAAATCATCATTAAACTCTCGGTCAATCACACGAACACTAAAACTCGATTTATTTATTTTCACTAAAGCATACAAACTCTTAATCGGTAAATCATATTCTAAACTCCATTCACCATTCTTATTAGTAAATCCATATTCTTTCAGGCTAGACTCATCAATGGTATAGTTGCATAAATAATTATCTAAATTCATTATCACTTCTAACCTATCAACAAAACAATGTTTTGTCACTCTTTTTGACACCCACTCAATTTTATGCTGAATAACTTTTGCCAAACATTTTTTCCGCAAAATGCGTATTTACATTTTTAGAATCCATCACGGTTAAAACATCAGTGCTATTAAACTCATAGTCAAAATAAGCACCTTCTCCCAAACGACAACCCAGCATGCAATACATACGAATCAACGGTGGTAATTGTTGTTTTACCAAATCCATATTAATTTCATTTTCGGGCAACAAATCCAACTTCGTGCAAGGTTCTTTGGCATAGCACATAATCGATTTGTCTTCCAATAAATAATGATAATGACAATATGATAAAGCATGTTTAAGCGCTTCTGGGTCTACACCATGCAGACTGGATGTACCAAAAACATAGCGACAATCTTTCAAACTAGCATACTCAAAGATTGCGTGGAGCAACAATTTAATAGCCGGTCCATTACGGTAATCACTATGCACCACCGCACGTCCTAGTTCCAACAAGCGAACCCCTGGCTTTCTTAAATTGCTGATATTAAATTCGCTTTCGCACAAAAATTCCTGATTAGGATTTTTAATGTTAGATAACAAACGATAAGTACCAATCACTTGATTTGTGTCCAGATCTTTCACAATTAAATGATCACAAATTGCATCATATTCGCTTTTATCGTTCGTTGCTTCGGAAGATTGATTAAATGCTAAAACCAATAATTGGTAACGTAATTCCTGAGCAGCTGCTAACTCTTCTGGTTCATTTGCCAAACCAACGCATAAATTGCCGATTGGTTTAATTGCATCAAACATAATCATATACTGTATTATGTTTAGTTTTTAACTGACCGTCAATCACAATTTGACAATCAACACGAGAAAACATAAACTTAAATATTGAGTAAATTAAACCGCCAACAAAAATTATTACACCATGAGGTTTCAAGCCCAAATCCATTTTGGTGGCGCTTATTAAGCTTTGTCTGCAAGCACCAAGCCAAAAAGCATCATGTCAAGTTTACTTATCACGGCAATGTCAAACAATATACTAATCAACAAATTATCATGTTGGCACAGCATTGTTCACGGGAAGAATTCTTTTATACGCTGGCTGGTTTTCAAAAAAAAGATTTACATATTGTAGTCGGCTACCAAAATTTTTTGCGTAAAAATCGCATTTGGTTTTTACCTGCAATCGGTGCGATTCCCAAATACTTATATGGTCAAGATACATTATCGGTCCGCAAAATGCTCCGTGTCATTCAACGTGGCGAAAGTTTATTGTTATACCCCGAAGGCATTCAATCAACCAGTGGCAGTACCCAGCCCATTAACCCTGCCACCATCAAGTTGTTAAAAAAATGTGGTTTGCCTGTGGTTTTATGCAGCTCGCAAGGTGCTTATCTGACCCGTCCACGCTACTCATCTGTCATTCGCCATGGTCAAATCAATTATCACTACCAACTGTTATTTACGCCACAGGAACTGGCTGAACTTTCCGAAAATCAAATCTACGATAAGTTGTTAAAAAACTTTCGTTATAACGATTTTGATTTTAACCAACAATTCCACATTGCTTACCACGGCAAAGTTCCTAACATCACTGGACTAAACAATATTATTTTCCGTTGTCCAATTTGCGAACACGATTTTTGTTTCCAAGTTGAACATGACACGATGACTTGCACACACTGTGGCTTGGCGGTAACTATGGACGCATATTACCAGTTACACGCTAACGAAGCATCATTCAAGTTTACTAACATCGATCAATGGTATCAATGGCAACGTCAAACCGTTCACCGTTCTGTCAACCAAAACGACTTTACTTACACGCTACCAGTTCAAATCGGCGACATTAACTTACGAACTTTAACTGCACGCCCCGACATTATCGGTACCGGCACTTTAACTTTAACCCACGAACATTTGATTTACAAAGGCACTTATCACAATCAAAACACCACACTAACGTTTGATTTACACTTGATTCCGTCATTGCCATTTGACCCCATTTTACATAACGTTGACATGGTTTATAATAACAAATATTATTGTTTTATGCCCACCGCCAATCCGTTAGCATGCGTGCAGTTAACCTTAATGGTTGAAGAACTACACAACCGCATTGATCCAGCGTGGCGCAAAGTTTGTGAGGATGTTTATGACTATTAAATCCAAAAAAAAAGTTAGTGATTACATCTTATTGGGCGTCTTGTGCGTCTTAGTTGTCGCCATCGTAATATTTTGCATTTTCAAATGGTCTTTAATCGTCAGTCTTTTTGATTACTTAATCAAGGGTAAAAACATTTTACGAGAATACATTTTATCGTTTGGCATTTGGAGTGTAATTGCTATCTCCTTACTGATTGTTTTTTGTTTCTTTTTTCCGATTATTTCTTCTCTGCCCTTGCAAATTATCGCGTTAGTTACTTATGGTCTTTGGGGTGGTACCTTGTTAATTGCACTTTCCTTTACCTTTGGTAGCCAATTACTTTACTTATTCCAACATAATTTCAAAGCCTTTATGTATACCGCTAAGCAACGTAAAAAGCAAGCTGACATTGAAGCCCGAATTCAAAACAGCAGTCGTAACATTTACGGCGTAATGTTTTGGCTTTACATCATTCCATGTATCCCATTTTTAATTATTGCGTCAGTTGCTTTGCGTAGCAATATGAAATGGTGGAAATATACCCTATTTACTTCTCTGGGACCAGTACCGGAAATTTTGGTAACCTTGTTACTCGGTAATCAATTAATCAGTGCTGGTTCTCCTGTTTGGAGTTTCATAATTTTAATTGGCATGCTTGCTTTGGTCATACTCTCATTTGTTTTTCAAGACAAAATGATTTATTGGGTGTTTAAGCCCAAGAAAACAGTTTCGACCAACAACACTACGATGCCGACCACTGATGAAAACCAAAACGCGCCCGAACAACCGGACGCGCGCTAATTTTTTTAATCAACAATATTTAATTCATCACAACGTACAAATCGTAAATTTCTTGTCCACCGTCAATTTCATAAACTTCCAAATCAGGATACTTGGTAGCTAAATAATTTTTGGCAAACTCTTTTTCTTTAGCACTAAAACTTTTACCATAAATCAAAGTCACACATACCTTTTGTTCTGGCTGCATTTGGTCTAACAAGTTGATAACCGCGCGTGGCTCCAACGCATGCACTGTCACAATATTTTCATCAACCAAGCCAATATAATCACCTTCTTTAATTGACAGGCCGTTACATACCGTTGTACGACTTGCCACGGTTATGGCACCAGTCCTTGCATTTTTAATTTCGTTTTCAATGTTTTCCACGATAGCGGAATCGTCTTCCACAGTAAAATCCAACATTGACAAACCAGCATATCCTTCACCGATATTACGCGTTTTGATGATATGAATCTTAGCAGCTTTATACTTATCTGCAGCTTGTTTAGCAGCCAAAATCACATTACTGTTATTTGTGAAGGCAAAAATAATCTCTGCGTTAGCTTCCCTGTATGCTTGGATAAAATCGCTACTAGCTGGATTGTTAGTTTGTCCACCATCAATCACGACATCCGCGCCAAATTCTTTAAAGACCGACTTCACACCAGCACCATTAGCCACCGCTACCACTCCGTATTTCTTGCGTTGTTTATTTTCCACAGTCTTTGGAGCAAAGTTGTTTTGGATTTGAGTTTCGCTATGTTGTAAAGTCATATTCTCAACTTTAACTTTTAAAAACTCGCCAAAACGTCCACAATATTCTAACAATTTGTACGGTTCAAAAGTATGCACATGCACTTTAATCGTATAGCCATTTTGTACCACTACCAACGAATCACCGATAGAATTCAAGAAGTCTTTTAAAGCGTTTAAATCAAACTTGTCAATATCACATTTATGTTTAGTTAATTGCAACAATACTTCTGAGCAATAACCAAATTCTAAAACACTATTTTCGTTAAATTTATGGTAATCAACTTCGGAGGTGTCCGCCGCTTTACTACTTGTGATTTCAATATTTTCACCGCGCAAGTACTTAGCGCAACCTTCAAAAATGTAATACAAACCGGCACCGCCTGAATCCACTACGCCGTTATCCTTTAATTTTTGCAATTTGTCTGGCGTAGCTTCTACCGATTTTTTAACAATTTGCAACAACTGGTCGACAAAATCCAACGCCGACATTTTAGCTAAATCTAACGCTTTTAAACTTTCAGTCGTTTCACGCGCTACCGTCAAGATTGTACCTTCGGTCGGTTGGTCTACTGCGCCATATCCTTGTTTGGTAGCACTCTCAAATGCAATCACTAAATCCGTTAAGACAATTGTGTCTTTATTTGCGATACCTTTAGCAAACCCATCAAACAACTGCGATAAAATTACTCCCGAATTACCACGCGCTGCATTCAACATTCCGTCCGAAGCAATCCGCGCCACGGTAGCCACACTGTTCTCTTTTAAGTCTTTGATTGCTTGCACACCGCCCTGCAAAGTTAAATACATGTTTTCGCCTGTATCACCATCGGGAATCGGAAATACGTTCAAGTCATTAACAATTTTTTTATTTTGCAATAGAGAACTTAAACCATACCGCATCAAATCATTTAAGATCTTGCCATCAATGATAACCTGTTCCATCTTTTCTCCTACGCCAACGCCGGCATGTGGCTAATAGCCTCATCAATCAAATTGCGTAAATGATTTTTTTCAATATTGTAAGCTTGTTCAATACAATGTTTAATGGTAATCGCCTTACAAGAACCATGACCTTTAATAATGGTTTTAGCACAGCCTAATAGAACGCCACCACCATAGTTGTTGTAATCCATAAAATCTTTTAAGCGCATAATATCTTTTTTTAAGAATAAAGCACCCATCTTGGTTTTCAGATTTTTCGTAAATGTTGCTTTCAATAATTTCAACATTTCCAAACACGAACCTTCCACGGCTTTACACAAAACATTACCAGCGAAACCGTCGCACACAATCAAATCGTATTTTCCGCTAATCGCGTCGCGACTTTCCATATTGCCAACAAAATTTAATGTCTTATCGGCCGCTAATAATTGGTAAGTATTTTTACGTACCGTGTCGCCCTTTTCTGGTTCCACTCCCACATTTAATAACGCGACACGCGGTTTTTCGATGTTATAGGTTTTTTGCAAATACAAATTTGCCATAATCGCGAATTGGTGCAACATATAATCATCGCATTCAACATTTGCCCCACTGTCGCAAATCGCCACCATACCTTGATTCATCGTTGGCATCACAGGACAAAACGCTGGTCTTTTAATTCCGTGGATACGACCCAAACGCAACACACTACCCGCAATAATTGCGCCAGTAGAACCATTGGAAACCAGTGCATTCAATTCGTCATTACCACGCATCATTTCAAAAGCTTTATACAAGGAACTTTGTGTTTTATGCCGGATTGCATCCGTTGGTTTATCATTACATGAAATTTCATCCGGCGCGTGTACAATTTCCACACGCTCCATCGGACAATTTAATTGACTTAATTTCTCGCTAATTACCGCCTCATCACCCAAGAAAATAATTTTAATATCAGGGTTTTCTTTCAAGGCCATAACCGCACCTTGAATATTTACATCAGGGCTGTGATCGCCACCCAAAGTATCAACTAAAATTTTTATCATCTCAAATCCTACCTATGTTTTCCATGAAAACAAACACCCACACCGTCCGGCCCACAGTGGCTTCCCGCTGTCGGATTAACTACTACCATTTCAATTTGCAAACCACTACCATACTTAGCTTCAATGCGTTCACGTAACATTTGTGCCGTTTTCAAGTCATCAGTGTGCCCAATAATAATGCGGTGCTTCGTAATGTCTTCTTGTAATTCATCAATAATTTCCATTACTTTATCTAATGCACCTTTCAAGCCACGAGCTTTCCCTTGTGGTCCCATTAAACCATCAGAATCCATACATAAAATTGGTCTGATTCCCAACAAGTTCCCCATAATCGCCGCCATTGCTTTAACGCGCCCACTACGCTTGAAGAATTTCAAATCATTGACAAAGAAATAGGTCGGGAACTTATCAATTTCGTTTTTACTCCATGCCACAATTTCTTCCGCACTTTTTCCTTGTAAATACATATCGCCAACTTCACGCACGATATTGTACGAACAAATCGTGATACCTTTCGTATCGATTGCATAAAACTTTCTGTCTGGATATACCGCTTGCAATTCTTTTACCGCGATATCCATTTGTGCAAAACTTCCACTCATCGCACGAGAAAAGTGAACATATAAAATATCCTTACCCTCACGGAAGAATGGCTCAAAATATTCCTTATACGCTTTCGCATTTAACGCACTAGTTGTTGGCATGACGCCATTACGTAAACTGTCATAAAAAGCATGACACTCAAATTCTTTAAAATCACGATACGGAAATACGTCTTTCCCATCGACCGTATACGGCATTGCGATTAAATTGTATCCATACTCTTGCGCTACTGTCGGAGTAATATCCGTATCCGTATCTGTAAATAAAACAAAATTTTGCTTCATTAGTTCACCTTTTAATTTATCTGTTTACACAGACTTTATATATAGTAACATAAACCCAATAAAGATAAAACACTATTTTAACTTTAAAGGTATTTTTGTGATTTTTAAGTGAGCATTCACATTCATTTCCACATTAAAAGTACAGTAACGGTGTATTTTTACATGCGAACGCATCCAATGCGGGACAGGTGCTACTTTCTGAATCCTCCCCTAACTCTTTTTATAGGTCGTCAAATTTTGTTTCTTTCTATCACCTTTTCAAAATACAACAACGGGTCTGAATCTCTTAAGTTTACAATATCAGTAAGCCATTCAGTTTTTTTC
>JAHAXB010000070.1 GCA_018384735.1 Eubacteriales bacterium | reverse complement strand
TTCAACGCCGTAACCGCCGGATTGCAGAAGATGGGCGTATCAATGGACGAAGAAACGCAAGCCATTTTAAGCGACCTTGGCGGAATCATGGATGGCGCAAGCCAAGTGGCGCAAGGTATCGCCACGGGAAACCCGCTTTCTGTCATTCAAGGTTCAATCGGCTTGTTGTCATCGGCATTTGATTTGTTCAATTCGCGCGACCGCAAGGCGGAAAAGCAAATCAAGAAACACCAAGAAGCCATCAATAAATTGCAAAACGCATACAAGCAACTTGAATGGCAGATTGACAAAGCGTTGGGTGGAGATGTCTATAAAAACCAACAAGCAGCCATCCGCAACATGAAAGAGCAACAAGAACACCTTAAAGAATCATGGGAAGCGGAAATGTCCAAGAAGGACACCGATTGGGGACGTGTGGACGAATTCAAAGAACAATATGAGGAGTTGGGACGACAAATCGAAGATATGATTGATGAAATATCAAACGATTTGTTGCAGACCAACGCAAAGGATTTTGCCAACGAATTGGGTGATGCCCTTGTGGATGCATTCGGCAAGGGCGAAGATGCCGCCAAGGCGATGGAAACCACCGTTAATTCGGTATTGAGAAACCTTGTGTTGAACCAATTGAAAAAGAACTTTTTGGAAAAGCATTTGCAAAAAGCACTTGACCAATTGGAACAGGACATGGGTTATTGGGAAGGCGACAATTTCATATTTGACGGGTTGTCGGATGAAGAAATTGCCCGGTTCAAGGCAGCCGTTGCTGCCGCAAGTGCAAATTACAACAACGCCTTGAAGGTGTACGAAGATTTGTTCAAGGATATGGGGCTTTATGACACGGACGAATCATTGACGGGCGCGGTTAAGGGCGTGAGCGAAGAAACCGCCAACATTCTTGCCGGGCAAATGAACGCCATCCGCATCAACCAATTGGACATGTCGGCAATCATGCGGCAACAGTTGCAGCAGTTGAACCAAATCGCCGTAAATACGGCTTACAACAAGTATTTATCAAGAATTGAACGCATCATCACCATTTTGGAACAAAACCAATCCGGGAACACATTGCGTTCGCAAGGCTTATCATGATATGAATGAAGTAACAAAACAACTTGCCAAGGCGGCACAGGCGAACGGGATTTGCACGCCGTGGTTGAATGAACTAAAAACCCTTGAAAACAAGGATGCGCTGGTGGATATGTATATTCGTGGGCTTGATTTTTGTCTTGCCCACGATTACCCATCCAATGATTTCATCCGGCGACATTTCAAGGGCATGATGGAAACCCACGGCGTTTTCCTTGATGATACGGTTGAATTGCAAAACCAATGCAAGTGCATCGCGCTTGGCGAAACAACCGGGCGCGTTGTCGCCGATGGGTATTCCGTTGTTGAGGTGTGGGCAAAACACCAATCATCGTTGAACATCGTGGCAAGGGATAACGCCTTTGT
>JAHAXB010000067.1 GCA_018384735.1 Eubacteriales bacterium | reverse complement strand
GTTTCTTGACATAGTACAAGGATGGTTCATCGGCGATGCCCCATGTGAAAGCACGATGGTTTCCGAAATAGACATGGAAACCGATTGTTGCGAAATCGTTGTTCTTTACGATTGAAAATTGAATCTTTGTCATTGTTGCGAAAGTTTTTTTATGTTAAAATATTGTGGGGATTGCGTTCGGTTTCACGAAAATGACGTAATTTTGCTATTTGTTAGCGTTCATTTTTGCATTACCTTTGCAATGTTTCCCGTTTACGTTTGCAAAGGTACGCAATATTTCGGTAAACGCGCAACATTTCGGCGAAATATTTCGCATTTAATTTAGTTAAAAATATTAACATATACATAAGTAATTGATAATGAACGATTTGGATATTAAGAAAATACGTACCGATTTAGGCTTAACGCAAGTTGAGTTTGCAAAAAGGCTTGGAATTAGTATGCGAACGGTGCAAAATTGGGAATCCGGCGGCGCAATACCCGAAAGCAAGCATGAAATATTGCGTGCGTTGATGCCGCAACAATATTATGGTGGCAATGTGGAACAAGCCAACGTGATGGGCGACAACATCAAGAACGCCGCCGATGTGGCGATGCAAAGCGAATTATCCAAGATGATTGATTTGCTTGCGTCCAAGGAATTGTCGTTGCAAAAGGCGCAAGAACACATTGACCGCCTGTTGGCAATCATTGATAATCTTACAAAACAAGGATAAAATGGAAACAATCACAATCAACGTTGCCGATTATTACGGCAACCCGTCTTATTACTCCGTGATGCCGGAATCAATATTTGATGCTCTTGAATTGGCATCGTTGCGTGGCGAAAAAACAACCACCGTGGACAAGGTGTTGTTTGAAACAATGGTTATTGACTACAAAGAAAAGATGGCGGAATGGCAAGGCAAATAAAACTTCTTTTGGCTGCATTTGCATTGGTGTTGCAATGCTCATGCACACACAACGCACCACGCCCGGCGCATGAATGCGAAAGGCAATGCCGAATGGATTCAATCATTCAGCATTATGGCGCGGCATTGGACACCACATTTAACAATATCAAGGTGGCACAACTGTTCGGCGATTACCAACGCGATTTGCAATTCTTGTTCCGGGATGGTCGTGTTGATGGGTTCGATGCCCTGTTGCAAGGTTTGCGCGTGGATGATGTCGTGGTGAACGATACCACATACAAACACGTTTCGTTCAAACTCATCAACGGAATTGATGCCAAGCCACAAATAACGTTTGATGCTTCGTATTACTGCAAGGCGGATGATGCCGCCACCGATTCCATTTTCCAACGGCTTGCGGGCATCGGCAACCTTGAACGTGTTGTTTTCTCCGGCAATGTACTTCAACAAGGCACGCTTTCGGCGCAAATAAACGCCGACAACGCCTTTTTGATATATCACCCGGTGTTCCACATCATTATTGATAATATACGCACGCACGCGCGATGAAAAAGAATATTAGCCCCGAATCCCAAGCCATACAAGCAAGGTTTTTCCAAGCCTTTGACGATGCGGTTGAATCCGGCAAAACGTTGGGATTGCGTGGATTTTGCCGGAAACATGGTTTGAACCGCACAAAATACAGTTGCATAAGGAACACGATGGGAACGGATGCGATGACATACCGTGTTATTGACATTGACGCGCTTTCGGGCATCTGCAAGGATTTCGGCGTGAATCCGGCATGGCTGCTTCTTGGCGTTGGCGAAATGTACATTGAACCATGCACATCAAACGAACAATAAGATTCTTGTTGCACAAGCGCACCGCCGGACAATCAACAAACCTTGCGATCCGAATGCGCGTAACGTTGCATGGTGAACGCCCATTGGATTTCCCATTGGGGCAAAACATTGATGCTGATGATTGGGATGCCGCCACCGGGCGCGCGCTGCCATCATCACCGAATGCCGATGCCAT
>JAHAXB010000056.1 GCA_018384735.1 Eubacteriales bacterium | reverse complement strand
GAATTATGGCATCACGGAACAAAAGCCATACCGCAACAATAAGGTAATCATCCGCCGTGGGGTGATTCAACGCAAGAAAACAAATCGCAAAAACCCAAATTCAAATGGCAAACAATGACGCAATCACCGCGACCATTTTCGCAAGGCGGAATGGCTTTCGCTCCGGTGTTGATTTCGTTGGTTTTTGGAAACCAAAAGGATTCAACGTGTTTAAGGTGAAAACACAAGTCGGGAATGATGGCAATGTAACAATCGGATTGCCAACTTTCGTATTGGTAAAGCAAAGGAAAGCGCGTTTTGCTTCCCCGGATTCAATCAATTCGATAATTGGTTATTTCAATGATTAAACAAACGCGGATGGTTCTTAATGCGCCATCCGCGTTTCTTATTGTCGTTTGCGAACAATTCCATCTATCATGTCAAGATTGATTGCCATCTTGTCAACACGTTGGATTCCGCAAGTCCTGTAAGTTCCCCAATTCAACGTTTTGCAAATATCCTCCAAGGTTCTTATGCGTCCCGTTTGTGGGTCATACACTCGCAATGTTCCATCCGCAAGACGCTCGGCAACGATGATGTGTCCGCCTTTCCATTGTTTAACTTTCCAACGATAAGTCAACGAATAACGACCGGGCGTTTTTGTCATTTCTTCGTACCACTTAACGGCGGATGCTGCCGCCTTTGCAGAATTTCGCGTGAATTGGTTTGTCATCCATTCACACAAAGGTTCTTTCCCTGTTTCCGGGTCTATCCATATTTTGTTCGTGTCATAAGACAATTCGGTTGGCTTCGTTCCACTACGGTCATAATTCGGTTGGGCTTCAACATCAAGTCCACGCATACGCAATTCATGTGCAACAACGCAAGATTGGCAATTGATGTGATATGGGTTGTCATCGTTCTTCCTCATCGCGAATGTTGTTTGTTCTTTCCATGCTTCAATTCTACCTTTATTGTAACTTTCATTCGCACGATGATTGTCTGCTTCCTCAAACGTCATCGGTGTTCCTTTTTCAATTCCAAGCATTTGCGCGGTTTCGTTGTCGTTCTTAGCAACCAAATCTTTGTTGTTTGCAAATGTTTCCACCCTTTCAATCTCTTTTGTGATGTCCGTTGTGATGACCTTTGCATTGCGTGATGTCGTTCGGTTTTCGTTTATCAA
>JAHAXB010000016.1 GCA_018384735.1 Eubacteriales bacterium | reverse complement strand
TGATATTCCTAATATTATAAATTTTTATGAATATGGTTTTCTGCAAGATAATTTAAATGGAACAAATAAGAGTTTAACTTATAAAAAATTGGCAGTCTTTTATCGTAAGATGGTGGACATAATGATACCTTATTATCAAAGTAAACAAGTTACTGCTGGAGATAATGAATTTTTCCAAATGTACGAACAATTAGATGAAAATCAACTTAAAGAAAAAGCATTTTTGGCTTATGATTTTTTTTTAGCCGATGTAAAGGATACAAATTATCCCTTTAAATATAGTATAAAAAAATCAGAGGGAGAAGTTTCGTGTGGAAGAAATTATGGACATTTTCAAAGTAAGAACCGAAGTAGGATAATGGAAAAGATGGAAGAGACGGAATTTGAGAACCCTATATTTAGTGATTTTCTTCATTTATATCCTTTCGGTGACGCCGAAGGTGAAATTACTAAACGAATTTATATTAATACTACTCCAGAAAATGCAACCCAAATTGCTTTGGAATTATTTAAAAAATGCGCTGAATACCCCGATGATAAAAACTACCGACCGTATGTTAAGTTTTTCACTAAAGACAATCGCAACGATACAATGTTGGCATATTGTACCGAAAAGAATTTCGATATTATGTTCGATTTAGTTCACGAAATTTTTATGGAACATAAAGAATGGTTTAATGGGACGGGAAAACTTCCTTTGACAGCTCAAATTTTTGACGAAAACAAACGTGAACATGTAGTACTAGGCATTGCGGATGAACCAACAGTAAGCGGAACATCTTTTCATAAATTATTTTGTGATGAAGTAATTTGTCCTTTCAAGATTGATTTAAAAGAAAAACTGGGAATTAAAGACTTAGGTGAATTGCCTAATGATGTAATTGATAAATATGTTACTTATGATAATTTAAAACCATATATTGAAAAAACTTGTTATTCCGCCGATTATCCATTTTTAACTAAAGAAACTGTTAAGAATAAAAAACAACAAACGGAAAAGACGATTGCAGACAATAAAGCACCTGCTGAAGATATGCAGAATCCTTTTGAATCACTTCACGACAACAACTTAGCCAAAGAGTTAATAGATATGGGCTTGCGTTAATTATTCCGCTAGTTTCAAAAGTTAGTGACTGTCCCGTCTTTTTTTTAACTCAGGAAGCCGGAGATGATGTGGGCTTCGGCTTGCTCTTGGGTTAGGCCAAGCGTCATGAGTTTAATCATTTGGTCGGCGGAAATTTTGCCGATGGCGGCTTCGTGAACCAACATTGCGTTGACATCTTGGGCGGAAATTTGCGGGGTGGAGTTGATGACCGCCTGGTCAGAAATGATGCCGTCGCATTCGACATGGCCGAAGCATTGGGCTTTACCAATAATGTTGGAGTTGAAAGCCTGGAAACTTTGGTTTTTAGCGACCGAACGAGAGGTGACTTCGACCTTGGAATCGTCGCCAACCAATTCGACCGTAAAGTTGGTCAAAGCCTTTTGTTGGTCGGTAGTTAAAATCTTTTCGTTAATGATTAAGGTGGCGTGGGCTTTTAGCGTGGCGTTAGTTTTACGGTCGGCATAATTGACCCCGCCGAGTTGGATGGTTTCCATCGTGAAACTGCTGTTTTCTTCCATGAAGATTTGGGTGGTGGGGTTGAGATTTTTAGCGCCCGCGTTGTTACCCAAACCAAGATGTTTTTCTACGTATTTAACTTTGGCGTTTTTACCAATGTGAAAAGTATGGATACCGTTATGCGTACTGCTTTGGTCACTGTCGTTATGAATACCACAGCCGGCAACAATCAACACATCGCAGTTTTCGCCAATGTAGAAGTTGTTGTAGACCAAATCGTTAAGTCCGCCCTTGGTGATGACCACTGGAATGTGTACGCTTTGGTTTTGCGTGTTGGGGGCAATGATAATGTCAATGCCGTCTTGGTCGGTTTTGGAAACAATCTGAATGGCGGCCGTCGTGTTGCGGGCGAGCAGTTGACCATTTTTACGAATGTTGTAGGCGCCTTGCGGAATTTCGTGCAGGTTAGAGGTTTGAGCCAAGAGTTCTTTGGTAATTTCGTCCATTAGTGGGTACCTCCTAATTTAGCGCATTGTTTAGTCGTGTTGATAAATTTGATGACTTCGTCAGGTGTACCAACCTTATCAATCTTGGCGCTGTTTAACAAGACCACTGTATCCGCAATCGCGATAATTTTGTGTTGGTGGCTGATGATAATGTTGGTCGCTTGTTGCTGTTGGAAAATGTCGACCAAGTTGTCAAAACTCCACAGGTCAATGCCGGCTTCGGGTTCGTCAAAAATGTTAAGTTTGGCTTGGCGGGCAAGTACGGTGGCAATCTCGATGCGCTTTAATTCGCCACCGGAAAGTTTGTTATCTAACGGGCGCTCCAAGTAATCCTTAGCACAAAGTCCGACCTTGGCTAAGTAAGTGCAACATTCATGGCAATTGGTATTTTGCGGTAAAATGATTTCCAGCAAATCCCTAACTTTCAACCCCTTGAAAGTAACTGGCTGTTGGAAACCAAAAGCGATGCCTTTTCGCGCGCGTTCGGTAACGGAAAGGTGCGTAATATCCTCGCCATTAAAAATGATTTTGCCACTGGTGGGTTGGATAATGCCCATGATGATTTTGGCTAGCGTCGACTTGCCACTGCCGTTTTGTCCTGTAATCACGACATTTTGGTGGTCGTTAATGATTAAGGAAATGTTTTTGAGAATGTTTTTTTCAACTCCGTTTTCGCGCACGGAGTAACTAATATTTTGTAATTCTAACATATGAAACCTGTTTCATATTACAATGTTCTGCGACGAATGTCAACCAAAGGTTCCGGTTGACAAAAATTTCTGATGTTGTTAATTTGGACTGTAGAAGGTGCGTTTAATCAATGACAGGATATGATTTTGATAAGACAATTTATGCAGGTAACTGCTTTGCCGACTTCTACTTTTATTGCTTACTGCGTCGTCCGTACATTGCGTTGTTATTGCCGTACCAAGCCATAATCGGGTTATTGTATCTAGTGCGGGCTATTGACCGCCGTAGGTGTAAGCAGTTGTTCCACATCTATTTGGGCTGGTTATGGAAAAGGGAAAGTTTGATTACGCAATTTTGGCAGGGACATATCAAAAAAATCAAGGCGTGGTATTTGGCACAAAAGCGTGATGATGATGTAATTGTCAGCGCGACTCCAAAGTTCTTCCTGCAACCAGTGTGTAATCAGTTGGGACTTAGATATTTGATTGCGACCGAGATGAACCCGTGTAACGGCGTAATTCGTGGCGACAACTGCTGCGGAGTTAACAAAGTCAAAATGTTTCAGCAAACTTTTGGTGCAAACACAAAGCTGGCAGCGTTTTATTCGGATTCCCGCAGTGATATTCCAATGATGCAGTTAGCGGAGCGGGGCTACTTGGTTTTCGGCAATCGCATTGTCGAGTATCAAAAATGAAAGTTAGTTTTTCTTGATGAGTAAAATGAATTCGTGGTTACGGTAGAAGAAATAGTGCAGTTGGCGGTAACGGTAAGTGGTTGGTTGTCCGTCGGTGTTGTAGCTGTACGGTTGGTAGTATTGTGACATGAAGTCGTTTTCTTCATTCCAGACCTTGACCTGCACGATAATGAAGTCACTGGTTTGTTCGCTGATGTAACGGCGGTATTCTTCGTACATTTCGGGGTATTCTTCTTCGCTGAAAAGATTTTGGCAGAAGAAGTAATTGTTCGGAATGATGCCGGCGGCGTTGTAAAAGCCGAAGTCCGCCATTTTGTAACACCATAACGTGGCGGTAGTATCGTTTTTTGCTTCGTAATCATGAATGACGTCGGCGATGACCAATGGTGCATATGAGTCGCTTTTGCGTCCCCATTCGTAAGTTAATGGTGACAATGGAATGCACAAGATAATACAAACCGCGGTTACGGCAACGAAAATCCAGTGTTGGTATTTCACTGGTTGCAGTTTCTTGCTGATTAGTTCGCAAAGGTCAATGGCGCCCAAGATGGCGTAGGGGAAAGCGCCGATGAAGTAATAGGTAATCAATTTGGACGAAAGCGTCAACAGTAACAGGTTAATCAAGAACGCAGTTAATACGTACCAACCCGTGCGCTCGTGCCAGTGCTTGATGCTGAAACGAATTACGCCCCACAAAATCAGGAACAAGGCGACCGGTCCGATGACAAAGAATAATCCAAAAGTTTGTAGGTAAACCAAAGGATTAGAACCGCGGTAATTGCGGGTGTTGACCAGTAAATAAACGCGCAACAGGTCGCCGAGTGCGTGCTGAGTAGCGAAGAAAATGATAATTGGTACTGTGATAATTACGACACCCGCAAGCATTAGTAGCAGGTTGATGATTAAAGTCTTAAATTGTTTGTTGCGCAAACTGAGGATGAACCAAATAACCATGGGGACTAGCATGAAATAAACCAAAGTAAATTTAGCCCACAATGTAATGCCGAAGCACAGGCCCAAGCATAACGCGCGTCCCCAGTTCCAGGTGCGCTTTTCCATGATGTATTCTAACCAGCACAGTAAGAAGTAGGCGTAAATTGGTAAGAACAGCTCTTCAATGGCATCCGCGCTGCGCATACGGCACCAACTACTGAAAATGGCTAACGATAAGATGATGATGGTAATTAAACTGTAAAAAGTATTGAGGTACTTGCTGGCGATACGGTAGGTAAAGAAGAAGAACAAACTCATGCACAAAATTTCGATGAACAACATGACAAGGTTGGGATGTTGGAACAAACAACAAAAGCCGGTGACAAAATAAACTAGTGGTCCTTTGTGCTCGAACAAATCGCGATAGGGTAGTTTGCCCGCAACTAAACCGTGACCAACGGTAACAAACCAGTTGTAATCGTGGTCGGAGTTAAAAGTGTAGATGGGGGAGTTAAACCCGAAAATAAAAAAGAAGATTGTTGCGACTAAAAGGCAGATGCCATAAACTGCCCAAAGGTTAATTGGCTTGGTTGTTTGCTTGTTCGTCATAATATATAGGTTATACTATGTTTTAAGTCCAATGCAAAATTAAATTTGGCGCAGATGTTAGTTCAAGGTTTCTTCAACATTGTAAAGTGGGCGGTGCTTGGTTTCAATGTAGGTCTTGCCCAAGTAGAAACCGATAATGCCCAATGCTATGAGTACGAAACTGGTAAACCAACCAACTGCGGCAATGATGGCCCACATGAAGTGCAGGTTGATGGTGTACATTAAAGTGATGGCTGTGATTAGTCCCGCCAAACTGAAAATGTGCATCCAAAAACCTAACCACCAAATCATGGTTAAGGGTTTAGAACTAAACGAAGCAATCCCGTTCAAAGCAATGGAAAGTAACTTGGAAGCCGAATACTTGGTTTTGCCGGCTTTACGTTCTTGACGCGGGTAAGTAACCTTGGCGGTTTTGTAACCCAGTTGTGGTACAACGCCACGTACGAAAAGGTTGCGTTCTTGATATTCAAATAAAGCGTCGACCGCGGTCTTACTCATTAAGCGGAATTCGGAATGGTCGTAAACAATATCCACGCCCATTTTCAACATTAACTTATAGAAAGCGTGCGCGGTCATACGTTTGAAGATGGTGTCTTTTTTACGTGCAGAACGTACGCCATAAACAATTTCGGCACCGTTCAAATATTCGTCCACCATTTTGTCAATGGCGTTAATGTCATCTTGTAAATCAGCATCAATCGTAATGGTTGCATCGGCACCGGATTTTCTGGCGAAATCAAGTCCTGCCATTTGGGCATTTTGTTGACCGCGGTTGTGTGCTAATTTGACACAAGCAAACAAAGCATCGTTTTGGTGTAAGTTAGTTATGATTTGGTAGGTGTTATCCTTAGAACCATCGTCCACAAACAGAATGCGACTGCCTTCGGCAATCTTGTGTTCAGCAAGTAGGGCTTGCATTTTAGTTTTTAATTGTTCGGCCGAAGATGGTAAAACTTCTTCTTCGTTAAAGCAGGGAACAACCAAATACAAAACTGGCGCTTTTTTATTCATGCTCTTATTATATTATAGCCAATGTTTGGTGTCAATTTTTTCTAATTTTGCAACGCTTGATTATCACCAATTTTCTTGTCGCTTGTTGTCGAATTTTGGGGTTTGAAGATGAATAACTTGCGGGTAACATAGTTATAAACTAAAACTACCAAGGTTAGGAAAGTCTTGATAATCCATTCGTTAATGCGCAACAGGTCGTAACCCAGGTACATACCTAATAAATGGATGCACAATCCACCGAATGCGAATAAACTAAACAGTAGAAACCCCTTGGCGGAGCGTGATTCGCCTTTTTCGTGGAAAACAAACAAGATGGAAAAAATGTAGTTGAAAATTAAACCGGCGACAAAACCAACACCGGTGCCGACGACAGTGGCAATAGTGGAGGGCTTGGCACTGCCAATCCAAACATTGTAGAAGTGCGGATAAAGGTTAGGATTAAATAGGTATAAAACCACGCCCATGGCTAAATAGTCGACGACCGTAGCAGAACCGCCCACAATTAAAAAGCGGGCAATTTCAGCCAAACGGGGGTGCTGCTCGGTAAATTTTTGGAGCAATTTTCTCATCCTATTATTATAGGGAGATAAACGCGGAAAAAGCAAGGAAAATGGCGGTCAAAATTACCCAAAAAAATTTCGACAAAATTCAAAAAAACCCTTGACACGGAAATAAATAAAGATTATTATATGGGTATTGTTCGCGGGAAACCGTGGGCAGTAAGTGAACATTGACAACTGCATATTGTAAGAGTAAAACAAATATCTGAATGATATAAGTGTAATACGTATTTAATTCAAACCATTAAACTACAATTACGCTGAGTTAAATTAACAAAAAAACTCATGCAAATTCTGTAAATTCTTAGGAATCCAAAAACATGTAGAAAATTAAGATCAAGCTATTAAGAGCGTATAGTGGATGCCTTGGTAATTGGCGCCGATGAAGGCCGTGATTAACTGCGATAAGCCACGGGTAGGTGTAAGTAACCTGTGATCCGTGGATTGCCGAATGAGGAAACTCACTTAGGGTAATGCCTAAGTATCCTGCAATGAATTCATAGTTGCAGCGAGGGGAACCTACTGAACCGAAACATCTTAGTAAGTAGAGGAAAAGAAAATAAAAAAATGATTCCGTCAGTAGTGGCGAGCGAACGCGGAAGAGCCCAAACTTTCGGGGGTAACCTTGAAAGGGTTAGGACTGCATTTAGGATTGTTTGACGATAGACGAACTCATCTTGAAAGGTGGACAAAATAGTGTGATAGTCACGTAGTCGAAATCGAAGAACACCGAGCAGTATCCAGAGTAGCACAGGACACGTGAAATCCGGTGTGAATGCGGGAGGTCCATCTCCTAAGGCTAAATACGACCAATTGACCGATAGCGTATAGTACCGTGAGGGAAAGGTGAAAAGAACCCCGGGAGGGGAGTGAAATAGAATCTGAAACTGTATGCTTACAAGCAGAGGAAGGCCCTTATGTGGCTGACCTCGTACTTTTTGTAGAACGGGCCGGCGAGTTATGTTGCGTTGCAAGGTTAAGTGTTTAAGACACAGAGCCGTAGCGAAAGCGAGTCTGAATAGGGCGAAATATAGTAGCGTTACATAGACCCGAAACCCAGTGATCTTGCCATGAGCAGGATGAAGTAGCGGTAACACGCTATGGAGGTCCGAACACACGCCTGTTGAAACAGTCGGTGATGACTTGTGGCAAGCGCGGAAATTGTAATCGAACTGGGTTATAGCTGGTTCTCCTCGAAATACTTTTAGGAGTTACGTTACACGATCTTTTATCGGGGGTAGAGCACTGAATAGGCTAGGGGGTGTCACAATCTACTGAACCTTATCAAACTCCGAATACCGATCAAATGCGTGTGGCAGTCAGGCAGTGAGAGATAAGTTCCATTGCCAAAAGGGAAACAGCCCAGATCTACAGCTAAGGTCCCTAAATATGTGTTAAGTGGTAAAGGATGTGCAATCACAAAAACAGCCAGGACGTTGGCTTAGAAGCAGCCACTCATTTAAAGAGTGCGTAATAGCTCACTGGTCGAGTGATTGTGCGCCGAAGATTTCCGGGGCTAAAACACATTACCGAAGCTTAGGATTCAACCGTAAGGTTGAGTGGTAGAGGAGCAATGTTTGCGGGCTGAAGCGGTACCGTAAGGAGCCGTGGACTGCAAACAAGAGAGAATGCCGGCATGAGTAGCGAGAGTGAAGTGAGAATCTTCACCGTCGAATACGCAAGGTTTCCTGGGGAAGGTTCGTCCCCCCAGGGTTAGTCAGGACCTAAGGTGAGGCCGAAAGGCGTAACCGATGGACAGCTGGTAGATATTCCAGCACCACCGTCATGCGACTAAGACCGATGCAGGGACACAGGAGGATAGTGGACCCCGAGGGATGGAAATCTCGGGCGAAATAACGAGTCGGATTGGGTAGTGAAGTACGCCCGGTTATCAAACGATGAGTTAAATCGGTAATGAAATTTAGTAAGGAAATCCATGAATTCACACTGGCGAGAAAATCTGCTAAGGGGCATGAAGGTGCCTGTACCGCAAACCGACACAGGTGCGTGATGAGAGAATCATAAGACGGACGGGATAACCCTTGTTAAGGAACTCGGCAAATTGACCACATAACTTCGGGATAAGTGGTGCCTGCTATTAAGTTAGTAGGTCGCAGTGAAATGGCCCAAGCAACTGTTTACCAAAAACACAGGTCTATGCAAACACGCAAGTGGAAGTATATGGGCTGACACCTGCCCGGTGCTGGAAGGTTAAGACGATTTGTTAGCGCAAGCGAAGCATTGAATTGAAGCCCCAGTGAACGGCGGCCGTAACTATAACGGTCCTAAGGTAGCGAAATTCCTTGTCGGGTAAATTCCGACCCGCATGAATGGTGTAATGACTTGGGCACTGTCTCGACAGGGGACCCGGCGAAATTGAAGTATACGTGAAGATGCGTATTACCCGCGACTGGACGGAAAGACCCCGTAGAGCTTTACTGTAAGTTCATATTGTTTTGGGGAAAAGTTTGCACAGGATAGGTGGGACGCTTTGAAGTGGTGGCTTTGGCCATCATGGAGCGGCCGTTGGGATACCACCCTGACTTTTCCCCGATTCTAACACCATGCCGTGATCCGGGTGGTGGACAGTGTGTGCTGGACAGTTTGACTGGGGCGGTCGCCTCCTAAAATGTAACGGAGGCGTTCAAAGGTTCACTCAGCATGGTTGGAAACCATGCGTAGAGCGCAATAGTATAAGTGAGCTTTACTGCAAGACCTACAAGTCAAGCAGTTACGAAAGTAGGATATAGTGATCCGGTGGTAGAGTATGGAATTGCCATCGCTTAACGGATAAAAGTTACCTCGGGGATAACAGGCTGATTCCTCCCAAGCGTTCACAGCGACGGGGGAGTTTGGCACCTCGATGTCGACTCATCACATCCTGGGGCTGTAGAAGGTCCCAAGGGTTCGGCTGTTCGCCGATTAAAGTGGTACGCGAGTTGGGTTCAAAACGTCGTGAGACAGTTTGGTCCCTATCCATCGTGGGCGTAAGATATTTGAGGGGATCTGACCTTAGTACGAAAGGACCGGGTTGGACGCACCGATCGTGCACCAGTTGTAGTGCCAACTGCATAGCTGGGTAGCGATGTGCGGATAGGATAAATGCTGAAAGCATCTAAGCGTGAAACCTGCCCCAAGATGAGATATCTCAATTATGTAAGACCCCTTGTAGACAACAAGGTTGATAGGTCATGGGTGTAAGCATAGTAATGTGTTTAGCTGAATGATACTAATCGGTCGAGGGCTTGTTCTTTTGGAGCAAGCGTTTACAGAACGTTTTGCCTTACAATTTGCAGTGAATGCTTGTCAAGTTCACGTCCATTACTTGCGTCTATTGCTATGGGGTAACACCTGTTCCCATTCCGAACACAGCAGTTAAGACCATAAACGCCGAAACTATCTGGCTGGAGACGGCCCGACAATCTAGGTAGACGCAAGTTCCATTAAAAAACCGTTCCGTTTGGAGCGGTTTTTTGTTTGTCGGTGTAAAATTTGGCAATAATTACCTTATTAAAAGGGGTAATCATGAAATTAAAAGATAGTGAAACTTACAAAAATTTGGCGCGGGCGTATGCGTCGGAATGTCAGGCGCGCACGCGTTATGAGTTTATCGAGTATGGGGCGCGTTATAACGAATACAAAAACATTGCCGATGTGGTGGACGAAATCGTGTACCAAGAATTTAACCACGCGCGTATGCTGTACACGTTCATTCAGGATGGCGATGATAAACAAATTGATAACATTAGTTTTGAGGCGGGGTTCCCGTTCCGCGAAAAGTGGGATTTGATGGATAATTTGCGTTTGGCGGCGCAGGATGAAAAAGACGAAATCGAAATGTATGGTCAATTTGCAGCAACGGCAAACAAGGAAGGTTTCCCCGAAATTGCTGGGTTATTTTTCCAAATCCGACAAGTGGAGGAGTACCACCGCACAATTTTTAACGAACTGTACGAGCAAATGAAAAATAAAACTTTGTACAAAAAAGACAAGGCGGTGACTTGGGTGTGCGCGGACTGCGGTTATAGCGCGGTCGGAACCGAACCTTGGGATGAATGCCCGCTGTGTAAAGCCAAGCGCGGTTCAGTCAAGTTAATCTTGCTCGCCAAAATGGCAAACACCAAGTATGTGGCGCGGTAAAACTATTTTTTGATGTAATGTTCAGTTGCGACCTTATCACCGCTAAACAAAACGCGGGTTACGCGGTTACCATGCGCAGCGACAATTTCGTCCGGCATAATGTCGATTTTGTCTGCGGTCAGGTAAGTTTTCTTGGCTTGGTCGATAACAACATTGCCCGCGACAAGGTACGGCTCGCGGTCAAATTTGACCTCTAAATCGCGTAAATCGGTTTTGTCAATAATTTGTATCAAATAAGTGTTCGGTGCAATCTGGGGCGTATTAGAGGCGTTATAATACGCACTGTGGTTGGCGGTGGAAATCAACAAGTCATTGTCCGGAAACCAATCAATCTGTAAAGCTTGACCGGCTTGAAGCTCAACCGTGTATTCGTGGTTGACGGTAACTAAGCCGCGATGCTGTAAAATAAATTGTACAGTTTCCATGTTTAATGCTATCATTATATGTATGAATTTAATTTCAGAAAAAGACGCCAGTTTATTGAATCCGCTGTATCTTGCTTTTGTCGGTGATGCAGTGTGGTCTTATAATATTCGTGCGGTATTACTTTTGGAAAACGTGGCCAATTACAGTAAGGCCGGCGAGATGCACAACATCGCTACCAGTTACGAATGTGCAAACTTTCAAAGTGAAATTTATCAACAGTTGGAACCGACTTTTACCGAAATTGAAAAGGATATTGTGAAACGCGCGCGTAACGCTCACAATAACAATGTGCCTAAGTCAGCGACGTTAGCTAACTATAAACGCGCAACCGCGATAGAAGCGTTGATTGGCTTTTGGCATTTGACCGGAAATTTGGGAAAAATTAACAGCGCGTTAAATATTGCACGCATGAAGGAGATTCAATACTAATGTTAATCGAAGGCCGTAACAGTCTGAATCAGGCACTGGATGGAAATGGTACCATCGAAAAAATTTTGGTTTCGCCCACGATGCGTGACCAACACTTATTTGAACGCATTAAGGCGTCCGGCGTGACCTATCAATTGGTCGACAAGATAACACTGGATAAAATCAGTAAATCCAAAAACCATCAAGGCGTGGTGGCTTACGTGACGAACTATCAATACTTTGATTTGAAAGAAGTGGTTGATAACGCTTACGCACAAGGTAAACAACCGTTAATTTTAATTTTGGACGGCATTGAAGACCCGCACAATTTCGGGAACATTATTCGTACCGCGGAGTGCATGGGCGTGGACGGTATTATTTTGCCGAAAAATCGCAGCGTGACCGTTAATGATACTGCCATGCGTGTCAGCCAGGGGGCGGCTTCCAATGTGCAAATTTGTAAGGTCGTCAACATTAACCAAGAAATCCAACATTTGAAAGACAAGGGCTTTTGGGTGTACGGCATTGAATTGGGCGGCGTCGAAATCTCCAAAGTGAATTTGAAAGGACCTGTGGCATTGGTGATGGGCAGTGAGGGAAACGGTATCCATCAATTAACGCGTAAATTGGTGGACGGAATTTTAACCATTCAAATGCACGGTAAAGTCAACAGTTTGAATGTGGGGAGCGCGACCGCCATTGCTTTGTACGAAGTCAACCGCCAAAGGGGCTTATAAATGAATTTTGAATTTGACCAAAAAGACGAACGCTTGGTGCGTATGGTAATTCGTTCGTTAATCCGCAAGTACGGTATTTTCGATATTGACGAAGAAGACCTATTCCAAGAGGGCGTGTTGGGCTTCATGAAAGCCAAAATGAACTATCAAGCACAAAGCAAAGCCAAGTTCGAAACTTACGCCAGCATCGTGATTCGGAATCATGTGGTCGATTATATCCGCGAACAAGTGAAAGAACCTTTACCGCCGGAAGACCCCGCTTTGCCCGGACGTTGTGACCCAGACCCCGCGTTGTGGGAAATTTTGCGCCAAGTCTTAAAGAAGCATTGTGATAAATTGGAACAATCCATATTCAACGCTTACTACAAAGGTTATTCGTACCAAGAGATTTGTGAAATCTTCGACATTAACAAAAAGAAGGTTGATAATACGATCCAAAAGATTTACCGCTATGCGCGCTCAATTTATGCTGATTAGGTGATTGAAATTAACCTAAATATAGGGTATAATAAATGTTATGTTAGATGAAATTGTCATTACCGGTGCGCGGGAAAATAATTTAAAAAACGTTGATGTTACGATTCCGCGTAACCAGTTGGTGGTCTTTACCGGTGTATCAGGCAGTGGTAAAAGCAGTTTGGCTTTCGGAACTTTGTATGCCGAAGGTCAACGCCGTTTTATGGAAAGTTTGAGTTCGTATGCCCGTATGTTTTTGGGTCAAATGCATAAACCCGATGTCGATAAGATTACCGGTTTATCGCCGGCGATTGCGATTGACCAAAAGACTACGAATAACAACCCGCGTTCAACCGTAGGTACGGTCACCGAGATTTATGACTACTTGCGTTTGTTGTACGCGCGCATTGGAATTCCGCATTGTCCACAGTGTGGCAAAGTGGTGGAGCGTCAAACGGTAGACCAAATCATTGACCAAGTTTATCAACACTGTGCGGGACAACAAATCCACATTGAAGCCCCCATTGTGCGTGGTGCCAAAGGTAGTTTTGAAAAGAAGTTTGAAGAGTTGCGCAAGAGCGGTTATGTCCGCATTAAAATCGACGGCAATATGTGGACGTTGGACGAAGAAATCAAACTTGATAAAAACCTTAAACACAACATTAACGTTGTTATCGACCGTTTAAAGGCGTTAGACGAAGAACGCACGCGTTTGGTTGATGGTATTGAGATTGCTTTGAAATTGACCAATGGCTTGGTAACCATTGTTTGTGGCGAAGTTGCGCATACCTTTTCGGATAAGTTGGCGTGCGTGGATTGTGGTGTTTCAATTCCGGAATTGGAGCCGCGCAGTTTCTCCTTTAACAGTCCTTTCGGTGCGTGTGAACATTGTAATGGGTTGGGTTTTGTGGCGCGCATGGATCCGGAAAAATTACGCCAGTGCCAGTTTGAATCAATTCGTTATTTGACACCAGAAGAAGCGATGGTGCGTTACCGTGAAACCAGTAGTGAGTATATGCGCAACGCGTTAGGCAAAATGATTATTGAAGACGATTGCCCGGTTTGCCATCGTCAGAAATTGAAACCCGAAGTTTTGGCGGTAACTGTGGGCGGTTATAATATTGCTAAATTAACCGAATTGCCAATCACCGAGATGATGAATGTAATTCGTGAATTGAAGTTGACTGGTGCGGCCGCGGTGACCGCGCAACCGATTGTGAAAGAAGTTTTGGCGCGCTGTCAGTTCTTGGTGGATGTTGGTTTGCATTATTTAAGTTTGGCACGCAGTGCGGGGACGCTGTCGGGTGGTGAAAGCCAACGGATTCGTTTGGCAACGCAAATCGGCGCCGGACTGGTGGGGGTGTTGTACATTTTGGACGAACCCAGTATCGGTTTGCACCAACGCGATAACCAAAAGTTATTGTCGGCGTTAATGCATCTGCGCGATTTGGGTAACACTTTGGTGGTGGTAGAACACGACGAAGAAACTATTCGCAGTGCGGACTTTATCGTGGACGTGGGACCGTATGCGGGCGTACACGGTGGTAAGATTGTGGTGGCGGGTCCAGTGCAAAAAGTTATGCAATGTCCGGAGTCGGTGACGGGGCGTTTCTTATCAGGACGTGAAACCATTGAAGTACCAACCAAGCGTCGTCCAGTGACGGAAAAAATGATTTGGGTACGTAACGCAAAAACCAATAATTTACAGAACATTGACGTGGCTTTCCCTGTGGGCGTGTTGACCGTGGTAACCGGCGTGTCGGGCAGCGGCAAGAGCAGTTTAGTGAATTACGAGCTGTACCAAGGGCTGCAAAACGGCATTGGTAAGCCCTACATTGATAAAATCATCCGTATCGACCAAAGTCCTATCGGTCGTACTCCGCGCAGCAACCCAGCTACATATACGGGCTTGTGGACACTGGTGCGTGAGTTATTCGCCTCAACCAAGGAAGCCAAGGAACGTGGTTTCTTGCCGGGTCGTTTTTCGTTTAATGTCCCCGGTGGTCGTTGTGAAAACTGCCAAGGTGATGGTACCAAAAAAATCGAGATGCATTTCTTGCCGGATATTTATGTGACTTGCGATGTTTGTGATGGCAAGCGTTTTAATTACGAAACATTGATGGTAACCTACAAAGGCAAAAACATTTGGGACATTTTGGAAATGACAGTGGATGAGGCGTGCGAGTTCTTTGCACACCAGCCCAACATTTTGAAACGCTTACAAACCTTACATGACGTGGGCTTGGGTTACATTAAGTTGGGACAACCGGCAACTGAATTGTCGGGCGGGGAAGCGCAACGCGTAAAATTAGCTACCGAGTTGGCTCGCCCGATGACGGGACAAACAATGTACATTTTGGATGAGCCGACCACTGGACTGTCGACTTACGATGTGAAAAACTTGATTGCGGTTTTGAACCGTTTGGTTGATGCAGGTAACACGATGGTGGTTATTGAACACAATTTGGATGTAATTAAAGTGGCGGACTACATTATCGATATGGGACCCGAAGGCGGTAACGGTGGTGGACAAGTAATCGCCAAAGGTACGCCGGAAGCCGTTAGTCAAGTGGCAGGTAGCTTTACGGGACAATTTTTGAAAGAAATTTTGCCTGCGGTTAAATGATGTTTTCCAAACTGGTGCCCATGTTATAACTGTGGACTTTACCTAAATATTCTAATTTATGCAAGGCCGACATGACCTCTTCTTTGTTACCAAATTCGATAAAGTTTTTGGCGTAGCTGATGGCATCGCTGATTTGAAAGGTTTCGGTGTGCTTGACGAGATAGCATAAGACGCGCTCATGTTTTAGCCAGTAGGTCTCGATGTCGGCAATTTGGGCTTTGTTTGCGTCGGTATCAACCTTATCGTCCTCGCAGGCTTCGATTGCAACAACCAGCGCGTCGACCTTGTCCTGTAATACTTGGAAAGTTTGGTTGACGTAAGTTTGTTCCCAAATGACTGCTGCGGTAATTAGTAGTAAAACACAAATGGTAGCAACCCAGCGTTTCATAGCGATAACTTACCTCCTTCGCCTTTGGGAACAACCGACAATTTGCCGTTGCTTTCCAAAATGGCGTAGTCAATATCTTTAATGTCGTAAATATCTTTACTGCGTAACAGCTCCATCAATTCGTCCTTACAAATATCCAGCTCTTTTAATTTTTGATAGTCGATGCCTTTGGGCGAAATGACGATGACCGGTGAGCCGGATAAAATGCGACGGACGGTTTTACTTTTACATTGCAGTTTAACCACAAAGAAGTGCAAAACCTGCATGACCAATAACGGTAAAATTCCGTACCAAATTGGAATTGTGGGGTCCGCCATGGGAATGGTCGCTAAGTCGGCGATGATTAAAGTAATCACCAATTCAAACGGCTCCATGTCGCCAATCTGACGCTTACCCATTAACCGCATGACCACAATGGTGATGAGGTAAATGATAATCACGCGAATGACAATCGTTAGCATCGCTTAGTTTATTGACGCTTCAAAGGAATTGTAATCATGTTCGTGGTCCAACACAAACCGAAGAAAGCGCTTTCAGCGACCGTGCCAGCTAAAAATAAATTTAAGACCAAGGGTAGGTTGGCACCGAATTGAAAACCGAAAAATGCCAAGGCGAAAACCGGTACGCCGATGACGAGATAAGTAATAATCGTGGGCAAGGTAGTCGGACTGCCACGCCAGTTGGTGACCCGCCGGATAGCCAAGAGGTTGAGCGTTGTGCTAACTGTCATGGAAATACCCATCCCCAATAAAACGGCATCCGCGCCAATTACCGCGGGCATAAACCAAATGATGGGCAAAAGCAGTAAGGTGCCGATAGCGTAGTTGCGGATGGTAATGTTTTCGTGGTTCATGGCATTTAGGGTGGTGTTGGTAATTTGCGAAAGCGACATCGGTAGCATGACCCATGCGGAACGGGCGAGGTAAATTCCGCTGTATGCATCGGCGTACAGAAACTGTCCTAACGGGGCGCCCAGTGCAAGGTAGAGCGGGATGAAGCAGAAGTTGATAAAGATAGTAAAACGCACTACGGTGCGAATTTGACGGCGTACAGCGCTCCATTGTTGCTGATTAATCATGTTGGAGAGTTCGGGAACCAGTGCGGTGGCTAACGCGGAGATGACTGTTGAAGGAATGGTTAGTAAGGGTAAGGTCATGCCACTGATGATGCCCAAGTGCGCAATGGCGGTGCTGTTATCCCAACCCGCCGCCATTAAACGTAATGGTAATAAAATGGTCACCAGGGGAATGGTCAAACTGGAAAACAAACGCACACTGGTAATCGGGGTCGCGGCTTTAAGAATGGGGCGGACGAACTGGCGCGGTTGTGGTGCCGTGGTAAGATGTTGTCGGGTGCAACGAAAAATGATGATGACCACCAGCGCGGAAACGATACAAGCGGCGGAAAAGGACCAAGCGGCAATGTGGGCCATATCGGCAAAATAAAAGGCAATGCCGAGTAAAGGGACAAATAAAACTACGCGCGCAATTTGTTCAATCAGTTCGGTTAAGCCCAGTAAGAAGAATTTCTTTTCGCCCCACCAGATGGCGCGTAACACGCTGTAAATACTGCTGGCAATTAAGGCGGGAAGCGTAATAATTAAAATTGCTAAACACCTTTGGTCGGTGAAAATTAAGGCAAAAAGGCGGTGCCCAATTAAAACCGCCGCACACAGAATTAACGCAGTAACAATACCGATAAAAAGTCCAGCCATGGTCAACGAACGCGTACGGGCGTGATTAGCGGGGTCTTTGGCGATCTCACGGGAAAGTACCAACGGCAGTCCAGTGCAAATAATGGTTAGCAAAATCATAAAAATGTTGAGTGCCATTTGATAAACCCCCAACATTTCCGCACCTAATAAACGCGATAAAAAGATGCGAAAAACAAAACCGATTAAGCGCGTTAAAATCGCAAAGATGGTAATGACCAGCACTGATTTGGTGAACGCGCGCATACACATGAATATGTTTGTGAAAGTTAAATATGTAAAGGGAAAACTGTTTGAAATTGCGCGTGAGTGTGGGGTAGCGCCGTGTACCATTATTTTGGCTAACCGTTGCCGGAATGAAAGCGAATTAAAAGGGACGATTGTCGTCCCTGTGTCTACGCCAGTGCGCTGTAAGGTGATTGATTATCCGAAATAAAAGGTTTGCGCTTTGTGATCAATGAATTTAATGCGGTTACCACTGCGGGTGCAGGAGATGGTGTCACGTTCAGTTTTGTGTTCATCCGTGGTATAGTCAACGACATTGCTATTATTGTCGCGGGCGAAAAGTTTTTCAAATTTTAATTGATATTCTTTGCTGTCATTTTGATAGGTGCCAATGCCAACCAAGGAGAGACCTTTTTCTTTGTGTTCGATGACAATGTGGAAAGTACCGTTTTTGTACAATTTTAATTCGGATTTATCAACAAAGTCGGCGGTGGTAAATTCGGTCTTTTCAACACCACTGATATGATAAATGGTTTTGGAAGTAAAACTGTAATAGAGCGGAATTGTAATCGCAATTAAAATGATGACAACCACTGTAATGATTAAAGCAATTTTAACGCCACGTTTCATTATGCGTCCTCCTTGCATTCAAAGATTAAAATGTCGACCGGATATTCTAAGGAGTCAGTGTCGCCTTGTTTCTTTTGTTTGATGATACGTACCGTGTGTGATTGATTCGCTTGAATGGTAATACGGTTGCCGACACTGGTAGCGGTTAAATGCTCGATATGGGTGTCGTCGCCGTTACCAATTAAGTATTCAATATCAAAGGTGGTCTTGCGGTTAGTTTCTTTGTAGTTCGTGATAATGAACGGAACAGGGGAGTCGGTTGCGGTTAAACCTTCCAAATAAAATTTGCCGGTTTTACCATCGGTGTCAATGTGAAAATAACTGGCGGAACTCATGGTTGCGCCCGCAAATTGGTCGGTGTCACGCATTTCCGTCAAACTGTAATAAGCACCGTATTTGACACGACCCACAATGGGACCGCTGTTATAACGGAAATACAAAACCACGCCAGCACCCGCCAAAATGGCAACAATGACCAAGGCGATGATGATTTTAATTACCGTGCGTTTCATCAATAACATTATCTACTTTTGCGGCCTTTTGAGCAACAATTTTCTTTTGTTGATTTTTTAAGCGCATATCACGAGCGTAAGAGGTGTTCTTCTTGGTAATGTGTTTATCGAATTTAATTTTGCGGAATAAGAACGCAGTGATAGCCAACAAGGCTGCAATCGCAGTAATTAAGGTTGGTACCAAATACCACCAGTTTTCTCCGAAGAAACTACCACCGTTGGAACCATTATCGTTGTTTTCTTCTTCCTCGACTTTGGTTTGGGTTAAGAATAAACTGTGTGCATCGGCAGTTTCTTGTGCGGCTGTATAGTCAGCATCTTGAATGTTGGTGACTGTGATACTGTTAATCGTGATTTCACCAACCATAGCGGTTGCATCTTCGTCGGTGGAACCCAAAATGATTTGGAAGAGTGGTGCGGTGGTATCCGCAACTTGTAAGTAAAGTTTGTAATCAGCATTAGTATCGCTATCCACGGCTAATAAGCCATCGTAGCCCAACAAGTTCAAATAAGCGTTGTTACCACGTGCGTTAATCACAAATTCGTAATACAAGTCTTTGGTCAAGTTATAAGCGAAAATGTTTTGGATAGTGGTTTTGTGTCCGTTTTCGTTTTTAACGGTTAAACCATCATCTGTGAATACTGGTTGTACGTTGTTGTCATCGGGTTGCCAGATTTTTTCAACGCTGATGGGGTTGGACAGGTCAATGGAGCTGTTCGCGTTGTTGGTCGCCTCATTGGTTACATTATCAATGTAAGTATAACCGCTGTCGCTGCTAGTCATTTCAAATAAGATGTAATAAGAACGGGAAGCGGCGTATTGGTTTTCATTCAAGGTAAAGGAGTATTGTTGCCAACGTCCGGTATCAATTTCAATTGGTTGGCCTAATTTGATGTGTTTACTAAGGTCGTCCGCTTGCGGAGTGATTAACCAAGCGCGGGTAACGGTATTTGGTTGACTGTAAGCATCGAAAGAAACGGTCATGGTTTCGCCCGCGGTAACGGTTAATGCAGGGCTGACCAAAGTGTTGTAGCCGTCTTTCGCGGTTGTGTTGCGCATCATGAAGACATTGTTATTTTCCGAGGATAATGAACCAGGATTTTCGGGACCATAACTTCCTAACCAACTGTTAAGGTTAATGATACCGTTTTCTCGGCTGTTTGCTTCTGTGCCGGGAATTGCCGTCCAATCATTAGAGACTAAAGGATAGGGGTAGGTGTTGCTACGCAGACTGGAACTGGTACCCAATTCAAAGTGTCCGTTGGCGATATCGGGTTCAGTTTTGTATTTGTTCAAATCATAAGTGTCGTGCACACCGGTTGCGGAAGAATTGTTGTTAGCGTAATCGCCACCAACTTGGTAAATCTTGAAATCATCAATACAAGCCCAACCGGTAACAGTTTGGTCAGATGATGACAAACTGAAACTGAAAGTATATTCTTGGTCAAATTCACGACCGGCGATGAAGAAGATCGTATTTAATTGCCAGCCGTTATGATATTTGTCGCTGGACAAGGTGGTTATTTGGTGTGAACTGGTTTTGAGTTCAACTGTTTTGGAATTTTTGATGGTATATTCAGATGGAATAATGTTGAAATAGAAACCCGAGAACTCCAAGTCCGCAGTTGCAATGGAGTAGAATTGGAACATGTAAACTTGATGCGGTTGTGCAATTAAACTGTAATTATCTAATCTCAAAGTGTCGTTACCGTTGTGGGCGGCGATTAACATAACTTTTTCATTGTCGACACCGTCTTTGTTGTGGAAGTAGTGTTGATTGTCACTGAAACCTAAAGTACCAGGGACACTGGAAGCCGTCTTGGTGTTTTGGTCATCATTGAATTGGGTATGGTCGAACGTTTTAACTACGCGGTAGTCGTTACTGCGACTGAAATCAAGATAACTGTCTTGGTTGACTTTTAATTCGTTACCATTAAAAACTAAATCGTTGAACATTTCCGCATTGACGGCGGTAACTTTGAATTGGTTGAAATAAATCGAACCGTAACTGTTTTCACTCTTTGAACCGAAATAAAGTTCTGGGGTGACGCTGACGCTTTCCAGTAAATCGGTATGAATATAAAAAGTAGCCCAGCGCCAACCTTGTGCATTCAAAGCAAGGGCTTGGGTGTTGCCATTGGTGTCAGTCAAATAAAAAGTACCGAAAGCGTATTTAGTTTCAGCATTTTTTACTTGATCTTTTAAGCAGTATTCGACCGCAATCATATAATAGCCATTGGCTGGTAAAGTAATAGCGTCGGTGGTGTAATAACCACGACCGGAAACATTATCGGTTTCAGTAGCGATAACGTATGGTGAACGTCCGTTTAATTGGACATCGGATAAGGTGGAGTTAATGTGGGCTTCATGAAATTTGCTGTTAGTGGTGGCGGTTACTTGCTGACTGAGTACGCCACGTTCGGATGACTGCGTCCAGGAGGATAAATCGTAAGTGTCCACGGCTTCCGATGTAAATGGTGTTACATTTTGGGTCGGTGCTGTGTAGGCGTAACCTTGGTTTTCGGCAGCGGCGACCAATTTGGACAATCCGTTGATTGCCACCGGGGTGTAGGCACTGAAAACACACAGGGCTAAGACGACAACCAAAGTGATGATTTTAGCAAATTTTTTCATGATTCTTTTCTCCATCTTTTCCATATACAATATAGAGTGTAGTTTACACTAAAACAGCCACTTTTAGCAAGAAAAAAACTTTTAACTAAGGTCTATACAAAATTAAAAATATATGTTAATATCAAACCATGATGAAAGTTGCAATCATGGAATTAGGTACCAATCAAATCAAGTTGTCGATTGTGCGTATTGAGGAAGGTAAGTATTTTGAAGTTGAAAAAGAATACACCGAAAATGTTAGTATTGAAAAGCATTTGCAAGAAAACAGCGAACTGATTAAAACGGTGAAGATTAAAGAATGCATTAACATTTTACAAATGTATAAACAAATCGCGGTGGCGAACGGTGTAACTAAATATCATTGTGTGGCTTCGGCGAATTTGACCGTAGCGAAGAACTACATTTCGTTCTTGGAAGAAATCAATTCGGATTTGGATTTGGAATTTAAGTTGTTGACCGAAGAAGAGGAAATCAACCTCTTATATACTGCGGTAGTTAATACCATTGACATTGCGAAAGGATTGATTGTGGCAATTTCAACCACCAGCACGCGTTTGGTGTATTATTGCCGTCGTGTGGTTCTGAACAGTGCGACCATCCCGATGGGTGCCGCGAACTTTACCAACATTGAAGAGTTCAATGAATTATTGAAAGCGGCGGGGGAACCGTTCCAACAAATTGACCCCGAAATTCCGGTCATTGGTTCCAGCGAAATCTTTACTGGCTTTGCGCGCTTGTCACGTAAGAAAACCAAGTATCCGTTCGATATGGACCACAACTATAACAGTGATAAAACCCACTTCCAAGAAATCTTGACTTTCTTGCAAGGTTTGGATGTGGAACGCGGTGCCAAGTTGAAAGGTATTACCGCAAATGGAATTGGTTACTTGATGAACGGTATGTCGATCGCTTTGTCGGTGATGGATTACACCAAATTGTCAAAAATCGTGATTAACCGCAATGGTCGTAACATTGGTATTGCGCAACGCTTGACCATGGGTGACGATGAACGTCCAGTCAACGATGTTTGCTTGAACAGTGTGGAAACCATTTTGTGGGCGAACAATTTGGATTTGGAAAGCGCGAAGTATCAATACTTATTGGCTAGCACCTTATATATGCAATTAAAAGTTTTGCACAAGTTGCCACGCTCGTTTACCCGCGTTTTGAAAGTCGCCACCTTGTTGTTTAACTTAGGAACCAACATTAACAAGCAAAACTTTGATAAGATTACCTACTATGCAATTTTGAATTCCAATATTTGCGGATTGAGCCATAAGGAAATTGTGATGGCGGCCTTTGTTGCCAGTTGCCGTAACTGGGATGACTTTATGTTGTCGGAATGGGTTAAGTACAAGGATTTGATGGATGAAGAAGATTTGATGGCGGTGCGTAAGTTGGCTATGATTGAAGCGATGGCTTACACAATTAACTTACGCAACCAAAAAATTGTAAAAGATATTTCTTGTGATGTTTTGGGTGACAGTGTAATTATCAAATTGATTACCGAAACCGACATGAAGAAAGCTAAGGTGGATGTTGACGCTGCGAAAACCGAAATTTTCCAATTACAAAAATTAAGTAAAGAATTTACCAAGATTTACAAAAAGAATGTGGAAATTTTATAATGACGGAATTACCACCTATTTTAGAGTTCTTTGCTGACGAGCCAATTATTACTCCTGCAGCCATGCATGGTGCGCAACAAGTTAAATTGTCGCCCGCGATTAAGACTGCGGTTTGTACTTTTTTGTGTGACCAAATCGACCAAGTTGTTTTGGCGCCGATTTTACAAGATTGTCGGTTGTTGTTTTATGTTTATGGTCGTTCGGGAAAAATGCCCGTGTACCAATATCAGGATCAATGCTTGATTGTTTTCATGACGGTAGGCAGCCCAGCCGCAGTCGCCGTGATGGAAGAGTTGAAGTACTTAGGAATTGAAAATGTGATTGCTTACGGGACGGCGGGGCAGTTGGATGATGCAATTCCTGCGGACGCGTGCGTTGTGATTGAGAAGGCTATTCGTGATGAAGGCGCCAGTTATCATTATCTAGCGCCCTCGGTTTATGTGGATACTGATACTGAATTAACCAAGTGGTTGATGGAGTTTTTACAAAGCGGCGGAATGAAAGTTGTGCGTGGCATAACTTGGACAACGGACGGCTTGTTTCGTGAAACCAAAGCGCGGACAGCTAAACGCCGTGAGCAGGGCGCCAAGGTCGTAGAAATGGAATGTGCGGGCTTTGCAGCCGCAGCCAAGCGTTTGCAAATGCGTTTTGGTGAGTTCGTGTTTTTCAGTGATACTTTAACGGATACAAGTGCATGGCATTTTTACGGGGCAGAAAAGGGTGCGGACGAACGTCGTTCTTTGAAAGTGACTTTGTTGTTGGCATTGCTGGACGGCGTAACAAAAATCAAGTTGCCTAATTAAGGTAATTTCCACTATTATATAAGTAATGGATACAAAGAAATTGGGGAAATGGCTTTTCATTATTTTGGGAGGCTTGTTGGTGTTGGCGGCGGCATTGTATGTTGTCGCGAATTTATTAGCTAATCGCGAACTAACCAGTCCACAGGCATTTAACGACCAAATCTTTAAAATGGGAATGTTGTTGATACCGTTATGTATTTTGGCGTTTGTCTTGTTCAAATATTTAGATAACGACGGTAAAAAGAAAAAGAGTAGTGGTGTTTCTCAATATTATTCTAACCGTTGGATGACAGCGGCCGAACGTGATAAGACTTACATTTACACCTGCGCTTCACAATTAAGTTCTTTGAATAAAACCGGACCGTTGGCGCGCTTTGAATTGATGGGCAGTGATATTCACATCAATATGATTCCGAAAGATTATCACTCGATTATTTTGGGTACCACGGGTGCCGCCAAAACGCAAGGTTATGTTTTCCCGTTTATTTATACTTTGGGTTTTTCAAACCAAAAACCGAACTTAGTCATTACCGACCCAAAAGGTGAAATTTACCATACGATGGCGGAAAGTTTACGCCATCAAGGTTACGATGTGCAAGTCTTCAACTTGAATGACCCGATTCGCAGTTCCCGTTGGAACCCGTTCGAAAAGCCGTGGGATATGTTCCAACGCGCACAGCATTTGGAACGCGAAATTGAACGCCACGAAAATGCTAATCCGGCGAAATTGGGCTACCGTGTAATTGCCAGCACTTATCCGCCGGTTTGGTATTCGTTTAACGGAATTGCTTTCCCGAGCAAGGAAATGGCGGAAAACGAAATGCGTACTTTACGTCAACAACTGATTTCGGATTCCGAAGCCGACATTAAAGATATTTGTTCGGCGATTTGTCCGATTGAAAACGAAAAGGACCCGAGCTGGGAGCAGGGCGCCCGCGACTTAATTCAAGGTACAGCGATGGCGATGTTGGAAGACAGTTTGAACCCGAACCTGGGAATGACTCGCGAAAAATTCAACTTCTATAACATTTTCAAAATCTTGTCGATTCGTGATAACGACCCGCAAGCTATGTTCAAAACCATTAAGAACTACTTTGAAGGTCGTGACAAACTGTCTGTCGCAGCTTCATTGGCGCAAACGGTTACCGCCAACGCGGAAAACACGATGCGTAACTTCTTTGGTATTGCAACCCAAAAATTGTCCATGTTTAACGATAAGGGTATTTGCTACATTACTAGTGGTACGGATATTAAGTTTGAAGACTTTGCAAAGAAACCGACCGCGTTCTTCTTGATTATTCCGGACCAAATTAAAGTGCGTCACCCGTTGGCAACTTTGTGTATTTCACAATTATATAAATCTTTGGTTGCCAGTGCGAACGAAAGGGGCGGTAAGTTACCGTGGCCAACTTATTTCGTTTTGGATGAGTTTGGTAACATGCCCAAAATTAACGACTTTGCAACTGTGATTACGGTTTCGCGTTCGCGTCGTATTTTCTTCACTTTAGTTTTGCAGGATTACAAGCAACTGGAAACAACTTACGGTGCAGAAACCGCGGTAACCGTGCGTAACAACTGTAACCACCAAGTCTTCGTCGGTGTTAACGATACTGATACACGTAAGATGTTCTCGGATTTAATGGGGGATATGGAAGTTACCACCGAAAGTACTACGGTTAGCCGTAACACGGGTAAGGCAGCCAAGGAAGACTCCGAAGGCGGTAGCAAGTCAACCGCAATCAATACCGCCAGTCGTCCTTTGTTGCCACCAAACGAATTGTTGGATATTGTGCCGGGTAACATCTTTGTTTATTGCTTCACATTCCACCCGTTACGCAGTAAAGTCACGTTGTTCTACGAATGTATTAACAAAGGTGTAATTCGCTTACGCCCGACACCGGACATTTATATTCCGGGCAAATACTTCGACGAAGCCGCAATTTATTATGATATTCATCGTCGTAATGACATCGTAATTCGTCGTGTTAATACAGCACAACGCCGCGATTTGTTTGAATGGTAAGCCGATTCGTTTTGATTGACTATCTCAAATATAAAACCTATAATTAAACATACTATCTATGTTGGGGGAATACGAATGAGGTTTGGCCGTGGTCGAATTATTGCGCTAACGATCTTAAGCGTAACAATTATGTTAGCCATGTTTGGTGCTAGCCTCTTTTTGAATTTCAATCATCGTAACGCCAATCCTAACGCGATTTCCGATCCGGTCAGTCTTGACCCCAGTTATATTCCAACTTTTGATGATTTGTATCAACGCATTGCGTTTGACGATGTGGATACCGGTACCGTTAGTATCGGTTCCAAAACTAAGTTTACCCTGGTACAGGAAAGTTACAATACGGGAACATTGACTAGCTTCTTGCGTGCGAACCCGAAAAACCGTGTCGACCGCGAAGAATTTTCTACAATGCAAAATAATCGTCGTTTGGATAAAAACGAAAAAGTGATTGCGCCTTATCCAGTGTTCTCTAATAGCGATATGCGTTTAATTGCTAATGGATTAGGCAATAACTTGGAAATTCCAGTCGTCATGTTGGACTCCAGCCATTACGATGATGTGGTTTTGTTTGAATTGACTGATTTGGATGAGTTATTAAGCGTCAATGTGAAATTAGATGGCGAGCCATTTGTTGACGATGTTAATCGTCATTTAGTTTCGGATGAATTTTCTAATGACCAAGTTTACGGTGGTTTTGAAAAGAGAACTTCCGGCGGTAAGGGGGCAGTTGTTTATACAACCGACAGTACGGCTGATCATAAAACCGTTTTGATGGAATTGAACTATGTACCGAACAACAAAGTCGCCGGCGGTTATGCCTTAGTGATTACCGATGGTCAAGCGCAAAAATTCTATACCATCAAGAATGACGAATATGTAATTGCGGATAATGTTGATGCGGAAGAGACAAAGTTATACCGTGCCGTTGATGATGGCAACGGTAATGTAACCTACCAATTGGCCTATAAGATTCATCGTAATGGTTACAAGGTCATGGTTAAGGATGCCACTGATACAGTGTTAAAACTTCGTGACCGTTTGGATGTGGATTTCAAAGGTGTTTTGTTAGAAAGTTTAACATTTGATCCGGAAGCGGATAACCAGCAAATTTCTTATGAAATCGGCGGCGTGGCCTATAACGGTACTGCTTTGCGTGGTATCTTCCAAGGCGAAGGTTTGTACGAAATTGAATTAAGCTTGGGTGTGTCGGAAGCGGGGCGTGCTCCAGTGCCGGTGAATATCTCTATCGCGTTCATGATCGTCAATAAATTGAATTACACCTCCAGTGACGGCTTGAGCGGTTTCCCTCGTTTTGATACTGCTAACCGCGTAAAAGGCTATAGCGAGGTTTATAACTATTCATACGAAAGCGACTATCCAGTGCTGAGTTTTCCGCACTGGTTATTTGACATTGAAGTTGCGGAACCGGCACCAGAATATTTTGATAATCAAAAAAACAGCCAGAATTATACTTACAAAACCCGTGAGTTGCGTTTTTATAATATCGGCGAATACCAAATAATTTCAACTTTACGTTACAGAAACAGTTGGATTTTTGAGCATCTGGACCAATATAAAAATCGTGGTGTTGATGCTAATGGTTGCGTGATTTTGAAGCGCTATAAAAAGTCTGAAAGTACTTTGAACATCTATGGTTTCCAAGCATATTATGGTGGCCGTCACGATGATAGTCAATATGTTGGACCAAAACCGTTTTACGACAATAACGATAATGATGTTACGGTCGAAGCGGGAAAAACCATTTTCCATAGTAGTGATATTTCAGCCTGGTTGCGTAAAGACCATCCCGAGAAAACCGCACAAAACAGTGGCATTGCAACCGATTATGAAAAAATGACGGTGGATAATGCCTTGGCGTATGCAGAGTGGTTGGTGCAATTTTTGGAAAGTGAACAATGCGAACCGGTACGTACGAATTTCCCACCGGTAAAACTGTCGGGTAATGTTCCGCACGCTACTGGCTCTTATGGTGAAAATAGCGAAGAGAAAGTTTTGTCGACCGTGGCTTTCTTGCCAGCTTATGGCACGGGAAATAGTCGCCAATGGCAGTATAGTACAATGGAAGTTGGTGCTCCGTTTGAAGAAGCTGGACAATATGTAGTTGTCGTTTATTTCCTTGTTAATAATCAAATGAGTCAACAAACGTTCTATTTTGAAATTGTTAATGGCGCACAAATTACTTTTGAAGTTAAATTAAATGGCGAGAGTGAACCAAAGACTTATCAGGCTGCTGAGTTGGAATTGAACCAAAAATTATACTTGGAGGGTACGGATGTTACCATTAAATATAACGGTAAAAAAACTTTGGGCAAGTTTGAAGTCTTACCAACTATTGAATTGTTTTACGCTGAAATCGGTTACTATGATTACGACCCGTTACCTTTGCAGCCGACCAATGACGGTTCGTTTGTCTTTACGTTAAACGAAGGGCAATATCGTTTAAGCGTTAAATATGGTGCGCACAGTAAATCCACTACGATTTTCAACCTTGCTGTCGATCGTCAGAAAGCCCAGGGTATCCACGCTGACACAAAGGCTAATGCATTGACTTTGCCGCAAAACTTGGCTAACAACATCGCCATTGTCGGTAAGGGCGAAGTTAGTTTGGTATGGAACAAAAAGAGCAGTGGTGTCGGATTTGATAAAGTCATGTACGAATTTTACAGTATGGATTTGGAAAAACCTGGTACAGACCCAAACTATGTGGCTGCTGGTGATCATACTTCAACCAAAACTAGTCTTAACTTCGAATGGTTTAACAATGCCTTATCAAACGGTGTGTTAAAAGATTTATATAGCGCTTATGCATTCACGGATGAACCAATTTACAGCCATGACGGTTATAAAGTAGTGCCGACCGCGGACGGTAAGAGGTGGACGATTTCCGAAGATGGTGTCAATCCTTTGAAACTGACACAAGCGGGTTTATATCGCTTCGTGATCGTTGATGCGGTAGGTAACGAAACGCCGTATATTTTGGTGATTGATGGCAGCGCGCCCACATTTACGCAAGACACCGAAAAACCTAAAATTGCGTCCAACATGGTGACCTTTGGTAACGACGGAGTGCGGGTTGGCTTTGGTAAAAATAAAATGATTAACCGTAAGGATGGCGCGGTTTTTGACAAAGTAATGTTTGCTGCTGAAAACGGCTTAAAGCGTGAATATGCGGAATTTGGCACCGCTTTCGACGGATTGAAGACGGCAGGGTACTTAATCAATAAAGGAAATTATAGCAGTCAATATTTGTTGGATATTCCGTTGGCGAACGTGGAAATTAGTGTCGGTGGCGAAGCTTACCACAAAATTACGGCGGCTGATGATGCCTTTGATCATGTTAACGATCCGTTGACTAAGGGATATTTAACCTTGAATGAAGAAGAAACATATTACTTCCGCGCTACCGATATTTTGGGTAACGTGGGCGAATATTACATTATCTTAACGCGTGATGTTTGCTTAGGTTCGGTTTATGCGGAATCGATGCATTTGGATATTGTTGCTTCAGGTGATAACAAAGGTCGTGGTATGATTGAAAAGCAACCAAGTACGGATACATCAATTGTGACGATGACCGGTGGTGTGACCAATCGTCCTTATGTAACATTCTCTTTTAATCAATCGACATCGGCAGTTTATCGCGTGAATAAAGTTTATTTGCAATATTATCCGTTAACTTTTGATCCCACATCCAGTAATTATCCTTTTGCGGAAAAGCCACTTAACAATCCCAAAAATGGTGATAAAGCGATTTTCGCGTACCAGGTTGGAGATCTTGGCGCCGGCGGGGAGACCAAAGGTACCATTTACAGTTATACCTCCAGTGATGACGGTAAAACCATTCGTTTGGCTTTATTTAATCAAGGACAAACGCCAGCGGGCATGTACATCTTAACCCGTGTTTATACACAGTTGGGTGCTAATTCCACGGATAAAAAAGGTCGCGATTATTACTTTATCGTGGATGGCCAAGGTATGTTGACTTACCAAAAAAATGATACCGCCTACTTTAGGCAAGACGAGGGCACCAATGGTTTGATTTATCAAGCATACCAACAACAAAATCCAGACAAAATTTGTTACGAAACTCCGTTGACTGTACACTTCGCGGATAGCCGAACCGACCGTTCTCCGAAGGCTAAAGACGCGGACGCTAAAGTGATTGATGACAACGAAAAAGTTTTAAGCAGTAATCGTATTGCGTGGGTCAAAGGTTATAACAGTAAATATGCATATAGTTATACCGACCAGGCTACGGGCAAAAAGTATACCAGGGATAGCACGGAATATGTATTAAAGATTGACAACGATGAAGGTTTGTCGGGCAATTTTAACTACTTGGCTTACCTGGCGAATAATGAAACGCCAAAGACCAATTTTAATTTCCCGGCCTTGACACCGCGTTTCAGTTATACCAATGCGGGAATTAAAACCGATTTGGGTTCGGGCAAGAATGTTTGGGGCTTAGGTGGAACTTTCACCGGTGATAGTATCTACCAATTATTAGTGACCGATGATGCGCGTAATATCGCTTGTATGTTGATTGACGGTAACATAACCGAATTGGGCATTAAGCCGGGCGCGACAACCAGTGCGAACTGGGATATTTTAACCATGAATATTGATACCGATTGCGGTACTCCGGCCAAAATTGCTGTGACCCATACCCGTACTTATCAGGATCAGACGGGTAATGAAAAAACCGAAATTTTGTCCGAAGACAAAGAAAATATCGATATGGAATTGGCAAGCAAGGGAAATTATGTATGCGTGATTGATCCCACCAATTTAACCAAATTGCAATTTAATTTCAAGAGCGATCCGAATAGTATGTACATTGATGTTGATGTGGCACAAACTACCGCTAGTTGGATCTGGACCTCGGATGGAGTGACGGAACAAATTTTCTTGACGCAACCGGAATCCGAAGATGGGGTTTATAAATATGATTTGTTACGTAATTTCTTAAACAATGTTCGTATCGATAATGGTTCCAGTTTGTCGGTGCGCGTGATTGCTTATGACGGCAAATCAACCAATTACACCATTTTGTTCGATACCGAAAAACCGAATTATAACCGCAGCCAAATTAAAGCAGGGGATAACCTGGCTTGCACCTTGAAAGAATCAAAAATTCCGGACGATTACATTTATGGTTTAAGTAATGATTTCGTGTTCGCGGCAGATATTAACCATAACCGTTATTTGGATACCAAAAAAATCATTTATCGTGAAGTTGATTACTCGGCGGAGGGCTCCACGGTCGGTCAGGAATTTACCTTGTATGTTGATGGTACGGATAGCGAACGCATTCCGTTTGCCACCTTGGTCGGCTTGCGTGATAACGAAATGCGTTACTATTGGATTACCGAAATTGACTATGTCGGTCACGAAACCAACTATGTCATCCAAATGCAAGGTAAAAATTACAAAAACAAAATTGAATTTATCGGCGAAACCGGTAACAAAGAAAATTCGGCACAAAAAGATTCGATTACGGTCGGTGTCGACATGCATCCTTCGGTTTCCAGTGTAAAACAGTTCTTCGCGCGTAATAACTCATTCCGTTTCCAAAGTGATGATGGCGATTATTACATGGTCTTGGGCGGAATGTCTTATTGGAAAATTGCCGGTGAAGAAGGGGAAGACGTCAAGAATGAAGCGAACTTAATTGATGCATTGAACCATTGGATTCAATTGGCCACGGATAATGGTAAAAAATGCTCATACACTTTGTATGATCGCATTGGTACCCCGGAAAAATTCGAATTCTATAACTTGCGGGAAAGTACGGAGCAAATTCAATTAGAATGCAAGCAACTCAGCGTCACCAGTTCGATTATCACTTTGGAAGTTGTTAATCATGGATCGCTGTTGAAAAATGCACCGATTATGTTTGAAGATGAATTGTCTTCCTTATATAAAATTGAAGTTAAGGACGTGACAACCGGGGAAATTGTGCCGAACATTACTTTCGCGTTGGATCGTAATAAAGCGGATTCGGTCATTCCCGCGAACGAAAAACACGAATTGATTATTACCGTGGTCGACCCGTTTGGTCGTACCAGTATTACCGAATATCATCAACAAGCGCAAAGCACAATTAACTTTAAAACCTATGGTAAATTTGTAAAAGACGAAAATGGTATCTTGTATATCGGTGATGAACGCGGTGTTGATTTTAGTTACTTGCGTACCGTATATTCGGTTCTGATTTATGATGCATCGACCAATGAAAAGAGGTGGGATTTGCAACCATTTGTTACCGGTGATCGTGAAAGTTATAGCTTCAAACCAGTCGCCGGCTCTAATACTTTGCAATTGTACCGCATTGAGGCATACGGTCGTGCCAGTGGCGCCAAATTATTTGACCAGACATTTGCCTTTGATACGCGTTTACCAGAAGTAAATTGGCAAAACGCAAGTGGTCAAAATATTGAGGTTGCTAACCGTTCTTTCACTAGCGTTGTTGTTTTGAATGTTGCGGAATTGGATAATACAGAGACAGGTGATGGTTTACTTAATCCATTCCCGGTGATGATTTCGTACCGCCGCACGGTGAATGGTAAAGTGGAATCGGTAACTTTCAAACGTGGAACGACGACGGCTCGTTTCTCTAAGGTCGGTTCCTATGAGGTGACTTTGCGCAACACTGTTTGGACGACCAAGACCTATAAATTTGAAATTGTTCAGGTTGATAATACTTTGGTTTCGGTTTATGACGATGGCGAATTGTTGCAGGCGGTTGAGGGTAGCCCGTATCGTTACGATAACAATAATATTACCCATTATATCTTTACCATTGAGAAAAACCAAGAAGGACAGTACGACGCTCTTAGCGAATATACTTTGGAGAATAAATTGCATGGTTTGGATGTTCAACTTGGACAAACGGGACGTGTATTGGCTGGATATTACCTCAATGGTAACAAGAAAACTGATTACTATGCGTATGATGTGGATAATAACACTTTGATTTGGCGTTTGGCGTTTGATATTGGCACAGATCGTTACGGTGCTCCAATTTACAGTAATCCCATTTATTTCGCTACAACGGGGGTCAGGGTGGAAGATTTGAATACCGCCAACGAAAACAGCGACTTACCTATAATCAGTTTACAATTGAATGATAACCCGAAGGAACCGGCGGATACCGCGGAAGGCTATAAGGTTAAACCAGCGACCACGACTTATGATATCGTTTACAACAATTTCTTTACAACCAAAGACGAAGGTCGCAAATTGACGGTTAGTATGCTTTATGCCGATACTTTGACCGATGATTTCGGGGCTCCTTGTTACATCGAGAAAGGTAACTTGATTGTGGTGGATTGTTACTATAATGGTAAATTGGTTAAAACTTTGAATTATAATGAAGTCTTTACTATTGAACAAGGCAACTCTGGTTATTATGAATTTGTGGTTCACGATATGGTTGGTAACACTTTGTATTTTGGTGAAGGAACCAACGAAAAGACGATTGATTACCGTCAAGACCATTACACTTTAGCTGTCATGACCAAACCAGTGGTGACCATTAACGGGGAACAACCATTTAATAACATGATTTACAACGACCGCGTGGATTTGAAGCTAGACGATTACGGTAAGGAAAGTTTCTTGAAAAAATATTACGCATCTTTGGTTGAAAAGAAGGTTGCCGATGTAAGTACCAGCGAAGAGGATTTCTTTGAACAATATTTCTGTGTCAGAAAAATTGATGTGTCTTACAATGGTGATCCGTTAACTTCAATTGAACCAAACAGTAAACAATCGGTTTTCTCGTGGACGCAAAGTGGTGTCTATAATCTTACCGTAAAGTATTATATTTATGGTGCCGGCGAACTTTCCAGCGAGCTTGAGGGACGTTATACTTTTGAAATTATTCCGTCTAAAGCGGTGCGCGAGGAATTCCATATCTCGTATAATTCCGATGTTGCGGTAAGCAAATTGACACTTAACGGATACGATGTTCCTGATTACAGTACCTACGAGAAAAAAGACGATAAAGGTAACCGCTACTTATCATTTGAAGCGAACACGAACCCGGGAAATTATGTTGTAACATTACAAACCAAAAATCCAATAACGCACGAATATGTGTTGCACGATGTGGCCTTTAACATCCAACACAAAGATAACAGTGCTGGTACTTATTTCTTCTCCAGCTCGGCCAGCGGTTCCAGCACGACTAGCGCCATAACGGTTTATTATAACCCATATTGGTTGTACAAAACGCAAGGCGATATGACCATTACTTTGGAAAAGGATTGTGAAGAAAAGGAAACAATTATCTTGTCTGCCGCCAGTTTGAAAGATGATAACGTTGGTACGGCTGAGTTGTTTAATTTCTCGGAAGCGGGTAGTTACTGTGTCATTGCCCGTAATGCTGAAGGTGTGGTGGTTTATAGCGACAGTTGGACGATTGCACCTAAACAAAGTACCTTTGGTTATGTGGTCTTGATCGTGGTCTTAGCACTGGTTGGTATCGGCGTTCTGTTATTCATCCGTTTGCGCCATCGCATGACCACCAAATAAAAAAAATAAATTATTCTAAGCAGTAGCAGTTGCCGATTTTGCTTTGCAGGGCGACATCGATGTAAATGTCTTTGCCTTCGGTGATGCCTTGGGTGGCGAGGAACTGCTTGACGGTTTCGTAGGCGAGCAGTGGGGTATTGTTCTTTTCGCTGAGATGTCCGAGGATAACTTGCGAAACATGGGCTTGGTATAATTTGGAGATCGCACGTCCGCAGTCAATGTTGGACAAATGTCCACGGTTACCAAGAATACGGCGCTTTAACCAGTCGGGGTAATCTTTGTTGGCGTTCAATTTTTGGATGTCGTGATTGCTCTCCAAAACTACCACCTGACAGCGTGCCAAGTTGGCAAGAATAATGTCGGTCATTTGACCAATGTCGGTGGCGATACCAACCGCGGCGTTGCCACATTGAAACGTGTAACCTAGACAGAACTTACTGTCGTGGGAAACAGGGAAGCAACTGACTGTAATGTCGCCAATCGTAAAGGTACTTTCAGTTTCGACGAAGTGGTGCGGGGGTAACTTCAAACAGCCGCGCAAAGTTTTTGCATAACGATTGTAGATGTAAACCGGCACGTTATATTTAGTTACGAAATCAGCAGCACCTTTAATGTGGTCGCTGTGTTCGTGCGTAATGACTAAAGCGGTGATAGAGTGCGGGTCAATGTTGGCCTGTGCCATTAACTTTAAGGTCATCGACAAGGATAGGCCGACGTCAACCAAGATGCCGGTGTTAGAACTGCCGATGTAGGTAATATTGCCAGCGCTACCGCTACTTAATGTTTGGATTTTTAACACTTTAATAATATACTAGATATCATGCCAAAAGTTAAGGACAATTTACGCATTGCAATTGTTAGCGTGGTTACCGCGCTGGCGTGCTTGTTTGGCTACATGATGTTTCAAAATTTGTGTGCCGAATTGTTCATTCGCTGGGGGCTGGAAACGCGTAAAACCATGGATTTGTTCGCACATGAATTTTGGTTAACTTTTTTGGTTACGGCGTTGCTCGTGCCGGTCTTGGAAGAATTGATTTTCCGTTTGTGCAGTTGTAAGTTGTTGCAGTTGACCAAGCTGCCGGATTGGGCAGTAATTGTGATTAGCGCGGTGATTTTTGCGGTTTACCATTTATCTTGGTCGCAATTAGTTTACCAATTTATAATGGGAGTTTGGTTAGCGTGGATTTTCATTAAGACCCGCCAAATTGGTTGGACGATGTTAATTCATGTCATCAATAACGCCATCATTGTTACATATACATATTTTGTCGGAGAGGGCGATAGCGTGTTTACATTAAGCGCAGGAACGGTTATCCTGTCAATGGGGTTAGCCGTCGCAACCACGGTAGCAGTGTTTTGGCTCATTAAAAAAGGAATCCCAAATTATGAAAAATAAGCGTTATTTAGTGACTTTAATTGTTTACGGAACCGCCATTGCGTTGCTGATGTTATTGCAGGCATTGTTTTCGCTGGGCTGCTTTGATAACCTGTCGGACGAAGCGTTAGAAGTGGTGGGCAGCGTGTTGCCACAAATTGTCATTATGTTGGGTGTGCCGCTGTTAATGATGTTGGGAGCACAAAAAATTACTCACGAACCCGTATCAATCAAAGCCGTAAATGAGTTCGTGGGGTGGCGTAGGTTGTCCGCGAAAAATGTCGTGTTATGCTTCGTGGTGGGAATTTGCATTTATTTATTGAACATTTTTGTGGCCAGTATCTTTGCTGCGTTGTTGCAGTCTTTGGGTTATCAATTCAACGCCAATGACAATGTTTTCCACGGCTATCCCGGTTTGTTAATTGCGTTGATTTTAACCGCAGTTTTGCCCGGTATTTGTGAAGAGTTTTTGCACCGTGGTGTGCTGATGCACGGCTTCCTGAAACAGTTTGGGGTGCGTCGGGCTTTGTTGTGGTCAAGCTTATTGTTCGGTTTGATGCACATGAATGCGGGACAATTCTTTTATGCTTCCATTTTGGGGTGGTTTATGGGCGTGACGGTTTTGGCAACTGGTTCTCTATGGGGCAGTGTAATTATCCATTTTACGAACAACGCGCTGGCGACCTATTTTGGTTACGCAGAAGAGTTGCACTTGCCGGGTGCTAATTTAGTGTCCTTTATGTTCGGTAACATTGTGGTACTGTTGTTGACCATCTTAGTGGTGTTCATTGTGATTGGTGAAATCATTCGCGCGATGGCACGCGACAAATTCAAACGTAATTTAGACAGTTACACGGTGCGTTATTTGTCGTCACAAAACCATTTTAACGTGGAGGACTTTGACCGTTTGAAAGCGGCCTTGCCACGTGCTTTGCAGACCTTGCCAACTTGGAAAGCAACCGCGGCTTACATCGAAACTTTTGACCAACCGCAACGCTCCAAACCGTTGGAACGGGCTTTGCTGGCGATGGTGGTTGTCATGGGCAGTGCGCTGACCATCCTATCCTTCGTGTGGGGGACTTGGTAATGGATTATATGCAAGTGGCGGTTGAGCAGGCGCGCAAAGCTGCCCGCCGTGGGGAAGTGCCAATCGGTTGTGTGATTGTGCGTGATGGTAAAATAATTGCCAAGGGTTATAACCAACGCGAACGTAAACAAAATTGCCTGTGGCACGCGGAAATCGTGGCGTTAAATCGGGCTTGCCGTAAGTTGAAATCTTGGCGTTTGAGTGATTGCGAAATGTACGTGACTTTGGAACCATGTCAAATGTGCATGGGGGCGATTTTGAATGCGCGTTTGCGTAAGGTTTACATTGGTGCTAGGTCGACAACGAATTTGAATTGGCAAACGCCGGTGGAGTTGCAGCCGAACGCGGAGGCGCAAAACATTTTAGTGGATTTTTTCCGTAACAGGCGTTAAACTTGAAACGTGAAAAAACAGGCGTTAAATTTTATTGCGGTGTTGGGGTTCATCTTGTTGGGGTCGGCCGTAGTTTTGGGAATTTTAACCGGTGTTTTATTTATGTTTCCTAATGTTTCGATTTTCGGCGCTAAGGCGGTCAATGAACGTGATACACAAATCGTTTACTTGGACGAAGACTTGGCGGACGCTTTTGCCAATGGTAAGTTTATTTTAGAAAGTAATGGTACCAATATTGAAGTCAAAGTTTCCAGCGCCAGTTACGAAGGTAACGGTACCATTGTGGTGAATGAATCGGCGACGGGAATTGCTTTTAACAGTTTGAACCGTACCTTAATTCAATGGACCAAAACCTTGTACGGTGAAGATAAGGAACTGTTTTATCGGATTAAAATTTTGGAACCATCGGGCATGGTTTTCAGTAATCAGCCAACCACGGTTTACATTAACTTGCCGCACCGTGACGATAATTTTAAATATGATTTTATTTTGCAAAATAAATATAGTCCGGTTAATTTCTCCTATGTTAATGACACCGAAACCAATACGGATAAATTGTTGATTGATGACTTAATCGTGGAAAGCGCGGCCAGTGTGACCATCCCATACGCTAAGGACAGTTCGGTGGATGATGTCGTGATTGCCGAAAGTGTCAACCATACTAAATTTTCTTGCCAGGCTCAAGTCGGCAATGTCCTCGTCAAAGGTACCAATAACACTTTGGATTTTGGTTCGGACCAGACGGGAATTACCGGCAATGTTACTATTACAGGCGAAAATAACCGTTTCAATGGCACCAGTGCTAATCAGGTTAAGTTAGATGCCAAGAATGGTAATTTACACATGAGCGGCACTATTGGTACTTTGGAGGTCAACACCTCGAGAGTTTCGGTCGATGTGGAAGAAGTTAGCGGAACAGTGAAGATGGATACCGTTTCTGGTGACTTAGACGCAGGCAGTATTAAAGGTGATTTAACATTTAATGCGGGAACCGCGGATACGCCCAACGCAACGGCTCGGTTACATGTGGGTAAGTTGGCGGGTGCCACCAAGGTGCGCAACTACGGCGTGGGCGAAATTTCGTTGAGTGGTGTAAATGGCTCGGTTGATATCATTAGTAAGGAAATCAATGGTGGTGCGATTAATGTGGATATGGCTGATGGCGCCAGTGGTCACAAGGTTGATGTCTTAGGTTACGACGGTAATATCAATGTTACCGGTATTAACGGCGGTAACGTGACCTTGGAAGTTCTTGGCGGGCATGACCGCGCGGCTTTCGCGAATATTAAAGCGCAATTCAATAAAGTCGGTACGGCGAAGATTACTTCGGGCGCTTATTTGGCGGGACATGACGAAATCGGTAATATTGAGGTTAGTGTTGGTGATGCTTGTAACAACTTTGATGTCTATGTTTTCAATGCGCGCTTTGCAAACTGTGCCCAAAAATACCGTGTGGCTAAATTAAATGTGAGTAAGAACAAGGAAGACACGACCAGTGCTAAAAATGAAATTACCTTTGATGCGTACAGTGTTGAAGGGCGGGGTAGTATGGTAATTGATTCTCAAAATCGTGTTACCCTTGCGTAAGGGCAAACGATTTTACTTGACGATTTTTCATATAAAAAATATAATTTATACATACTAGATTGAAAGAAAAACATTGGGGGGAAAAACATTTGAAAAAACGCGGTTTAGCCAGTTTACTCGTTGTTAGCATCATTGCGATTGCCGCCGTTATTGGTGTTGTTTTTGCCTTCAAAAATTCAGGACGCCAAAGTGATGTTTATGCGGGAATTGCGGTTTCCGTGGATAAAGAAAGTATTGATTTAAATATTGAAGTTGTGTCCGATGGTACAGATACTGGTTTGACCATTGCGGATACTGAAGAGTCTTATGACTATGTGACGGTGCGGGTTGGTGGTATTCCGTCTTCAGCTGACCACCGTGTTTTTGTGGATGACAGTTCGGTTAAAACCGCGGTTAAGGTTGAACGCGTCGGTTCTGAATTAGAAGCCAGTAACACTGGTGTCAATGTTTTCAAAGTTACCGGTAAAAATGGTTTAAAACAAGGTTCATTAATATTCAATACTGCTTCGGGCGGTCAAAGTGTGGCGGTCGGGGTTACCGTTACCATGGTGGCAAAATATATGGATATTGGTAAATCGGCCCGTGATGGTAAACAATCCCACTTTGGCGTACGTGAGGGTAGTGAACCGGTTGATTTGAAGTCATCGGATTTTTTGAGTAAATACAAATTTTATGCACACAAGGCTGATGTTCAGGAAAGCCTTTTTGCGCCTAACCAATTCCCGGTAATTTACCGTTTGAAAGAGGGGCAAAATTACAAGGGCGTGACTTTGGATGAAAACGGTTTTTTAACCGTTAGTGAGAACGCCGACTGTGTTGATCAATACATCGCTTTGCAAGTGACCTTGCCGGATATGTTGGAAAAAGGTGAATGGGTTGATGTTCCGTTCTATGTTTTCCCGAAAGCAGAAAAAATTATCATTGATACCAATGCCTATAAAGCTGAAACGACCAACGGCGAAGAAAATGTTTGGGATTTAATTGCTAACCGTGAAGGTACACGCTCAACTGCTGACTTTGATTTTAGCTTGGATAATATGCCAACCGTTTCTGGTTATGGCGTCAGTGTTAAGCCTAGTGATGACAAATTGGTTCAAGTTGTTTCGTTGGGTGGTTGCCGACGTTCTTTGTCGTCTAGGGAAGATTTGGGTGAAGCCATTATCATGGTTATGGCTTATCCGGTTATTAAAGGTCAAAACGGAGAAGCTGACATTAAATTTAGTGACGAAGCTGATGCCAACGTGCAAATTGTTGATACTTTCCGCTTGCGTGTGCGTAACGAATTTTATACAAATGCGGAAGTTGGCGATGGTGTATCTTTCAATTTAAAAGCGAAAACAAATAAACGCAACGCTAATAACGAAGAATATCTGGATGCATTCTTCTATGAAGGTACGCTTGAGAGTGGCTCAAAGATTAGTAATTACTATGATGTGTTTGCTTTGAATACTGCCAATGGCAAATCCGTCAATATGGATGCCGATGTTGAATTTGAATTATTGGTTGAAGACAGTGACGAAAGTGGAGAGTATACCGGAACTTACCGCGTGGACGGACGCGTGAATGCTGATGGCACGGTTGATCCGAGCTGGAAATTATTTAGTATCTTGAAGATCGGTTACTGGTCGGAGAGTGACGGCGAATGGATTGCGCTTTCGGAAAAAAATCCACATGTTAATTATTTGAACAAATTTGCGCTTGCTTTTAAGCGTACACGTAATGCGGAAACTTTGATTAGTGACCGTATTTCGTCGTTGACTTTGCGTATTAAGAGCGTTAACCAATTGTCAATTGGTGACGATGTTTATGCCACCTGTGATATTAAGTTGGAGCGTACTTATGCGATTGATCAATTTGAAGTTAAAGCAATCAAAGATGGTGAAGCGGTTGATTTAACCAAATTTGAAGAAGATAGCGTTGGTGTGGCTTTGGTTTATGATACTAATACAAAAACCTTTAATACCGCCAAAATACAAGTCAAAGGGGCTTTGTCCAGTGGTCGTTACAGTCAACATTGGAACACTGGTAAAGTTTTGAATAATATTAACGAATTGCCATTTGAAATTTCGAGTACTGAAGTTAAATCATTTGAATACGAAGGCGTTACGGATGCTTACCATTATATTGAATACTGCATTACCGCCGATGATATGGATCAAATTGAATACTATAAAGACTATCCGTTTACGGTTAGTTATCCTAACGGTGTTGAAACTACTTTCAATATTCGCGTTTATCCAACGGTAGAATCGTTGTCGATGCCTGTTGTCAGTGGTAGTAACGGTAAAATCTACCAAGCAACCTCTAATGACTATGGCACCAGTTATGATTACGCGCGTGTGGCTTATGTGCGTCGTGGTTTTGATTATCAATTTGATGTGATTACCCCCAGTGTTAATGTTGGCGCCTATGCTGAATTTGAATCCATTGTGCCGTACGGCACCAGTACGCCGGTAGCGACGAATACGCGTAATTTTGATGCGACACAATTGCCGGAAGGTTTGTACGAATGTACTGTGGTTTTGCGCGCCTATAGCCAGGATGTTTTCGGCACTCATGAAACCCGAAGAACGGTGTACTTTATCGTGGTTGATCCGGTTGGCGGGGTAACCTTGCCGAGTTCAATTCAATTGAAAGGAATTGAAGATTCGGCCATTTTGACCTTGAATTTAACCGACTTGAAACTTTGTGAAATTACCAATAACCAATATTTGCACATTGAATTGGTACAGGGCGACGAAAATGTTTTGGTTGATGATAGTTACGGCGAATTTAATCAATATAAAATTACCGCTAAATATTTAACAAATAATGCTTGCCGAATTGGTTTCAAGATCTACAAACGTTATGATTTTACTAATGTGGATTTGGACGGAAAAAACGGTATACAAAATGAAAAAGCGTTCACTTTTGATTATCTTGCCGGTGCCACATTGACGACGGAAGTTAAAATTAACAAAATTTTACCAAACAGCTTGAAACTTTCTGGCAGTGATTTTGTCGCGGATAGTGGCACGTCGGATGGTCTGTTGCAGTTATTTTCGGATGATAGTACCTACGTCAACGATGGCAGTGTCGTGAACGTTTTAAGTGCGGCTGATGCACGTAACACCAAACTTGGTATTACTTATGCACAATGGAAAAATGGTAAATTCGAAGTGTTGCCAATTAAATATGCCCGATGTGACGCCAATGGTTACGAAGTCGTGGCGGACAACTTGGTTAATATTGGCGGCATTGCTACTGCAGAATTGATTTCGGCGACGGCGCATAGTGTTACCGTGAAACCGGTTTCGAATGCTAATAGCATGGCGCAATACGCATTAGTGGTATATCCGCGCGACAGTTTGCGTTATGTAAAAACCGAAGGCGGTTACGAATATGTGATGCCGGATTTAGAGCAAAGCAAAATTATCAGTCTTTATGTTGGTACGCATGATGCGATTGAAGCGGCAATTGCCGAGAAAAATCGTAATTTACCGCACGATGCTAACAGTGGTAAGCGCAATAATTTAGGTGGTTACAATTGGATTATGCCGGCTAAAGGTTATGAGTCGACAGTTGCTGCTTTAACTTATACTACGGGCAATGAATATGCTTCCAATATTGAAGCCAACGTTTATTATTTTGACGATTTGTATACAGTGCTCGGCTGGAGAATTTTTGAAGAAATAGATGATCTTGACCTTACTGATTTTGTTTATGTAAAGAAGTATGTTGATGGTGCACAAATCGGTGATGCGCAAGGTAAGCCATTGCCATTGCAAAGTGCTGCTGATGCACCGCGTAACCGTTTGGCTTTGCGTTTAAGTTCCTTGAAATTTACTAGTGATACAAATGAACCGATGTATAGTAACAGTAACCATACGGTTTATTGGCAATTAACTGTGCATGGATATACTGCAACATTCTACGTTGTTAACGGAATTGAAAACTTTGATATTAAATTGGTCAGCGAAAATAGTAACGGGGTAGTAGCGCGTAAAAATTTGGCGCCGGATGAATATACCAGTGACTATGATTTGGTTACCGTACAACGCGGTAAGCGTTTCTGGTTTGACGCTGATTTGCCGTCGCTTTGGACAATGAATTCGGCTGATTTTACCGAGCAAGTTAAAGCAAATACCAGTAGTGTGGATTATTCGGGTGGTATTTACACTTTTGTGCCGTCGATTAAATTTGAACCAGATACTAACACCAAATATGAATTTACGATGGATGCGGTGACCGCTAAGGTTAAAGTTGAAGTCAAAGGTGGTGTTAAATATTTGGATATTACCCAGAGTGAAATTACTTTGGATGGTACAACAACCGCGACCTACGATATTACCGTGCGTTCGGATCGTGTATGGAGTCCAGATTTGTTAAATTTCACCTTTAAATACGAAAGCGTTTACTATGGCTTGTTTACTGACGGTGCGAATGTAGCTTACATCAATTTGGCGGGTGGTAAAGCAAAATTGGAATTCAAATTAAAATGCTTAAACCCGGGTAATGAACCGCAAAGTCCAGAATTCTATGCGCTGTATTTCTTGCAAATTGATGTTTCGGTTGTGATTATCGCTCCAGATGTTGACCCGTTCTATAACATTTCCGGTTCACGCTTGTATGTTGCGGAAAACTTAGCCAATTCACCATTGGCGAAAATCAAGGCACCGGTTGAGGATTCGGCTGCGTTTAATATCGCTAAAGACGGCGTTCGAAACATGACCATTGCGCACTTCGCGGAAACCAACAGTGTTGAAGGTAATAAAACAGCATTGACTTTGGCATCGAATCAAACCGATTCTAAGATTATCTACCTTGATAGTGGAACGGTTGGTGGTTTACTGAAAGTTTATCCAACGCCGTATTATGCGAATATTGTCGACTTTACGATTGGTACCGCCAAAGATGGTTATTACAGTAAAGACGTACAAATCGGTACTGATTTAAACGGTAAGCCGATTACTAACCGTGTAACGTATTCAATTGGTTTTACTCAAATGATTTACAACGAAGACGAAGGTTTCTATCAACCGTACTTGGCTGGTGCGGGCAAACCCAAAATGGTTTCATCCTGGTCTCGTTTGGAAGGTTACAAATGGACGGGTGTTTACTATTTCCGCACACGTTTGGTAAGTGATTCGCAAATTACTTACCGTGTGCCAAATGATACGGCTTTCAAAATCGAAGTCTCAATTAAGGGTGAAGACAACGCCAAGGCGATTACCCAAACCATGACCTTGAATGCACGTTACCGTGATAGTTTTGAAGTTGACCCTGATGATGAAACCGAGGATTATGCGGTTTGCACCATGACCCAGGTACAATATCAAGCTTTGGGCACGACCAAAACCTATGATATTGCGATGCCAACTGACTGTACAATGAACCGTGCAGGTTTCACCTTAAACGGTGTTAGTTCCGCGACTGCTACCATTAAATCTGATTTTGCAGAAGTAACCATCAGTAATAATAGTCTGTCGGTGCGCGTGAAAGCCGATGCGCGTGCAATCGGTGAAACAATTGAAGTCCGTATTCCGTACAGTCGTCCGGGTGATTATGTCAATCCGTATTTGAGCGTTGTGATTGTGCCGGTTTACTTTGAATTTGATAAGTTGGAAATTGTTGACCACCGTGAAACATTAATTCAAGTGGCTTCTGACGATGATTTGTTGAAATTACAATACCGCGCGGCGTTCAAGTACAATACCAGTATGTCGAGTAGTAGTTTGAACGAAAAGATGGCGGAATTTAATCGTGCTTTGTTGAATTCAAGCATGGTCTATTGCGATGTGGATTCGGTGCCGGGAGAAATCACGGTCAATGTTTCGTATACCTATGTTAATGGTGTGCCGACCTTAGCGCGCAATGCTGATTGCCGTTATGCTCAAACCTTTGCTTACGAAATCAAACAACCAGATGCCATTGTTAAACATAAAGAATACCTGGCGGTTGGTACGACAACAACTTATACTTTCCATGACTGGGATGCTTTGCACGCAACAAAATTGTCCTTAAACAAGGTGAATAATGCTGCTAACGCTTATTACGGAACTTATTGGACCGTAACTATGAAACCGGCGGTAAAAACCCAAAATGGTTACGACGTTGCGATTACGGTTAGCTTGGAAAACAATATCAGTCCTACGTCCGCTCGTGAACAGGCTTACAAGGATTTGGTTAATGCGGGACCGATTGTGATTAATGTGATGTCCAGTGCGGCGGCGCAACCACAAATGGAATTAACGATTGTTCCGGTTTATTTCACTTTTGATGAATTCAAATTAAAAGATAATCCGGAACGCCCATTGGTGGCGGTATCGACCCCAACCGTAGTTACGGTAGAAGCGGGGGATGTCAGTTGTGCCGAAGGTAATGCGGTTAATACTGCGTTGCAAACTTTCAATGCCGAACTTTTGGCAGCGCAGGAAAACTTGGGCAATAACACGATTTTATCTTTCAAACGCGTACAAAACGACAGTGGTATTTTGAACTTTGATTTCAATCCCAATACGCGCGAATTGACCCGTGCAGATTTGTCGAATCCGGTTACAGCGGTAAGTTACTTGATGGTTAGTGCCTGTGTTGAATATGTAAAGGGTGTGCCGACATTAAGTCGTACGGGTAACCGTATTACGACCTATATTCCGGTGCAAACTTTTGGTGCTGAAACTGAAAACAACGGTCCTTCCGGTGTGGATTTGGAACCGGCACCGAATGGTCGTGTACGTACGCTTTCACAAGCAATTGGTACTAAGGTGCGTTATAATGTGGCTTTGCCGAATACGCGTTATGATTCTAAATTAGATAAATACGAAGTTCGTTCGGATAATACCTATGTTTGGAAAAAGAGTTTTGATTGGAATGCGACGATCAATACTAAGGATAATACCATTACTGTAACCTTGAACACGACTACGGCTTTATTTAACAAAACCTTGGTAATTATGGCCTATAACCAAAACGGCGAGTTAATGTACAAGATGAATATTATCCCGGCTTACTTTACCGTGGAACAAATCTTATTGGCTGATCATATTGACGAAAATCCGGTTCTGATTAACCAAAATGACGCGCTTTGGTTGCAAAAATTAAAAAATCACTTGGATTACAAATCGACTCATAGTACCAGCACGGATCCAATTATTGCCAACTTTAATTTCAAGGCATACATGAAAAATTTCCGTGATGAATTGAATAGTTCAAGTTTGGTGTCGTTGATTGACGATGCTAACTACGTCACGACCTTGGTTGGTGTTAACTTTGAAGACGGTATTCCGACGATTGCCAATACCGCAAACTGTGATTTGGTATTGCAAAATAGTTATCGCTACGAAATGTACGATGGCACCCCGGAAAATACTAAAGCCCAAACCATCGGTTATACCGTGGTCTACAATGTTAACCACGAATACCAAGTAATCAAAATTAGCGGTGGTATGGTAGGGGACAAGGAAAACTGGCTTGACAATTACATCCCGGATAATCATTCATGGTCGGTCGATCCGGCAAATAATGATTATGGTGTTCAACGTTGTGTCAGGGTTTATTTGTCTGACGATGAAAACTTGTTTAATCATCCAATTCGTATTGGTATCTTTGAAACCGCCAACGATGTTAACCCAGTTTATATTTTGAACATTGTACCGGCTTGGTTTACGGTAGAAGATTTAACTGTGAAAGACCAAAATAGCGATGACCGTAACATCTTCATGTATTACGGCGTGAAACCTGATCGTCCGGAAGATTTAATTTTCGACCCGATTTTGGGCGAAAATTACAGTAAGAACGCTGCTAACCGAGCACGCATCGAAAATTTCATTGCCGCATTCCAAGGTGTTGATGCGGAAAAAATCGTACGCGATTATAATCATAATTTGTATTCGGGCGATTTGCGCGTCGCGGCCTATTTGGATTACACCGATGGGGTACCGCACTTGGTAGCCAAGAACGAAGCAACCAGTAATCTCTGTGTTCGTGTGAATGCCGATTTCTGGTATTCAATCTTTGGTCGTGGTAGTGACAGTCAATATCCACCGATGCCAAATGGTCCCCGTACTCGCACCGAAGTACAGGCTGTGGGAACCAAAGTTAGTTACAATATCGATTTGAACAAGACTTTGAGTATGGATATGTCGGATTTGATTTTCGACGACGCGCTTTTGGCGGAACGTGGTTGGAAAGCAACCTTTGCTGATAATGTCCTTACTTTGGAATTGTTAGTTCCCGATTCGGTTAATAATTTGCTTGCGAAAGATTTAGTTTTCAAATTCTATGCTGGTTCTAGCACAGCGTTCGTCTTGACCATTCAACCGGTTTTGTTTGAAGTTACCGGCATTGAAACCTATGTACCGGCACAACCGTTGAACCTTTCTGGATTGAATGAAACTGAAAATGTGGCTTATCGTGCGACTGTTAAATACAATAATTCTATCGTTTATGATGGTCAAAATATTACCTATTACATTCACCAATTTAACGAACGTTTGAACAATAGTCGCGGTGACTTATTTGAAATCGAAAAAATTGACCAAGGTGATGGTAAACAATATTTGAAACTTGACGCCGCGATTGATTACGGCGTAGCGGGTTCAGCTTTACGTTGTTCGCCTTATTTGATTGATGTGGAAAATAACCCGTTAAATGTGGTAGAAAGTTATATCAAATATTATGAAGCTAACCCGACGACTGTGGTAAATACTGTGGCGCAACATTACCAAGCCATTGGTACGACCGAAGATTACTATTTGGGCTTACCGTTCCAAAACGTTACCGACAGCAATGTGAGTGTTGATTGTGCAGTGGCTAATGGCGCGACTGTAACCCTGGTGCCAAACTATGATGATAACGGCGCGATGGCGTTAAGGGTTACTTTGGCGGCGGATAGTAACTTAATTGGACAACCGGTAACCATTGTTATCAATTATCAAGAGGGAAGTACCAACCGTAAATTAACTATGACCATTCAACCAGTTTGGTTCGTGGTCGAAGGGTTCGAAGTAGTCAACCATCCGGAACGTCATATGTGGTTAATTACTTCGGCGACTAAGGAAGAAACGGTCGATACCTTGTCTTATGCGGTACGTGCACATTATGATATGGACGCTGATGCGGCTTTGATGAGTGCGATTGAAGAGCAAATCGTGGCTTTCAATACTAAATTGGCGCAATCGACCGAACAAGGTGGCTGGGCTGAATTGCTGGAAACCGAAACGATCGGTGGTCAATACTTGACGGTTCGTGCGGCAGTCGACTATGACAATGGTGTGGCGGCAATTGAGGCCATCACCGAAGATAACTTGGAAAATGTGGTTTACGATGCTTTTGAATATGCGCGCTATTCAGATAAAATCGAAGCAACGGGCATGGCTTATCCAAATGTTCCACGCAGTCGTACCATTGAAGTAACCATTGGTTATCAAGTGGATTATACTTTGGACATCCCTGATTTGGGCAATTTGTCGAATGACTTATTAGCGTTGTATTACAATGACAACCAAGCATATGCGGATGATGATACCAAATTAAAATATTATGCAAATGGTTCCGGCGCTTGGTCGATTAGTGTCAACGGTAACAATTTGCATATTGAATTAAACCCCGATGTAACCTTGGCGAACAGCGAATTGAAGGTCTTTATTTACAAAAATAGTTCGTTACGTCCGGGTGTAAACGGACATCCCGACAGTTATGATAAGGATAGGGTAGCCTTCGTTTTGACCATCCATCCAGTTTTGTTCAAAGTAACCAGTTTTGCTTTGACCGGTTATAACAATGACGAAATCCATGTTAATGGCATTGGCGAATTTACGAAGAACTTGTCCAGGGGTACGGGAGCCAATTTTGTTCCTGTTTACGAATACGCGAACAGCTTGGTGGATACCAATGTTACCATTAACGGTACGACCAAAACTTTGGGCGCTTTGATGAATGAATTTACCATTGAATTCATGAGTTCAAAATATGTTTCAAAAACCCGTTATACCGGTACCGATAGCAAAACCTACCACTTCCAAGTTGCGACTTCGGTTGAATATAACGCTTTTGTTGGTACACCGAAATTGTCCGACGATCCGGAATACCGCATTTGGAAAAACTTTAAAGTGATTGATGATGCTCAATCCAATGCTACGGTTCGTGAGGAATATCAAGCATTAGCTTCGACTAAAACTTACTATTTCGTCGACAGTGTTTTAACTGATTCGATGAATCCGGTCTTGTCAGGCACGGGATATACTGCGGTTTGGAACAGGGATGACAGTGCAACTTCGGATGTTAATAAAAACTACTTAACCGTAACCTTAACGGAAGAAGCAGATGTTAACACGCCGATTGTCATTACTTTTGGTAATTGCACTTTGAAAATTCATCCAGTTTATTACGAAGTCTTGGGCTTTGAGCCAGTTAATCATCCGGAACGTGCCGCGTGGATTATTGAACCGGAAACTACCGACGATTTGCAATACCGTATGATTACTACCGACCTCAGTTATTTGAATGGTAACACATATGCTGATTTACGTGACGCGATTATTGCCGATGTTGATGCCAAGAACGCTCAATTAAGTAATGTGTTGGAAATCAGTTTGTCCGATAGTCAATTTATTATCGTGGACGCTGCGGTAAATTATAACAGGGTAACCGGTTTACCGGAATTTGATACCATCGGTAAGGATAAACGCAATGTGGTTGAAAGTGTGATTAAATATCGCGTTTGGTCGGCGGCGCAAGTCCCGAATCCGGAACATCCGTCCGTGATGGGTAAGGTTGCTGCTAACCAAGTGATTGGTAAAACCAAATCATATACTTTGCGTAATGTCCGCGGTCAAATTTCCTATCCTTACATCTGGGTAGAAGGTGCCGGTAACTTGAAGGTCACCTTCGAAAAGTCGGCCGATGGTGCAACCATGACTTATGAAAAAGCGACCGTGATGGTGGATACTGCGCGTAATATTTTGAAAGTCCAATTACCGGCCGATATTAGTATCAAAAATACGACAATTCGCGTTTATGTTCCGTACTTAACCACAACCAATGGTAAAGAAGTTTGGTACAGTTATTGTATCGAAATTACGCCGTTATTGTTTGAATTGAAGGGTTGGACCATTACGGGTGTTAACACGGACGCTGATGGTTATCCGGTAACGTACGCCGAAAATGGTAAAGATGTTGGTTTGTATGTTTCGCATTATCGTAACGATTGTGTCTTGTTAACCCAACAAAGTGACCATATAACATTCTTCCGTTATCAAGCCTTAATCAACAGGTCAGCGGATGCCAGTTTGGATGCCGAAATTGGACGTGCCGTGGCTGCGCTTGAAGCAGAAGTTGTTAATTACATTGATATTGATAATCCTTACAGTTATATCAGTATTGACGGTTTGAACTTAATCCGTAACTGTGCCGCTACACAAGAATCGAATACCGAATTAACTTTGTCGACCTATATCGTTTACAAAAAGGGTGTTCCGGAATTGGCGCACACCAGTACCACCAGGGTATCGAACCAAGTCTTGGTTTCAACTGGTTATAACATCGATGATTGGGAAAACAATGTTAAAGACAAAATCTTGAACGCTAGTGACAATTCGGCGGTGCAGGCAATTGGTACTGCAGCAACCTACGCGGTCGAAATTTCTGGTGCGGGTACCATCTTTACTAAGGAAATCCAAGTGGTGGAACGTGGAACTGGTGATGCAATCTACATTCCGGGTGAACGCGCTAATTTGATTACGATAACCGTTGATGATGAATTCGATGAAAATGTAATCTTTACTGTGGAATTGGCGCCGGTGCTTGGCTTGTGTGACCACTTGATTGAAATCTGTATTCCGTACGCAGAAGAGGAAAATGCCGTAAAACCGACACATTGCTTCAAATATTACATTACGCCGTCAATCTTTACGGTAGAAGGTTTCTATTTAACCGCTGCGGAAAATAACTACTTGGCTTTGAATGATAACGGTGCGGTTTTGGAATTACATGTGGTTGCTAATTACTCAAACGAAGTTAGCCTGCGCAACATCGCCAACTTGAAATTGCAAAGCTTTGAAACTGCTTTAAATAACAAAATCCGTAACCAAACTTTAACCTTTAAGGTTGAAAATGTTCAAGGTGGCGAAAATGTACGTTTGGTAGCACAAAGCAATCAAATCTTAATCCAAAAAATAGCGGACATTACCGCGTTGAACTACATCACGGGAAATATTTGTGTTGGCTATGCTAACGGTGTACCGACTGTGGGCAGTGTTAATCCAGCCACGGATACCATTATCAATCTTCAAATTCAAGTTTCGACCCTCCAAGGTGAAGCTAGCCACTTCGTCGGTTGGGATAACACGACCACGGGTGCGGGCAATAAGAACATGCAATCAATTGGTACTTCGCGCGATTACCCGTTGAGTGTTAACAATCCTGAAGTTATCTTCTACTATGAATACATTGATGTTTTCAATGGCGGTTTGAAACGTGGCAAGAATGAATACGAATTCTTTGCCTACAATGTTCAATCGAGCGACCGCCATCATGTTACTATCGGTGTAACCTTGCGCGCAGCGGCTCGCAACTTGAACGGCTATATTGAAATCCGTATTCCGTATACCATCACGAAAGATGGCGAACAGGTTTGGTATTATTACTCGTTACAAGTGAAGCCCGTCTTGTTTGAAATCAAAGGTTGGAAATTGAAGATTGACGGGGAAGCGGTCAGCGAAGTAACCTTGAACGAAAGTGCGGTGGAATTCCGTTTCACCCCCGATATTATCAGTGGACCGTTGACGACCGATTATTATTTACCCGACGACTTGGAATACGTTACCGGCGCCATTAAACGCTTGGAAGATGAAATTAACGATTATCGTGTTTCGATTGCTGATGGTTACTACTACTTGGTATTGAACAATACGCCTCAAGCTGGCTTCTCGGTTAACTATTCAATTTATTATGACAATGGCTTGACTTCATTGGTACGTGAAACCGGCGAAGCGTCAACCACCGTTATGCAGGTTTCGGCCAACATCGCTTATGGTGTTACCAACTTTAACAAAGACTATGTTGACGGGGCACAAGCCGTAACCGCTTATGCGAATGTGGTGGATGCACAACGTATTACCAGCAATATTGAAATTCGCACCACGGATAAAACCTCGAACGATGCGATGGATGACCGTGCGAAGGTTTACGTTACCAAAGACAATGCTCATGTGTTGGCTAACTTGGTTTCCGGTGTGGATTATACCTTAATGGAAGACATCAAGATTAGTGAAATTGAAAAGTTGAATTTGAAAGATGGCCGTTGGAAACCGGTTGCGTTCCCGAAAAATACCACGCTTGATGGCAATAACTTCAAAATTATCTTTGACGCGGCGGGCAATGCTGGTGGCTTTGATTTGAGTGATCAACCAACCAATATTGGTATGTACACCAATGTTCCGGCCGACTCGGTGATTAAAAACGTTCAAATTGTCTTTGAACACGGAACATCAAGTAATCCGGTAACTTTGTTGGAACTTGATTTAAGTGAGTACACGAAAGACAGCGTGAATATTGGTATGTTGGCGGGTACCAACGAAGGTATCATCACGAACTGTGCGGTGGTCCCACGTTGGCAATTCGAACAACCTGGCTTGACCAAGGTCAAAAACCCATTGACGGGTAAGAATTTCAAAACGGATTTACCATTCAACAAAGATGGTCACTTGTTTGATATTGATTCCGGTTATTTCTTTGATATCGAAACCAATGAAAATGGTCAGACCCGTGTTACCGATGTTTATACTGCCGAAGGTTACCGTATTACCATGGATACTAACGGTAACTTGGTAAAGGATGCTGACGGCAATTGGGATATTCAATATGATATTTACCATAACGTTAAAAAATGGATTACGCCTGACCGTACGAATGTGGCGAAATATGATAATTACAGCGCAATGATTATTTCCGGTACGGAAAGCGTATCGCCGGCGAAATTGTTCGTTAAAGTTAACAACGATCAAATGGATGTGACTGTCGGTGGTTTGGTTGGTACTAACCTTTACATGATTACCAACAGCCGTGTCTTAATTGATATTGAATTGTGGGGACCAGAACAACGTGGTGATGTTGGTGGCATTGACGAAAAGAATGTCATGAATTCAATTGTTGGTGGTTTCGTTGGTTTCAACCAAGGCGTAATTACTTCGTCTTATTACCGCGATGGTAATGTGATCAATAACGCTAACGCCAATAACTTAGGCGAGAACAAAGGTGTTAGCTTGTTGGGTGGCTTCGTTGGTCAAAATGATGGCACGGTCCAACAATCCTATGCAATGGGTTATTCGGTCAACCGTAAAAATAATCCGAACTTCATTTCTTCGGCGGGTGTGGTACGTACCGTCCGTAACTCGTTAGGTGGTTTCGCTCATGTTAATACCGGCGTCATCAATAACTGCTTGGTAAACATGGTCATTTGGAAAACTGGTACCGAAGGTAACGCGGGTGGTTTCGTTTACGAAAACGCACAGGGCGGTGTGATCTCCAACTGTATTGAAAATAATAACATTATTACCAGTGGTAATACTTCAGACTACTATAAATCGTTTGTGGTTGTGAATGGCAAAGCAACAACGGCTGGCGCGGTCAATGTTAGCGGTTTGTCGAACTTGATTTGTGTCGGCGACAGATTGTACGGTAAGGGTGACGGCTGGTCCGAAGTTATTCGCCGTTTGACCAATAAAGAATCCAAACGCTATGCTGACATTAAGAACTTTGATGGTTTCTCCATGGGTATTTCGTCCGAACTTGACCCGACCTGGGAAGTTTCCGACAGTAATACAACCTGGATGATGACCGAAGCTGGCCCGATGCTGCGTGCTGCGAACGATATTGCGGTTAGTTACCGTAAGACGACCATGACCTGGTCACCATACCTGTACAATTTAGGTACCGCGAAGAACCCGTACCTTGTTTGGAACGAAAAACAATTCAATAATTACACTTATGTGGCAACTGCAACCGCAACCGAAAGCGATCGCAATACCAATGGAGCAGTAACCGACATTGAAAAGAACCGTCAAAATAACCACTTACGTTTGGTTAATAATATTACATTGAACGGTATTAAAGACACCTACAAGATTATTTATACTGGTACTTTAGAAGGTAACGGCTTAACCATGAGTGGTATCAGCTTGAATACAGTTACGAACGATTTGGCAACCATGGGCTTGTTTGGTAAGACTGAATACGCAACCATCCGTAACATCAATTTTGAAATCGAAGGCATTAACGCTACCGCCCGTTATGTTGGTGGTATTGCGGGTATCGCCATTAACACCAGTTTCGTCGATGTTAATGTTACCAGCACGGGTACCATTAAAGGTGCGAACATCGTCGGTGGCTTTGCAGGCTTGACGGTGGTTTTCCAAGACAAGAAAGACCAACCATTGAAAGTTGAAAATTACAATTTGAATAGTAATGTGTCGGTTATGGCAACCTATAACACGAACCAAGAAACTAACCCAGGTGCTAACAAATTCAGTTCGGGTGTGGAATACGTACAACAGACCTTGTATGCAAAAATTGCAAGTCAGAATATAATTAACCCTGACGACCATGAAGGTATTTATGGCTCATTGGAACAAGGCTTCAGCACGGCGGGTGGTATCTTCGGTTTCGTAACTTCCAACCCGAACAATTATCGTACCGTTGAAATCTCAGATGACGGTATTGCGAGAGAAATTATCCACAAGCGTAACTTTAATCGTACTTTGGTTGCGCACGACCTAGATAACAATGTTATCAATGTTGAAACACTCAATAGTGATAACAGTGAAGCCAGTTGGTTCTTAAAGGCACGTAATGGTTCGGTAATTAACGACGCGGTTGATAAACACGGTGAAGGTAAGTATTACCATAACACCATCGTCATGAGTCATTTGAATGGTGCGTTGACTAACATTACCGGCAGTGTAGCGGGTGGTTTGATTGGTATTATGGATGAAACCATTGAATTACGCAAACCATCGGTCACTAAGTTGGCATCGTTAAGTGGTAAATATTACTTGGGTGGTATCGTTGGTATTAACTTAGGTAAGATTGCGGGTGAAGTAGCCGCAAATGGTACGGTCTATGAAGCGATGAACTTAAGAACTTGGGTCGTAACCAGCTCGGTTAATTCCTCGTATGTTTACCGTATTAACGATTCGACCGAAGATAATTTATCCGAACAATATTTCTGGGGTATGTCGGTTGGTGGTATCGCCGGTTGTAACGACGGTTTCTATCAAACGAACAACAGTGGTTCAATTGAAGATATTACGATTAACGTCAATGTCTTGAACGCTACCGACAGTAAATTGCAACACACGATTGGTGGTGTGGTCGGCTTGAACGGTAACTATGGTTACATTAATAACGCGAAAAATACAAACACTAATGTACGCGGTGACTCAGTACAGGTTAGCAAGGAAGCAGCTAACGTTGGTTTCTACTTCGGTCGTATCGTCGGTCGTGGTATGAATGCGGCAGAAGGTGGCGATCCATTTGCGGATCATACCGGTGTCCGTACCCAAATTTTGACGGTTAACTTCCCGAAAAACGCTTCGGGACGTGTCAAGCCGGAAAATTTTGAAACGCCGGGTTATACTTGGAGCAAGGACGGCGTTGTGATTTACGATAACTTCTTCGGTATTAGGACAGATATTGACACTTGGAAAGTTCAATCCATGACTATGGATGAATACTATGATTATTTGGAAAACACCTTGAAACGAGCCAGTTTGCCGGAACGTGTTGAAAAATTGGAATCTTGGGTCCGCAGCTTGCCAGTTGAAAACCGTATCGAAAAAATTAATGGTCAAGATGTTTGGGTTGAGGTTTATAAAGAAGGCACCGTGGAAGGTAAAGATGGCGTGGCGTTCTTGAAATATTGGTTGGCCGATAATGGTATCTTCGACGACAAAGGTGGCGCAACCACGTTGGACAACTATGCAAGCTACTTGAAGTATAGCGCGATTGGTACCAGCACCAATGACGGCGAATTTAAAAATCATTTGAGCGATTACCGTTTGGAACGTTATAACCAAGCCATTGAATTCTTCACTTATCAAGATCAAAATGTCAATTCAAATCAGGGAAAATACATTAACGGGGAACAAAACCGTAAATTCACTTGGCAACAATATGAAGATTACTTGCTGTTGAAGAAATATGCGAAGTTGAATATGGACAATATCAGCGCGGAAGCTTATAATGCGCTGAAATCCATGTCTGAAGATGCCTTCTATAATACTTATGGTTTCAATTGCAGTAAGGACTTAATTGATATGTTGTTCGTTGACCCGACTTATGGCTTGTTCGTCCAAATGAACGAAAGCAAGAGTAACGTGGTGATTACGAACCAAGCGGACTTTGTTGGCTTAATTAACAATGGCGAATTGTCGAATTCGGATAAATTCTCCAATGTCGACCCGTTACAAATTTATTTGAACTATGTGGTCGGGGTTGCCGATAGATCAGCTACGGTGGGCGACTGGAATTTGAAATTTGCACAATATGTTTACTATATGCGCCACATTTTTGGTAAAACTTACACTTCATCTAGTTACAATTACGCTGTCCCGAATAACTTCTCCAGTTTGAAAGGCGAAAAATTCAGAGGAACCGCTGTCAAGGCTTCCTATGTCGACTACATTTATGTTTGCCGCGACTTGGATCAAAAAATCACCATTCCAGAATTTATCGACTTGATGGAGCGTGATACCAAATACGTCGAAGAAGAGGAATTGCAATGGGTTAAAGGTGGTCACTTGGGCGGTGGCGCGGCACGTATCAGCACGATTGGTGGTTTGGAAATGAATTGGGTTGACGGAAATACCGCAGAAGAAAAATCCAATAACTGGATGAGCGCCGTTGGTGGCAGCAGCCTCCGTTTGGATGATGATGGCGTCATTCGTTACGGCGAAACTTACAGTTGGGACGCGCGCACTGAATTTGCGAATGCTCGCGCGGCCAAAGGTTTGACTTTGCAAAAATACAAAGAGATGGTCAACTTGGGCGGAAGTTTGTGGGAATTGTTGAATGCGAAAGTTGGTAACGATACGAAATACGCGACAGCGGAAGACTACATCTTTGATTTGCGTGGTACTCAATATAACTGGAGCCAAGCCCAAAAAGACTTCGGCAAAGTGCATTACGTCAAAGACGAAGGCGGTTACGACATGAATTACGCCTTGGCGGCAACCACCGAAGGTCAAATCTTGAACTTGACCGAAAAAGGCGCCATCCGTGCTATTTATACCGATGCTAATACGCAAGAAATGACAGACAATGGTTATTGGTACTCTGATAAAAATGCGAACGGCAAAATGGATGGTGGCGAACCGGCCGGTGTTTACCAATTGCGTGGTGGCGTGCAAGAAATTAACGAACAAAATGTCAACTTCGCTCCTGATTTCGAAAACGGCGACGGCGCAATTTACAAAATGTATATGACGGGCACCAGTGTGACCATCGATTTGCGCGCTAACAGCAACGAAGGTGCGGCGCTGTACGTTGATGTCGACGAAAACAAAATGTTTGGTACCGCGAATATCGCTTCCGGTGGTTCGTCCGACTCGTTCGAAGCGGGTAAAGATATCCTCGCGCTTTACCAATTGGAAGCTTTCCCGATTACCAAGGCGGCCGCCATTAACGAATACGTGTTCTGGAGTTCGACCGACGCGAACGGTCAAGTAACGACCTATGCAAGCGCTCCGAGCATTTCGGCGGATTACACCTTGTACGGTTACTACGCGGTGCCGGATTTCTATACGACCAAGGAAATTAGCATCGTGAACAGCAACACCGTAAACACGGTCGATACGTATGACGGCTTCTATAAGATTGTGCGTCAAATTGTGGCGGGCGCCCGCACGATGACCAGCACGGAAACTGAAGCCACCGAAAACAAATCTGACTACTTGGAAGAGGCATTGTGGTGGCGCGCACAAGGTTTCACCGCGGAAGAATTCGACCAAATCAAAGCCCACGCGATGTTGAAATCGTTGACCGCCGGTTACGCGCAAAAATCAAGTTACACAACCCGCGGTTCGGGTTACACCTTGGCGGATGACTGGACGGCGATGGCCGAAAATTCGGAAGGTAAAACCGTACAATCCGGCTTCTACGGCGACAAATTTACCACCGCCGAATATACCGAAATCGTCAAGAGCGCACAATACGTGGACGGCGTTTGGTATAGCACCTACGCGGATTACCAATTGTTTACCAGGTTGAATAACCCATCGAAATATGATATGATTGATCCTGACAAGGTAACCGATGGTTTGCCGGAAACTAGTTTATTCAATAATCCGTTCGGCAAGTTGCCTCTTCTTGCTAAAAAGAATTCAAAAATATTCTTACAACAAGTTGCAACTGAAAATGAATTGGCGGAAGCCATGGAAATCAGCTCGGATCACATGGCGTACATGATGTTGGTGCGTGCGGGTACCAGTACCGCTCAATATGTTGACTGGTCACAAGATAAGAATGGAAAAACTGGTTTTAATTATAAAGTCAGTGAAACAGAAACCAAATATTTCCGCTTGAACCACTATATCTACTACATGCAACAAAAATTGGACGAAAAATTAAAGATTGACGGTAAGAGCAAGTTTGATGCTCATGATTTCCAATGGGTCTTGACCCAAAGCATCCGTGTGGAAATCCAATACAATGATGTTACGCCGGAAAAACGTACCAACGATTTGGTGGAATATCGTATGAACTGGATTACCATAGTTAATGGTGAAGAATACGCGTTCATTACTTTCCGTGATTATTGCGAATGGATTAACGTGTATGCGTACAGTCAAGCTTATCAAATTGCGCGTGGTGATTACGAAGACGCGGAAACGGGCGAAACCATTACCTCGACCGACGGCTGGTTGACCATTGAAGCCTTCGCGGTATGGAAGCGTATGGAAAAATACGAAAACAACGTGGAATATTTGAACAAGATTGGTACCACCGCGGCACAACAGGCCATTACCGCACCGATTTATAAACGTAAAATCAGCACTACGATTTTCCCGAAAATTAAATCTTCGGGTGAACAACACCGTGGCGCAGACGGTCAAATTGATAATGAAGTCCCGACCTTTGAAAAAGCTAATGTTAGTGCTGGTGAATATGGTTGGCCGGGTACTGCTAATCCGGGTATGGATGCGGATTACAAGCGTCCGTACAAAGACCGTTTCGAATACAACGAACGTTATGTCATCCGTAAGATAACACGTACAAATGTGCCTAAGAAGGCAATTAGAGATAATAAGTTTGCGCCGGACCCGGAAAAAGAATATGACAAATGGTCTAAGACTTACGGTACTGGTCGTTATGGTTTGATATTGGATGAAACCGAAAAATACGGTAGTGCCGGTTATAATGAGTATGCACAATTGTATATTCCGTATGATTACTTTGAAGCCGCATGTAAAATCATTAAATCCAGTTATTCGGAATCGAATGGTTTTGCGGGTTACCATAATTACATGAAATACTGGGCGCGTAATGGTTTGGTTGACTGGATTTGTAACCCCGACCCGTCGTCGGCCGCATATACAGGGGAGACCACCGGCATGACGGTTGTTAACAATACCTATCTCCAAAGTAACTTCTGGAATAGCTACAATGGTACCGTGTCTCCGACCGGCGGTAATAACCCGAAAGGGCCGGCATATGACACAGGTAATGCTTACGGTTGGTTGGTAAAGCAAGATGCTTAAACACAAAAGGGCGGTGGTCGCCCTTTTTGTTTAGTCAATGATAATGATACACATATAATTACTCCTGGAATGAATTTCAAATAGAGTAGTAGATTATTAAAAGTTAATCAAGCGGTCAAAAAAAGGACGATAATATCGTCCTTTTTTATAACCCTGTGCAAGAATTAGTATTCGCGACCTTGACTTTGATTATAATTTAATGTTTGGTATGGGTTATTGATGATGCCAACAATAGTATTTTCATTTAATTTAGTAGCATTCAAACCGGCATTCATTTCAAGGTTAGCAAGTGATTGCATCGATTTTGTGTTAAAAGCAATACTTGTAATGTTTTTTAAGTCCGTTACAGTAACACCATCAATCTTGTTGGCTGCCTTGGTTAAATATTCATTATATTTATTAACAATCGTTGTGAAGTTTTTTGTTTGATAAACGTTTTTAATGTCAATTCCAATATAATCAAAAAATTCTACTGCAGTCTCGTCGGAAAGATATTCTTTTTCGCTGTTGTATTTTGTTGTTTCAGGTCTATTTTGATCTTTACAATCACCCAGTCCATTTCTATAAACCTCATTGGCTAAAACACGATAACAAAATTCAAAGCCCGTGTTTTCACCCGATTTTTCATCAAGTTGTTTTACAATTTCTTGGAACACTGGCGCAATTGCTTTTGTGGTTTTGTTGTGGGCCGCGCCGATGTCGATGTAGGTGCCTTGATAGTGCTTTTTAGCATTTTGGTTGTAATAGTTAATTGCGTTGCTAATCGTGGTATTTTGTTTAGCCGAGTCGCTTAAAGCGTTAAGGTTGTTTTGAATGTAACCTTCGGCTTTTTGTAAATAAAATAACTCCATTTCTTCTAACGGGCTGCTGAATTGAATGGTGTTGTTTTGTACAAAATCGTACATGGTATAGTCGCCCAGAGTAGCGGTGGTCGGTTCCGGGAATTGGTTTTGTTGTTGATTTAATCCGTTTTCAATTTCGGTAATTTTGTTTTTTGCCGCGGTAACTTTGCTGTAATTTGTTACCTGTTGTTTTTGTTCAGCAGTTAATTCAGCGTATGCCGCTTCAATGGCGTCAATTTGCGTTTGAACCGTAGCTTTATTTTCAGCGGTAATATCGTTGGCGTTTGGCAAAGCATCAATCAAACTAATGACATTTTGAACTGCTTGGTCGGTTTGTTCTTCATTACCGCCATTCGGGTTTTCCGGATTGGTTGGGTTGTTTCCCGGATTCTCTGGGGTGTTTCCCGGATTTTCGGGGTTGTTGCCCGGATTCTCTGGGGTGTTTCCCGGATTGGTTGGGTTGTTGCCCGGGTTGGTTGGGGTATTTTCCGGATACTCTGGATTGTTTCCCGGATTCTCTGGGGTGTTTCCCGGATTTTCGGGTTGTTCAATACCTGGAGCCGGTATTGGTTCCGGGCCGGTCGGTTGTTGGCAAGCCATGTTAAGTGCTAACATGCTGCTGACCAAAGCCACTTTGCCGAAGCGTTTGACCGCTTGTAAAAATTGCGGTTTGAACGCTTTTTGGGCGTCGGTATCAACATTAAGTTGTTTTAATTTTTCGATATTATTTTCCATACTTATATTTTAATCTATATGCAAGAATAAGTCAATATTTGAAACAAAAAAAACGAAAAACTTTTTTGATCTTACAAGCCCATTTCGGTGTCGTTTGCGCGCGCTTTTAATAGGTCGTCGGTGTCTTGCATTGTTTTGATGACCGCTATGGTTTTGTTACAGTGGGCGTGTTTAGTGTAATCAGCGGTGTAGTCGTGCGCGGCTTCCAAACCCACACCCAAGAAATACAAGTTGGTCATGTTTTGCAGGTCAGTGGCTTTCATGTCGGCCAAAACCGTGTCGCGTTCCATGTTTTTGTTGATTTCGTAATGCAAAGTGTACAGTTTTTGCGTGATGCCACGGCATTTGTTTTGGTCAATGTCTTGGTCGAAATCGACGGATTTCAGGAAACTGTTTTGCGACCATTGGGCTTCGATTACCGCGCGTTCGGTTTGGTAAGCAGTTAAGTCCGCGTTTTGGGCGGTGGAGGCTTTGCGGGCTTCATTGGTCAAGGTGCGCATAATCAGGATGAGGGCTTGGCGGTGTTCCGCGTTGTCGGAAAATTCAACCATATCGGCGAAAACCGGTGCGCAGGCGTCCGAAATCCGTGTGGTGTAGTAGTCCAACTTTTCCATGTTTGTGGTTTCACGATGATGATGGGTGGGAACTTGGGAAAAATCAAGGTTGAAGCGCGCAAAATAGCGTTGTAAATACGGACGACCCACCAATGTTGCGGTAAAGCTGTCGAACTTGTTTTGTAGATAGGGTGTGGCTTGGTCAACGTAACGGCCGAGGTCGTCTTCCGCGGTGGCGGAAATAATGTCCGGTTTTTTACCAATGAAATTGTGGAAAGTGTAGGTCGCCATCGTAACCCCGATTTGGGTATCGTACGGAGTAGTTTGGTCGGCGACTTCGTGTTCCATTGCGGTTGGAACATTGGTCAGCGGTGTGCAACTTTGCGCCATCGTGCTGCCGGTAACAATCAGTCCGGTTAGCGCCACAGCTTGGGCGGTCTTTTTAAGACCTTTTTTTGCACGCTGGGAAAAATTATCCATAATGTTGCGTAAATTTTTGATATTTTGCGTTTCGTTTTGATTTTCCATTACATTAAGTATGTAGCATTTTATTGCCAATGTCAACTTTGGCGGATATAATAGATTGTTTTGAAAATTCAAGGGGTAGTGTCGTCGATTTTATTTGCTAACGAAGAGTCCGGGTATCATGTGTTGCGCTTGGACAATAATTTGAATGCGGTTGGCATTGCGCCTGTCATTTCGGTCGGCTCTGAATATGAGTTTATTGGCGAATTTGAAAACAACGCGAAACACGGTAAGCAGTTTGCTTTCAAGGAAATTAAACTGGTACCGCCCGATAACGAAGAAAAGATTTTGGCTTTTTTGGGTGGTGGGCTAATCCCCGGTGTTGGTCCGGCTACGGCGCGGAAAATTGTCAAGCAGTTCGGCATGCAAACTATGGAAATTTTAGAAAGTCGGCCGCAAGAACTGGCGCAGATTAAAGGCATTTCGGCGACGCGCGCGCAAAGTATCGGCGCGGGGTATTTGGAAGTGCGCGAAATGCAGTCCGTGATGATGTGGTTGCAACGCTTCGAGATTACCTTGAATTTGTCGTTAAAAATTTATCAGCAATACGGTAAGGATACGGTTGCGACCGTAGCAAAAAATCCGTACGCTTTAATTGAAACCATTGATGGGGTGGGGTTCATTACGGCGGATAACATGGCGAAAAAATTAGGCGTAGCGTACAACGGGACGTTCCGTGTGCGCGCTGGCGTGGTGCATATTTTGAAAATCAGCGCAGAAACGGATGGCAACACGTACATGACTTTGCCGGATTTATTGAAAAAGTGTTGTCGGCTGTTACGGATCAATATGGAAGATTTGACCCCGACTTTCAACAAGATTGTCGAGGAGTTGTGCTTGGACCGTGTTGTGGTGCCGGTGGATATGGACGGTGTGCAGGGGTTGCAGTTGGTGCGCTTCTTTAATGCGGAAAAAGCGATTGCGCAAAAACTGTTGAGTTTAATGCAGGAAACCAAACAGCCCGCTGATGTGGATGACCTGATTGAACATTACCAAGAATTGCAGGGAATAACTTTCCACGAAACGCAAAAAGAAGCCATTCGCCAAGCGGTAACCGGTGGGGTGACTGTGATTACTGGTGGCCCGGGTACGGGTAAAACGACCGTAATTAAGGCCATTTTGTACATTAACAACGCGAACGAGTACACAACGCAAATGTTGGCGCCTACGGGACGGGCGGCCAAACGGGTGGAAGAAACAACTGGACAAAGCGCAATGACGATTCACCGCTGTTTGGAGAAGTTTTCGCACGAACCGCGTGACAGTTATATTACACAAGATATGGTGATTATCGATGAAGTTTCAATGTGTGACTGCTTATTGATGGCATCGTTGTTGCGTAAAGTTTTGGACGGCACCAAGGTGGTTTTTATCGGTGACAGTGACCAGTTGCCATCGGTAGGGGCGGGGAACGTTTTGGCTGATATTATTGAGTCTGGAGTTGTGCCAACTATCCGTTTAACCCATGTATACCGTACGGGTGATAAGGCGACAATCGCGATTAACGCGCACCGGATTAACCGCGGTGAAATGCCGTTTTTGGATAACCAAAGTTCGGATTTCTTTTATATCAATGCGGATACGCCGGAACAGATAAAAAACGAGATATTGGGGTTATGTTCGTCACGATTACCACAATATCTAGGGACTGACGATAGTAAAGTGCAGGTTTTGGCACCGCTAAGACAAGGCGTAGCCGGCGTAAATAATTTGAATCAATGCTTGCAAGCCATCATTAACCCGCCCGATAGTGATAAAGCCGAATTAGTATACGGCGAAACAATTTTCCGTGTGGGCGACCGTGTTATGCATACGGTTAATAATTACAAACAAGAATGGATTAAAAATAATGAAGAGGGCAAAGGCGTCTTTAACGGCGACATTGGTAAAATCATTGAAATCAATAAATTAACCAGTGAAGTAACGGTAAAATTAGAGGACGGGCGTGTAACCATCTATCCGCGCTCGGAGTTGTCGGCTTTGACTTTGTCTTACGCAATTACGGTACACAAAAGTCAAGGTTGTGAATTTGATGCGGTTGTGATTCCGATTGCTACGGCGGCCTACATGATTATGACGCGCAATTTGTTGTATACTGCGGTAACACGGGCAAAACGCTTGGTTGTGCTGGTTGGAAAGCAGGAAAATGTTCAACGCATGGTCAATAATACTTATACCAAGACCCGCAACTCCTGTTTGAATAAATATTTACAATATTTTAAAGATATGGCATACTAAACCCTATATGGACGACATTGAAAAAGAGTTAGAACAAAGCCAAAACGAAGCTGATTTGGCTGTGTTTCACAAAAATTACCTTTCCAAAACCGGAAAATTGACCATGATGATGGCTGATTTGAAAAATATGTTGGCGGAAGAACGCGCCGAAGCAGGTAAGCGCTTAAACGAATTAAAACGTAAAATTGAAATTAAATTTTTCCAAAAGCAAGCCGCTTTGCGGGCGCAAGCGGTCAACGATAAATTAAAACAAGACCCATTGATTGACATTACGGTGCCGGCAATTAACCAACCGCAGGGTAGTTTGCACCCGATTACTTTGATGACCCGTCGTGTCGTGGATATTTGCCGCTCGATGGGGTTCTTGGTGGTTGACGGTAACGAAGTCGTAACTGAATTTGAAAACTTTGACGCGGTAAATATTCCGTCCGATCATCCGGCACGCGATATGCAGGATACGTTCTGGTTAACCAACGGTAAAGTTTTGAAAACCCAAACCTCGGCGATGCAACACGAAATTTTGAAAAAATACGGACCTGTGGTTTCGGCGATTTTCCCCGGTCGTTGCTACCGTAACGAAGCTACCGACGCCAGTCACGAATTTGCTTTCTTCCAATGCGAAGGCATGATGGTGGGGAAAGATATTTCCATTGCAAATTTGATTTATGTCTTGAAAACCTTACTTTCCGGAGTGTACGGTAAAGAAATCAATGTGCGTTTGCGCCCAGGTTTCTTCCCGTTTGTGGAGCCGGGCTTTGAATATGACGCCAGCTGTCCGTTCTGCGGTGGTAAAGGTTGCCCAGTTTGTAAGCATTCCGGCTGGATTGAATTAGGTGGCTGCGGTATGATTCACAGTAATGTATTACAAATGGCAGGGGTGGACCCAAAAGAATACCAAGGTTTCGCTTTTGGTTTTGGTTTAACCCGCTTGGCGATGATGCAATACGGTATTAACGATGTTAGGTTGTTAAACTCGGGTAACTTAGAATTTTTACGGGGGATTAAACGATGAAAATTTCAGTTGATTGGTTAAAAGATTATGTTGATTTGAAAGGAATTTCTGCTCAACAAATCGCGGAAAAATTAACGCAGATTACTTGTGAAGTGGAAGAGGTAATTCCGGTCGGCCACGGTTTGGATACGGTAGTGGTCGGTAAAATTTTGACCTGCGAAGCCCACCCACAAAGTGACCATTTGCATTTGTTGACGGTAGATGTGGGACAAGCCGAACCTTTGCACATTGTTTGTGGTGCGCCGAACGCGCGTGCTGGCTTAACAGTTGCGGTTGCGACCGTGGGCACGGTAATGCCGGACGGTATGAAAATTGTGCCGGCTAAATTACGTGGTTACGAAAGTTTTGGTATGTGCTGTTCGTATGCTGAATTGGGCTACAAAGACGACAACGAAGGCATTATTGAATTGCCGTCGAAAACCAAAGTTGGTACGCCGATTACCAAAGTCTTGCCGGGGTTGGAAGATGATATTATCGATATTGATAACAAGAGTATCACTAACCGTCCGGACTTATGGGGGCATTACGGAATGGCGCGTGAATTAGCGGTAATTTTTGACCGTGCTTTGAAGCCGATTGATACAACCTTGGTGCATAATTACGACAATTTACCCGCGCTCAATATTAAACTTGAAGATGAACGTTGCTTATCGTATGGTGCAATTAAAGTTGGTAACTTGGCGGGAATTGTTTCGCCAGATATAATGCAAAACCGCTTGTATAAGTTAGGTCACAACAGCCATGGTTTCTTGGTTGACGTAACTAACTATGTGATGTTTGCTTTTGGTAACCCGTTACACGCTTTTGATGCTGCGGCGGTCGATAAACTTAGCGTGGGTACAGTTCCAGCAGGTACGCAGTTTACCACTTTGAAAGATAATGAGATTACCGCGACCAAAGATATGTTGTTCATCAAGAGTAACGGTAAACCGGTGGCGTTGGCTGGGGTAATGGGGGGTAAGAATAGCGAAATTACCGATACAACGGCTAATGCGGTTTTTGAAATTGCCACCTTTGATGCGTCAAACATTCGTCGCACTTCGGTAGCGGTAGGAATTCGCAGTGATGCCAGTATGCGTTACGAAAAAGCGTTGGATCCGGAATTGAACTGGCTGGCGGTAAACGAAACATTACATTTAATTCAAACTTACGCACCGCAAGCCCAAGTCCAATCTAAATTTACCCGTGTAACCAGTAAAGCGGCGGAACAACCGGCTTTGCAAATTACGGTAACAAAGCAAATGCTGAACAGTTACACCGGTGTGGATTTCAGTAAACAAGATGCTTTGGTGGCACGTAAGTTAACGGTGTTGGGTTTTGCGCCGAAGATTGATGCGAAACAAATTGTGGTTACGGTTCCGTCTTGGCGCCGTTGGAAAGATATTACTTCTCCGGCCGACGTAATTGAAGAAATTATTCGTAACTATGGTTATCAAAACATTACACCTGTGGCACCGCGTGTAGCAGTGGTGCCGGCACCCATTGCTTTGAACGCCCAAGTTAATGACCAGTTGAAGGACCTGTTGGCTTGGAATTACGCTTTCAGCGAGGTACATACCAACATTTGGTACGATACCAAAGCACTAAAACGTTTCAATTTAACAGTGCCGTCTTACGCAACGGTGGCTAACCCGTTCAATAAGGAAGATAATCAAATTCGTAGCACGATGTTGCCGAGTATGTTGACGGTGGCAGCAAATAACAAAAATCAAAACGATGTACGCGTCTTTGAAATTGGTCGTGTGATTAACGCCAAAGGCACAGAAGAGGAACACTTGGCAGGTGTAGCGGTTGGTATGGATTATAAGGCGGTTAGCGAAATGCTCACCACGATTTTCCAACATTTAGGTGTTAAAGTGGTATACCAATTGCAACAAGATGGTGATGCAGTTTGGCACCCAAAGAACCATGCACAGATCGTTGTGAACGGAGCAGTGGTCGGTGCAATCGGAATTATTCATCCACAAGTGATGGTAAACGCCGTTGGTTTTGAAATCGATTTGTCACACATTGATTTCCAAAATATACCGGCGGAACATGCACCAATTTTGTCCAAGTTCCCCAAAACTGAACTGGATTTCACCTTTGTTTGGAATGAACACTATGCCCAATTAGATGCCATCTGGGATAAATATCACAATCCGTTGGTGGTTAAACGAGTTTTGAAATCTGTCTATGGTAACAAGTTTACTCTGACTTTTACCGTTTCCAGCACAGAAAAAACGCTTGATAAGTCCGAAATTAACAAAATTCACCAAGAAATTCTTGACTTTGCTGGACGAAATAATGTAAAACTAGGATAGTGAACGAAAATATCTTTTACATTGATGCAAAGACGAAAATTGTCGACTTTTTGACGACAGAGTTTTCGGGCACTTTTCCGTTGAAATTACAAAACCGCTTTTTGAACTTTTTCCCGCAAATTGCCAATTATGAAGAGGAAGGTCAAAAATATAAACCGGCGATTTTCTTTACCAACAACATTGATGCGGTAGTAAAAAATATCCCGAATGCGACCAAAATTGTTTTGTTTAACGATGCGAATGAAAATATGTTCGCATCACGTTTGAAGAGCTTAATTCCGTTCTGTAACTTGTATTGGTGCGTTTATATTTCGATTGCGGAGGATCACATCGAATATGGTATTTTCCGGATTATTAACAGTATCAAAGACGAAAACTTGGAAACCATCATGTTCAAGTCCGAAACCTTGTTAGAAAAGAGTAACAAGCTGTTCGGCATTTATGTCTACGCGGAAAACACTTGGACCATTACCATGCGCAGTTTGAAAGGTCGCATCGTAAACGTGAATTTCGCGTTGGATATCCGTGTGGTTAATAACTGGGATGATGAAATTAAGGAATTTGTGGACGCCAGTTTCTCCAAACTGCGTACCAGTGCCAAAAAGTTACAAGAAATTAAAAATATGTACCGCAACATTTTCCGCAATGTTTCGCGTTTGGTTGAGGGAACCATTTGTGTTGTGGTAGACTCCGAATATAAACCGGATTCGTTCTTTGAAGATGGAATTTGGTTGAAGGAGCCGATTAACTTGTCCAAATTGTTTGCCCAAACTAACCAATACAATGAACAAAAATTGACCACTATGGCGGATGTTTTTGTGACCATGTTGAACTTCGATGGTATTACCGTGGTGGATAACATGGGGCAAATCCGTGCTTACAACGTGTTCATTGAAACCAATATGAAAGTGGCGGGTAACATTATTGGTGGTGCTCGCAAGCGTGCCGCTTATACGATCATTAACAGCAAACGCCCGAACATTATCGGTGTTTATTTCCAAAGCCATGAAGGTGAAATGTTCTATTCGCCAATTAAAAAATAATTGATAATTTGGTCTAACTTGGGTAGCAGGTCGGTGAGGTTTTCCTTGCCGATGGGGTGTTTTAAACTGTCGTCGCCCAATTCGACCGTGAATGATGGTACTTGGCAGCGTAACGCTAAGTAATCGGTCAAACCGCCGTAAGAGGCATCGGAAAGTTCGGCACTGTAACCGGTAAGTTTGCCCAGTTGTTCGGCTGTTTGTTGGTCTTCCAAACGACTGTAATAAATGACATTGCCTTTGGTGTGAATGGCGAGCGAGGTGGTTGGACGATAATTGCGAATCAGGCGGAGTAGTGCGCGGTTTTCGGGTTCGCTGTGCGGTTCGGGACCGATGTAATTTGCGGGTGCAATCATAGTGAGGTTGCTGCGGCCTTGTCCCCAGCCGGCGTCGAAATTGACATTCAAATCCACACCGCGCAAGTTGGCTTTCCAAAGACTGAAATCAGTGTTGTTACGGTTGGCGTGAATTAAAAACTTGCGACGACGCTTGGCAAGGTGTAGTGGTTGTCCGGTGGCTAGTTTTACGCCGTCGGGATTACAACAAACCACTGCGGTTAAACAAGTATCGGCGGGAATGGTTGGGGCGTGATTTAACCAAGTTTGTAAAGTTAGCGCGCCAATCCATTCGCGGGCGTGCATTCCAGCGGTAATCAATAACCGGCGCGCGGCGGTTGGTTTGCCGATTTGATAGGCGATAATGGGTTGGTGTAAAACTGAATGCCCAATGATTCGAGTGTTAAATAAATAGCGAATGGCATCGTAACTTTGCAAATGGGCGGGTAAGTGGTCGGTACCGTAAAAGTCCGTACCCCAATGGATAATAGCGGAGTTAAAATGCTGTTTGGCGTACGAAATGTGTTTGAGCAAATCATAAATATCACAAGATGTTGGGGTTTTGGTTAAGAACTGGGGAACCAAGGCCAAGCCAATCATACCTTGTGACTTAATGATGGCACGAACTTGGCGGTTGGTTAAGTTGCGTGGGTGTGGGCAAACTGCATTGAAAGCCGTGTGCGTACAAACCAATGGACGGGTGGTTAGGCGGGCGAACTGCCAAAAACTGCGACGGTTTAGGTGAGCGGTATCAATTTGAATGTTGGCGGCTTCCAGTTTTTGGATGACTTGGCGTCCGAAAGGTGTAATTTGACCGTGACCGTGGGCGCCACCCGCCAGATTGTTGTCATGGTTCCAAGTTAAACCCACACTGTGCGGTTGCAGGGCGACCAACTGGTCGAGGTTGTCGGGTGTTAAAAAGCCCGCATCTTCAATGTGTAAACGACAAATAGGATAGGCTGGGTCGCCCGTGATGGATGTCAAAATGTTCTTTTTTGCGCGAATTGTGGCAAGTGGGTCCGTAAGTTCCGTCGTCCAAACCGAAAGCCAGATTTCATCAAAACCGGCGATCTTGGCTTGTCGCAAATACGGCAACAACTGTTCGGGTGGTAATTTTAATAACGCATCATTGTGTAAATCAATCATGGTCATGTTTATGCCGTGCGTGGTTGCAAAATTAACCCGAAATGTGCTATAATAAAAAAGAACCATCGGTTCAATTTGTGGGGGCGATTGGCTTCGACGGTTGGCGGGCGGTTCGTTAAGCATACCGGCGGGGTAACCATACGTTAATTGGTTACAACAATTTAAATGCAAATAACAATGCATCCTCCCTTGCTTTGGCTGCCTAATCGCGGTTAAGCATCGGCCGACGACACGTTTTCACCCTCTTTAACGATCGTCTGCAAACAAAGGGTCAACGGCGCAACGTAACCACGGCATGACGGTGGCGTTGTGTGGCTCCAAAAGTCGGCCTTGGTCATAACAACTTGTCGTTAAGTTGGTGGTCAATTTTTGATAACGACTATGTATGTAGAAGTACGAACAAGATTCCAATCGGACCCGGGTTCAATCCCCGGCGTCTCCACCAGTAGAAAAAGTCAGCGCTTGCTGACTTTTTTAGTGAAGAGTGAGTGAAGAGTGAGTGAAGAGTGAAAAAAAGAATATCAAATGGCAACCGTGGCAGATAGATTAAGAGTGGCCAGAAAAATCAAGCTTAATTTTTGGCGGGAAGTAATAATATACATGCTTATAATGGATCATCCAAGTTTGCAACCTTATGTTAATAAATACCGCGACCGGTCAGGCGTGATGAACTTGGGTGGCTTTTTACGTGATGCCGAGATTTTGGATGTAAAAACCGATTGTTTTCCTCATAATGGTAAGAAATTAACCAAATTGATATTTCCTAATCAAATGCAATTTTATGTGAAACCCGTGACGCGCGAAGGGGCAGCGCATGAACGCGTGAGCGCAGAACTGTACAAACGCGCCGGTATAATTGTACCGGATACGACCATTGCTGCTTTAGATGATGATTATTATTTGGTAACCAATGACGTTTTCGATAGTAAAAATACCGTACCTGGCGAACTGTTTTTGCAAAAGATTACCCCGGGTGGTGCGCAGTATGCTTTGCCACGAGTTTTCGGTGCAGATAAAATTGATGAACAGGTGATGGCGTATTTTACCCAAAAAACCTTGGTGCAAATTGCCAAACATTATGGTTTAGCCTTGGCGACGCGCAATTGGGACGCGAATATCGGTGGGTTAGGTTTTACTTTGCAACGGGGAAAACAGCGTGCCAACGGCTTGATTGCTTTTGATTTTGAAAAAAGTTTGGAACCTGAATCCGTGTTTGGATATGCTAATCCGTTTTGTACGCGCCGTTTGAGTGCCAATAAGTTAGTTAATTGTTTCAAAAATTCGGATAAGCCTTTTGTGAAAAAAGATGAAATTGTCCGTACAATTGTTGACGGCATAGAGCAAGTGGACGAAATTGCGCGCGAGAGTGCGGACGCGGGCTTTGTACCCAGCCGCGAATATCTGGAAAATCTGAAAGTTGCGATGTACGATACCGCGGAAAAACTGGAACTCTAAATCTCGTCATTCAAAAGTTCGTCGACTTTAACATGGAGCAGAGTGCTGAGTTTGCGCAACATTTCTAAATTAGGTTCGGTGCGACCTTGTTCCCAATTGGCGTAACAACTTTCAACGACGCCGAGTTTTTGGGCGACCTGTTTTTGGGTTAATTCGTTTTCTAAACGTACGCTGCGTAAATTTTTACAAAACCGAATATCCATCAATCTAGTCTTTGCCAAACTACACAAAATGTCTTGACGATAGACAAAATGTCTAGTAAATTAGTAATTAGTAACAAAGGAGAATCCCATGAAGTATTGTATAAAATGTGGCAATGAATTGCGCGATGAGGCGGTGATGTGTCCCAAATGTGGTGGAGAAGTTGAAAATATACCACAGTCGGAGCCGCAACAGAAAAAAACAAAATTTTGCACTTATTGCGGAGCTGAGGTTTTAGAAGCGGCTATAGTTTGTCCTAAGTGTGGTTGTCCTGTGGCAATGGTTGGACAGAATAAAGCCATTAAAAATGATTTGGGAAAATCTAGTGAAAATAATGGTTTACAACTTGTGGCAAAAATTTTCTTATGTATAAGTTGTGTTATTCCGATAATTGTGGTGTTGTTTTTGGGTATCATATCGGTAAGCACTGTGAATTTGTACTTAGATTCTATCACTAATGTATATTTGGGTGGTGTTTTTCTGGTGTACGCGATGATAGCACTGTTACCATTCTTTTGGGTATTGCCTATGACTTCACATTATTTCAAGATGACGGCCGAGAAAAGACGGGTGGGTATCGCTTTTAAGATTTGTACCTTGTTGTTTGTGAGTTTAATTGCCGGAATTTGTATGTTGTGCGATAAAGAGAATTAAAAAAAGGCGCCGAGGTGGTGCCTTTTTTTGTTGAGTAAGGTTAGCGCATTAGGGCTTCAAAAGTGTTGGGACCAGCGATGCCGTCCGCGGATAAACCGGACTTGGTTTGGAAGGCCTTGACTTTGTTGGTGGTGTCCGTGCCAAAAACACTGTCTAACGGAGTTTCAAAACCTTTAACATATAAACCGGCTTGCAAAATCCAAACTAAGTTGCCGCGACTGCCTTCGGAAAGGTTACGGACGGCGGCTTTGGTGCGTGGCCCAAAAATGCCATCCACGGTCAAACCGGCACCATAAAGCATATTCAGTTCAATTTGTAGGGCGCGAATTAAAGCGCGTTTGGACAATGGACCCCAAATACCATCAACTTTCAGACCGGCACCGTAACGGGCATTCAAAGTAGTTTGAATGTTGCGGATGGTCGCGTTTTGGTTACTACCGCCACCGTTGTCGCCACCGCCGGGATTACAATTGACACCGACCGATTGGGCCAAACTTTTGGCGATGGCATCGGCATAAGCGTCGAATTTACTGTCGAAGAGTTCGTTATCTTGGTCGTTGTTGATGAAACCAAGTTCCAAAAGCAGGGCGGGAGCGTTAGTTTCACGCAAAACGCTGAGGTTTGCGCGTTTGACGCCACGGTTGCTTTGGATGCCGACGTTAGCTAAGGCCTGTTGTAACGCTTCGGCAGTTTGTAATGATTTGTTGGAAGCGTTAGTATAAATTAAAGTTTCGACACCGTTGGCCGCGGGGGTGCTGGCCGAATTACGGTGGAATGCAACAAACAAGTCGGCTTTGTTGTTATTGCTAATCCGACTGCGTTCCAATAAGGGGACAAAAGTATCCGTAGTGCGAGTGTAAATTACGTTAACACCGCATTTTTTTAACCTTTCGCCGACCGCCAGCGCCATGCGTAAATTATCGTTTTTCTCGTAGCGCGTACCATTGACTGCGCCTGCATCGTATCCGCCGTGCCCAGCATCGATTACTATTGTTGCCATGATTATAGTTATGGTGGAAACATTTTTTTTGTTACTCCATAGACTGAATTAGTTTCTTAAAAGGAGAAAAAATGGGAACAGGTTATTTAAAAATTACGACGACCTCGGGCAATGGAGCCGGACCGGTCGCCAACGCATCTTACATAATTAAAAATAAAAATGGGCAGGTTTTATTTTCCGGTATAACGGACGCCAATGGTGACAGTCCAACCTATACTTTGGAAGCCCCCAGCGAAAAAAACTCGCAAAGTCCATCCACGGGACAATCGACCTATGGCTTGTGTGATGTTTCGGTACGACAAAACGATTACCAAAGTATTGATAAAATTGACGTGCAAATTTATGATGACATAACCACGGTGGTGGCTTTGAATTTGGAACCTTATGTGGAAGGTCAAGACGATGCCGACCAAAGTTTTGTGACGCCACCGCCGAATGTAACTTTACCGACCACGCAGCACGGACAAGTGGGAACGAATGATGGCTTCGACCCCGAACGAGATAGTCGGGTGCTGAGCAGTGTGGTGGTGCCAGATTACATTACGGTGCATTTAGGTGCCCCGAATAGTAATGCGACGAACTTGCGTGTGCCGTTTCAAGATTACATTAAAAATGTGGTTTGCAGCGAAATTTACCCGACTTGGCCGACCAACGCTATTTTGGCGAACATTGCCGCGATTGTGACTTTTGCTTTAAACCGTGTTTATACCGAATGGTACCGTTCGCGCGGGTACAACTTCGATATTACCAATTCGACAGTTTATGATATGGCTTATGTCCGCAACCGCGAAATTTACAAAAATATTTCGGAGTTGGTCGATGGAGTTTTCACGGTTTATGCGCATCGTGCCAGCTTCCGTAATCCATATTTTACCGAATTTTGTAATGGTACGACCGTAACCTGTAATGGTTTGTCGCAATGGGGTACGGTGCAGTTAGCAAATCAAGGTTTATCAGTTTTGGAAATTTTGCGCTATTACTATCCGAACGACTTGATTTTAAGCAATGCGCCAACCGGTTCGGTGCAAAATTCTTATCCCGGTACGCCGTTGCGGGTGGGTTTCAGTGGGGTAGATGTTCGCCGTATGCAAATTTTCTTGAACCGTATCCATCGTAATTATCCGTTAATCCCGACCATTGCGCCAGTCGATGGTAACTTCGGCGCACAAACCCAAGAATCGGTGCGTGTGTTCCAACAAACATTTAATTTGACCGCGGACGGCGTAGTGGGGGTTAGCACCTGGAATAAAATTTCGCAAATATATACGGCGGTGACCGGTTTGGCAGAGTTGAACGCGGAAGGTGAATTTATCGGAGTTGGTAATGTACCGCCAAGTAGTGTTTTGCGCGCGGGTAGTAGTGGCAATGATGTTTTGAAGCTGCAATATCTGTTGAATTATATTGCGCAATTCTATCCGGGGGTACAAACGGTAACGCAAGATAGTGTCTTTGGTAATAATACCGCCAATGCGGTACGCAGTTTCCAACGTACTTTCGGTTTGTCGGCTGATGGTGTCGTGGGGCAAAATACCTGGAACAAATTGTATCAAGTTTACCGTACCTTACAGGGAGACCAAAACCAAGACGGGGGTAATACTGGCGAAACACCATGGCCGGGAGTTTATTTACGTCAGGGTAGTACCGGTAGCAATGTAGTAACTTTGCAAAAATTATTGAACAACGCGCGCAGTACCTACGGTCAAATTCCGTACTTAACTGTGGATGGAATTTTCGGCGCGGCGACCAATAACGCGGTTCGGATTTTTCAACGCGCAGCAAATTTGAGCGTGGATGGAATTGTCGGACCAACAACTTGGGATGCACTGGTGGCGCTCAGCTAGTTTGACACATTTGGTTAAAACTGGTATAATACAGTATGAAAAATATCTATTACATCGGATACCGACAAGGTGATGCTGAAGCCAGTTTTTACAACCAAACCATGGATGGTTACTTCGCAGGAAGTATTACCGAACTGGGAAATAACAAGCGTGGTAACATTGCGCACAATGCGTCAACCCACATTCAATTAAGTCAAAATGTTGAATTTGAAGAGCGTAATACCAAAATTATGCGCGAATTCATTAACGAAAAATGCCGTGAAATCGTGGCTAAGGTGCCAGATGCGTACTTTTACCCGTATTCGCCGGTTTATGCCAGCTACGTTCCACCGGAATTGCAAGACCGTATCTTGTGTTGTAACGATCCCAAGGTCTTTGCGATTTTGGACAGTAAATTCCAGTTCCGTAAAATTTTTGAAGGCGTTTTACCGTTTGCGCCACATGAATATGTGATTGGCTCCGAGGTGATTAAGCGTTTGAAAAACGGTACCTATCCAGAACAAAAAGAAGTTGTAATTCAACGTGACTATGGTTCGGGCGGTTTTGGTACTTTGGTAGTAACCAAGGAATATTTCGCGAACGAAGCTTTCAAGGAACGTTCAATTAAGGAAATTTCCCCGAAAGAAACCTACTTAGTTAGTGATTACATTGAATCTTTGTGTTCAACCAGTTTGCATTTGCTAGTTTCTAATAATGAAGTTCACATTTTGCCGTCGTCGGTGCATCGTTATACGGGACATCATAAGTTGGACTACATGGATTACAAGGCATTTACTAAGTTGCCGAAAGATATGTTGGAACAAGCTTACGATTGTGGTCGTAAATTTGGTGAATTCGTGCGTACCAGTCGCAAATACCGTATGCGCGGTTGGGTACACATTGACTTGTTGTTTGGTAAAGACGGCAAAGTTTACGCGATGGAAGCTAACCCGCGCTTTGGTGGCTCGGTTGGTTTGCAAAACCGTATGTTCCGTGCGGCAGGTTTGGAATCAGTTTTTGAATATAACTACCGCGCGTTCTATGATGAAAAGACGGATTTTGGCGCTGGTTTGAAAAAGATTAAACCGTTGGGAATTTATCGTCACGCGGTAGTGGAACGCAATGCGGATGGTGAATTGGTCAGTGTGGAAGCTGATAACGTAAACCGTGAAGGTTTTGATATGACCTTGATTCGCGAAGAAGATGGTATGTATACGCACTCGGTTTACGAATTGCAAACCGAAGACTAAGTTATAACACGGTCACGCTTTTAGCGAGGTTGCGTGGTTTGTCCGGATTGTTGCCTAGTGATAGTGCTAAATCTAGTGCAAAAATTTGTGCTGGGATAATTTGGCTGACAAAAGCCAAGGGGTTGTGTTGATAGTCGGGTGAGAGAAGTGTGACAACTTTACCGCCACGGGCTTGGATTTCCGCAGATGCATTGGCGGAGTCGTCGCCAAAAACAATCGCCAAGGTATTGTCGTCAACCAAGGACAGTGGACCATGTTTGAGTTCGTTGGCGGGGTAGCCTTCGCAGTGTAGATAGGTAACCTCTTTGATTTTGAGCGCGGCTTCCAATGCTAAGGTGTAATTGATGCCTTTGCCGATAATGAAAATTTGGTGCGGAATTTTGCTTGGTGTAGGAAGTAATTTACGCGCGTTTCGTAGTGTTTTTGTGGTATATTTGATAAGGTTGTCACAAGATATTGTGTTGTAATCGTTAATTAACAGGCAACCGACCAAAACTGCGGCGCAAAAAACTTTGGTGCTAGCAACGGCAATTTCGGGACCACAAAGCAGTGGAAAGACAATTTGACTGCGCTTGGCAATGGTGCTGGTGGTAACGTTGCAAAGGGCGATAATGGGAATGTTTTGTTGTTGTAAAATGTCCATGGCAGCCAGTGTATCGGCGGTTTCACCGGATTGGCTGATAACAATGGCAAGTGAGGGTTCGGCAAGTAGTGTGGTGGCGTTTAGTTCGCTGCTGATATGAGCAATGGCACGTAGGTGTAGTTCGCGTTCGATGATGTGGGCAATGATTTTTGCGGCGTGGTAACTGGTACCGCAGGCGCAGAGGTGGACACAGTTGACGGTTTTTAGTTGGGTGCGGAATTGCCTTTGTAATGTCCGGATGGTTGGGTCACTTTGGTATGCCGTGATGATGCGCTGAGTAATTGCGGGAATTTCATTGATTTCTTTTTCCATGTAGGTAGTAAAACCATTTTTATCACTGGCGACAAAAGATTGGTTGAATGGTTGCCAATCCTTGCGGATGGGGTGGTTGTTATGATAAAAGGTCGGTTGCTGGTTGATAATTTCGCAGGTTTCCAAATCTTCCATGGCGATAATTTGGTTGACGGATTGTGGCAAGGCAAGTGTGTCACTGGAAATGTAAATGGTTTGTTGGTCGCGTCCAATGTAAAGTGGAAGACTACCTTTTTTGGCTAAGAAGAGGTTGTTTTGTAATTGTTCGGTGGCGCAGAAAACATACTGTCCTTGTAAATATTTGTGTATATTGTGTTTATTATGAGATAATAAATATAATATATTGGGTATAACCTCGGTATCGACCGGGGTTTTGAGTTTGATGCCGTGCTTAGCTAACTTGGTAACGCACTGTTGATAATTTTCAATAATGCCGTTATGTACGACCGCAATCGAACCGTCGGCCGATAAATGTGGATGCGAATTTTTTACGCTGACCGCGCCATTGGTCGCCCAACGGGTATGCCCGATACAGACATTGGTGGGCGGTGGTGTGGTGGTTTTATTTGCCAGTCGTTCCAAACCGCCGACCGCTTTGATAATTTTTAATTGATTTGTTGCATTGTAGGCAATACCGGCACTGTCGTAACCGCGGTATTCCAAAATTTTTAATCCTTGTAAAGTTTTTTCAACCAAATTTTGCGGTTGAAGACTTTGACAGCCGAAAATTCCACACATGACTTTATTTATGTTGTCGCTTGCTGATGTGTTAGTTGCTTTTTGGTTGTTAGGTTGCGTGGATTTTGTTAATATTAAGTGTATGAAACTAACAACTAATGATTATCGTGTGGAAACTTCGGCGCGCCATGTGCATTTATCACGGGCGGACTTTGTTAAATTGTTTGGTGCAGATGCTGAAATGGTGGTTGCTAAGTCGTTAAGCGTGAACGGTGAATTTAAATCGGATAAAACGGTCACAATTGTGGGCACAAAACGTAATTTTGAAAGGGTGGCAGTTTTGGGGCCGTTCCGTACTCAAACGCAGGTGGAAATTGCTGTTACGGATAGTTATACTTTAGGGGTGAAGGATGTGCCAGTGCGAATGAGCGGTGATTTGCACGGCTCAGCCCCAGTAACTTTGTTGGGGCCGGCGGGAACGGTAAATTTACCCGAAGGCATGATTGTGGCGCAACGTCATTTACACATTAATCCGCGTGATATGCAGAAATTCGGCTTAATCAATGGTCAGGCGGTGAAAATTACAGTGGGAACTGCACGCCAAGCCACTTTCCACAATGTCATTGTACGCGAATCTGACGTGGATTTTCCGACCGTGCATTTGGATACGGATGAAGCCAACGCTGTACTGTGAACCATAATATTTATTTGCCGTTTTCACATAACTAAGTTATAATTGTTTTGATATTGGGGGAGAATTGAAACAACTACACAAAAGATTAGTTTTGTTATTGGTTGTCTGCGGTGCGCTACTGGTTTTTTTTGCTCCTTTTTTAACGAAAACAAGTCAGGTCACGGCGGTTGCTCTGAATTTAGCCCCGATGGGAGATCATGAAATCCTGGTTTCGGCACTTGGAGCCGGGGCTTTTAACGAAAATGGAATGTATTTATGCCGTCCGGATAATCCCAAAAGTGAAAATGTTTATACCGCGACGATTGATATGTGGGATATAGCCGAATTTGATCCACAAGCGGTGGCGGTGGCATTGGTGTGTCGTGACGGTGAATGGGTTGAATTAGACAGCAGTAACCACAATAGTTTCTGGGTGGATGTGGATGATGTAAGTAATTGCAGTGTGCGTTGGTATTTGCGTGAAACAGCACCGGCCGCCGTTTACGGAGTGCGTTGTTATTACGAAAACAATGGTGATATCGAAAAAACGGAACCCTTCCGCGTGCTTTATACGGACGAATGGACCTACATTAAAGTTACAGATGATAAAGGTAACAATCGGATTGAGGACTTTAACGGCGGTGATGTTTTAACTTTGTGGATGAATGTGACTTTTAATGATGGGGCGGCTAAACCGACTTTGTCGGACAGTGCAAGTGAAGTTGAAGGAATTCCGCACGATGCGATTGAAGATATGCGCGACATTGTCAGTTTGGATAATATGGAAATTACCATAAAAACACTTTCTGGTACGACATATTCGTCCGAAAATTTTAAATCTGAAATTGATCCAAATGACAAAAACTGTGTGTCAATCCGTTTTATGAAGGAACTGGAAGATGATATCTATATTGTGCAATTTACGTCGGTCGCCAATAACCGCATAGTGGGACAGTTTGTGATTGATAATACTAGTGCGAAAGGCGGGGTTAATTTGTCGCAAATTTGGGCGTTGTTAATGATTGTTGGTGGTGTGTTGGCTTTTGGTGCAGCTGCAGCATTCTTGGTACCGTTCGCGATTGTGAAAGTTAATGAAACTCGTGTGGATAAAGAACGCGAACGTGTAGATCGTATGAAAAATCCGGAAAAATATGCCGAAAGCGACAAAAAGTCTTTGAAGAGCATTTTTGGCAAAATTATCTATAACATTAAAACGCCGGCTTATAAACGAAAAAAAGACCAAGACCAGGAAGAGGTCGAAAAGCCCGTGGAAGAAAAAGTTTATACCAACCGCTTTACCGAAATGTTGCGTGAACGTCAGGAAAAACGCGACTTTATGCGCGAAAACAATGTAACCAGTGAACAAATGGAAAAAATGAAGGAAGCCGAGGAAAAAGCGAAACGCGAAGAAGCCAGCAGTTTTGCTGCTTTGCGTGATGATGACGAGGAAGATGACGAAATCGCAACTTTCCATGCGGCCGAGGATGAAATTTCAACCTTGGAAACGGGTGCTTACAAGAAGGATGGTACAACCTTTGCCAAATTAGATAGTATGCGTGACGATGAATCGCAAGACGGAAATAACAATGACGGAAAATAAAAAACCATCCAGTTTATACGAAAGGGCGGTTGTGTACATTTTAAGTATGCCCAGAACGGAAAAGCAGATGCGCCAATGGTATGCCCGCAAAACCAAAGACCAAGCGTTAATTGATGCCGATATTGCGCGTTTAGTGGAGTATGGTTTGATTAACGACGAAGCGTACGCACAGATGTATGTAGAAGCTAAAAAGAACAAAATGGGCGTGGGAATGATACGCAATAAATTGCGCTGGAACGGAGTTAAAAACGAGTTGGTTGAAAATGCGGTAGACGAGGTCGAAGAACAACATGATTTCGCGTTAAGTTGCGTCGAAAAGTATATGCGCACCAAGGAAAAGACGCCGGAAAATAAAAGTAAATTATTTCGTTGGCTACTTGGAAAAGGGATTGTTTACGACACGGCGGTGGAAGTGATCGACGAATTTTGGCGCTAAAAACTGCATAAAAATATTTTTTTAGGATTTTTGCCCTTTTTTCCGTATATATAAGCATAATGCAATACAAAGGTTATCCAGCTGAATTTATCGATCAGGTACGAAACGCAAGTAATATTGTCGATATTGCGCGTAGTTATTTGCCTTTACGTCAAAAAGGGCAGGACTTTTGGGCTTGTTGTCCTTTCCATAGTGAAAAGACACCCAGTTTTGCCATTAGTGCGCCTAAGCAATTTTATTATTGTTATGGTTGTCATGAAAGCGGCAATGTTTTTAAATTAGTGATGAAGATGGAAAACCTGTCGTGGGATGAAGCTGTGGAAATGCTGGCAAAGAAAGCTAATATCGCAATTCCGCAAACTGATGAAAATACGGCATGGTTAAAGGTGCGACAAAAACGCGACCGTTTGTACGAAGCGTTACGCTTGGCGCGTGATTTTTATTGCCGCAATTTGTATTTGCCACAAAACAAAGCCGCCTTAGATTATTTGCATAACCGTGGTATCGATGATGATTTGATTAAAAAATTTCATATTGGTTACAGTGACAGCTGGCAAGGGGTAGTGGATGAATTAAAGCAACGCGGTATCAGCGAACAAACCATGCACGATGCTGGAATTGTGGCTAAGCGCGATGATGGAAAGCGCGTTTGGGATGCGCAATTCGAACGTATTACCTTTTCTATTCATGATGTTTATGGTAACTGTATTGGTTTTACTGGTCGTACTATGAAAAACGACGATAACATCGCAAAATATAAAAATACTGCCGAAACCGCGGTTTTTAACAAAAGCAATATCGTTTACGGTGTGGACGTTATGAAAGAATTGTCACGCGGTAAACATACCAACGGTTTGATTGTGGTTGAGGGCAATGTGGATGAAATTGCGATGATTAAGCACGGTTTTGTGAATACTGTGGCTTGTATGGGAACGGCGTTGACCAAGTTCCATGCTGGTGTGATGAAACGTTTTGGGAAAGTGGTGCATTTATGCTTGGATGGTGATAATGCCGGACAGCATGCGACCTTAAAATCGATTGATACTTTACAAGAAGCGGGCTTAACTGTAAAAGTGGTGGTTTTACCTAATGGACAAGACCCCGATGAGTTCTTAACCGCCAACGGTGCCGAAGCGATGCAAAAAATGATTGAATCCAGTATGGGTGGTTTGGAGTTTAAGTTGGATTACATTAAAAAGCACAATAACTTAAACGATAAGGTGGGGAAGACGACCTATTTGAACCAAGTGGTGGAATTGATGGCAACTGTACCAAACCCAGCGGAACGGGCTTTGTATTTGAAAGATATTGCAGATACTTTAGGAATTGATAAGGAAGACTTGAAAAATACGATTGATATGAAAATCAAGCCGAAAGTAAGTGATAATACAATATCTAGTGTTAATAAAACACATAATAACCACAATATGTTGAAAACACAAAATTCAATTCAAGATGCCGAAATGACAATTGTCAAAGGAATTTTACACAATCAACCCTATGTAAAGTTTGACGCGGATTACGAAATTGAGTTTACCAACCAACTTTATAAAAAAATTTTTACCGAGAACTTGAAATTGAGTGAAATTGATGATAGATTAGATGAAAAGGAATTGCAAGAAATTGCACCGTTACGCGAGGTCAATACCGAATTAACACCGGAAGAGCAGGCAAAGAAGTGGCGAGATTGTTATAACTTATTGATTCGTGAGACTTTGGAACGGAAAAAGAAAGAGGCACTTAGCGCTAACGATATGAAAGAAGTTATGCGGTTAAGTGCGCTCATCAACCAATTTAAAAATGCAAAATTAAGCAAACAAACCCCGGAGGAAAAGTAAGATGGCAACCAAAGAAGTAAAGCAGGAAGTTAAGAACGAAACCAAAAAAGCGGTTAAAGAAACCAAAACGGTGAAGACCCCAATGGTTAAGGCGTCCAAAACTGCAACGAAGACTGTAACCAAACAGGTTGAACAAGCAGCGGTGGCGAAGGCAACCAAGGCGGTAAAACCGGTTGCGGCGAAAAAAGTCGTGCAAGAAGTAAAGCCCGCAAAGACTGAGCAGGCGAAAACCGAAAAAGTCGTAAAAACGGCTAAAACCGTGAAAGAAACCCAAAAAGTTGAAGCTAAACCACAAGAAGCCCAACAGTTGGCCATGCCTTTGGGGGCTGCCGACACGTTTGAAGGCTTGCGTCCTGAAATCGTGGACTTGTTGAAACGCTTCATGGAACCGGGACGTGCGCGCGAAATCAGTGAAGATAGTTTGACCATGTCTTTGATTGAACGTGATGCAACCGCGGCTGATGTCGAACGTGCGAAACAAATTTTGTCAGGTAAGGGGATTGTAATTAAAAAAATCAACGACGACGAAAAAATGCGTGTTGGCGCCATCGAAAAAATGATTTCTGAGGCTTCGGTCGATGACCCGATTAAAATTTATTTGCGTGATATCGGCCGTTATAAACTGTTGACCGCGGAAGAAGAAGTTGAAATTGCGAAACGTATGGCAGCGGGCGATGAAGAAGCTAAACAAATTTTGAATCAAAGTAACTTGCGTTTGGTGGTTCATATCGCAAAACGTTATGTTGACCGCACGCCGTTAAAATTGTTGGATTTGATTCAGGAAGGTAACCTGGGTTTGATGAAAGCGGTGGAAAAATTCGATTATAGCAAAGGTTTCCGTTTTTCGACCTATGCGACCTGGTGGATTCGTCAATCAATTACCCGCGCGATGGCGGACCAAAGCCGTATTGTGCGTTTGCCGGTACATATGGTTGAAACGATTAACCGTTTATTGAAAACTACCAAAGTTTTACAACAAGAATTAGGACGCGAACCAACGACGGCAGAATTGGCCGAACGCATGGAAGTCAGTGAAGATAAAATTGAAGAAATTCGCCGTATCAGTCAAGATACGACCAGTATCGATTCGCCATTAGGTGACGAGGGGGACGGTACCATTATGGATACCATTGCGGACCCAACCATCATGTTGCCGGAAGAGGAAACCTACAAGAAAGGTTTGAAAACTCAGTTGTTGTCGATTATTTCGTCTTTGACTCCGCGTGAGCAAAAGGTTATCCGTCTGCGTTATGGTTTGGACGATGGTCGCCCCCGTACTTTGGAAGAAGTTGGTCATTTGTTTGAAGTTACTCGTGAACGTATTCGTCAAATTGAAGCTAAGGCCTTACGAAAACTGCGTAACCCGAACCGTACTCGTCGCTTAAAAGATTTTGTTGAATCGTAAACTTGACAAGAAAAATTGGCGACGTACGGCTTATGGTGCAACTTAAAATGGGTATTGCTCGACCTTTAACGGAGCAGCGAATATAGGGCAATCTCGAAAGGGGTTGCTTTTTGATTAGTGATTGCTTAATGTGTGCGGGCGTGGTATGCTATCGGTATGAGTAATGCGAATATCGAAAAATTATTAGCAGCGCAAAAGATTGATAAAGAGCGTTTACAAGTAATGCAAAACTTGGAAAAAAGCAAAGTGAAAATGGAATTGGACAAAGCCAAACAAACCATTGAAAGTTCGAAAAATGCTTTGTTGCAATTAGAATCCGATGCCAAGAGTTTGCAGGATAACTACCAAAAGTTCGCAAAGTTGGTAGCGGATACTTTGGCACAAATGGAAAAAGCACAAAAATCCCAAAGCGCGGATGCGGACTTGTACGATGAATTTTTATCGAAATTGACCAAGGCGGAAAGCCAGTTGGCGGAAATCGAACGTCGCATTGCGCAAAAAACTAACGCATTCAAAACGACTTCGATGGAAGTTGCCAAGAGTAGTGCTATGTTGAAAAACTTGACCAAAATGTTTGAAGATGCAAAAGCGGCCACCGCACCCAAAGTGCAGAGCTTGGAAAAAGAATTTAACGAAAAAGTGAAAGGTATCGACGAAAAGTTGTTGGCTAAATACCGTGCCATCCGTAAATCCAAAGGTAACGACATTAAAGATGTAGTGGTGCCTTTGACGATGGATAACCGTTGCCAAGGTTGCTTCATGGATGTACCCAGCGCGTTGGTTAATAAGATTAAGACCGACGGTTGGGTAACTTGTGACGAATGTGGTAGGATTATTTATCAAGCATGAACGCAATCAATGATTTTGAAGAATTTTATCAAAAGATGACCGCGACCAGTTCGCGTCTGGAAAAAGAAGCCATCTTAAAACAATACCAAAAGAACTCGGCGGTTAAAGGGGTTTTGCATTTTTTGTTTAATCCCTTTATTGTGACAGGAATTAGCAAGAAAAAGTTGGCAAAAACTGTCAATGCTACGGTGCAAGAATGTGTAGATTTACCCGCCTTGTTGGCATATTTTACCGTACATAATACGGGTCGTGATGAAGACATCGCGGTTTTGCAACAATTTACCAGTGGATTAAGCGATAAACAAACCGAACTGGTTGAGGGGATCATTAAAAAAGATTTAACCTTGGGTGCCAGTGAAAAAACGTTGAACAAGGTTTTCGGGAAAGATTTTATCCCGTCTTTTAACGTTATGTTGGCGGAAAAATACGCCGAAAACACAGAATTTGTGGTTGGCAAACGCTTCGTCATTACGGAAAAGTTCGATGGTGTGCGCTGTATGTTGATTTTTAACGAAGCGGGCGAGCCAACATTCTTTTCCCGCGCGGGTAAATCGTTTGATGACATGGTGGAATTGGCGGATGAGGTGCGCCATCTTGACCCGAATATGGTGTACGATGGGGAACTGTTGTTGGGGGTTGAACAACCCATTGACAGTGCTGACCTGTACCGCATGACCGTGAAAGTGACCAACAGTGACGGCGTGAAAAAAGGGTTAATTTATAACATTTTTGATTGCTTGACGAAACTAGATTTAATTACGGGGGAAAGTTCGACCCCGTGCGAAACACGCAAAACGGAACTCGGCAAGGAATTGCGTAAAATTAAGCAACCGCATTTGAAAGAAGTGCCAATTTTGTACGCTGGCGAAGATGTAACTCAGATTGATAAAATTTGTGATGAATACACGAATATGGGACGCGAAGGCGTAATGGTGAATATCGCGGATGCGCCGTACGAATGCAAACGCAGTAAAAATTTGCTGAAAGTAAAACGCTTTAATACTGCAGATGTGCGCGTGTTGGATTGGGAAGAGGGCTCCGGCGCTAATCAAGGCAAATTGGGGGCAGTCATCGTGGAATTTATGGCACCGGACGGAAAAAAGTACACCTGCAAAGTGGGCAGTGGCTTCGAAAAAGAGGAACGTGAAGAGTACTTCGCGCATCCGGAAAAAATTGTTGGTCATATCATTGAAATCGGCTATTTTGAACTTTCGCAAAACCAAAACGATGATGGCTACTCATTACGCTTTCCGACTTTCAAAGGAATGCGCGATGATAAAAATGAAATTTCCATGTATTAAGAAAAATACCTGAAAATTAGTTTGTCACGCGGAAAAATAATGCTATAATGTAGATTATGATTTATCCGAAGATTGAAGATTGTATTGCAAGAGCTAACAACAATAAGTATGTTTTGACGGCGATGGTTTCTAAGTGCGCCAAAGATTTGATTGCCCACAGTATGGGTCAAAATACCACGACCGGTAAGGAAAAACAAATTTCCATGGCTATGCGTGAAGTTGTTGATGGCAAAATTGTCCCAACGACAACTGCGCACAAAAGTTCTCACTAATTCATGATGAAATACGCCAAAGTCGTAATTGATGCGGTTCTGAATGCTCGGGCAGTCCCAGCCAAAGATGTGGCTTGGGATTATTTAATCCCGTCTGATTTGAACGTGGTGCGTGGTTCCTGTGTAGTGGTGCCGTTCGGCAAACGTGAAATTGACGGCTTTGTGGTTGATGTTTGTGATAAAACGGATGTTGCCCCCGCATTGTTGAAACCAATCCATGGTTTTGCAACGGATTTTGTGATTAAGCCCGAACTGCTGGATTTGTTGCCACAAATTTGTGACCGTTTTAAGTTACGTCCAGTAGATGTCTTGAAATTATATTTACCCAGCGCGATTCGTGCCGGAAAACCCAAACGCAACGGTCAAAGGCGTGTGCCGGCCAGTTTGGATAAAATGGACCAACCGGTAATTTTAAATCCGGAGCAACAATATTGCGTAGATACAGTGCTGAACCAACCAGAGCGGGTGTACTTGCTGAAAGGTGTGACCGGTAGCGGCAAAACCGAAGTTTATATGCACATTATCCAAAAGGTATTGGATGCGGGAAAGACGGCTTTGGTCTTGGTGCCGGAAATTGGTTTGACCCCACAAGTTTTGTCCAACTTTAAGGCGCGTTTTGGCGATGTGGTGGCAATGCTGCACAGTAAGTTGGGCGGTGGCGAAAAATACGATGAATGGTTACGAGCGGATCAGGGCAGTGCGCGTATCGTGATTGGAGCGCGTTCGGCAGTGTTTGCGCCGTTGGAAAATTTGGGTGCAATTATCATTGATGAAGAGCATGATGGCAGTTATCAAAGTGACAGCAATCCGCGTTATTTAACCCATGATATCGCGATTATGCGGGGGAAATGGCATCATTGTCCGGTGGTTTTGGGTTCGGCTACACCCTCTATACAGAGTTTTTATTTGGCCGAACAGGGCGAATACCAGCTGTTAGAATTGACGAAGCGTGTCAACGATGTGCCATTACCAAAAATCGAATTGGTTGATATGGGTAACGAAATCCGCTCGGGTAATGGGGGAATTTTTGGCACCGAAGTACTGAGTGACCTGATAGCAACCTTGCGCGCTAAACATTCCGCCATGATCTTTTTGAACCGCCGTGGCTATTCGCAAACCGTGCGTTGTTTGCAATGTGGTTGGAGCGCGAAGTGCGAAAACTGCGATGTTTCCATGGTTTATCACAAAGACGACGAACAGTTAAAGTGCCATTATTGTGCGGCGCGGATGCCGTTTCCGGAACGATGTCCGAAGTGTGGTAGTACTTACATTAAACATGGCGCCATGGGAACTCAAAAGATTTGTGCCGAATTAGAAAAGTTATTAAAACAGGCCAGAGTAGTGGCACCGGTGCTGCGCATGGATACTGACAACACTCAAACCAAAGGAGCGTTAGTTAAAATCTTAGATGAGTTTGCAAAGACGACCCCGTCGGTATTGGTTGGAACACAAATGATTGCCAAGGGTCACCATTTCCCGCAAGTTAGTTTGGTCATTATCGTTAATGCGGACGGCAGTTTTGTGGCGGACTATCGTTCGGCGGAACGGACTTTTGCTTTGTTGACCCAAGTGGCGGGGCGTGCAGGACGTGCGGTTGGCACCACCGGTAAAGTGTACTTGCAGACCTATATGCCGAAACATTATGTGTATAAATTTATCCAAAGTTATGATTATTTGAGTTTTTATCAACGCGAAATTACGGAACGACAGGCGACCAAATACCCGCCTTTCGCGACGATTGTGCGCGTGTTGGTGTCGGGAACTGTGGATACGAAAATTATCCGTGTGATTAAAGAAATTATGCAACCACTGCGGGATTATGATTTGGAGCGTCAAAACTTTATTTATTTAGGTGCGATGAAATGCCCTTACGGTCGGTTACAAAATAAATATCGTTACCAAATTTTGGCACGTATTCGACAGGACGTCGCGGAAACAACCATAAATTATATGTATGAATGCGTTAAGAAAGTGGAGCAGTTGCCACTTGCGCAAAGTGTAAAAATATTTTTTGAAATAAACCCCGCCAGTTTATCGTAAACATAGATTATGCTGACAGTGGTGGCGTCCGATGACAAAGTTCGGGCGCGGGTTCGTAAACGGAAAATTAAGCGTAAAAAAACGCCGAAAAAGGTTAATGTGACCAAAATTGTGGGGTTTGTGCATAAAATAACCCCTAGATATTGTGATTTAGGACTGTTGGTACCGGTTTTGGGTTTGGTGCTTTTTGGTGTTTTTATGATTTATTCGGCGTCTAATTACAACGCGCGCATCTATTACGATGATAGTTTTTATTATACGGTGAAACAGTTGATCGGGCTGGTTTTAGGGCTGGTTGGACTGTTGATAATGTATTTTATCGATTATCACTGGCTGCAGAAAGGTGCGTTTGTTATTTTTGGGGTGGCCGTGGCTTTGCTGGTAGCGGTTTTTATCCCTGGAGTTGGTATATCTAAATTGGGCGCAACCCGCTGGGTCGGCGTGGGTAGTTTTTCCTTGCAGCCAAGTGAACTTGCGAAGTTTGCCTTGGTGGTTTTTGCGGCGCGGGTTTTTGCGGGAAAATTTCAAGCGACCGGCGATAAACCCGAACGGTTACCGGTGCCAAAGTGGTGGCAAACTTTATTGGTTTTGATGGCGGGTGGCACTTTGTGCGCGTTAATTATTTTGGAACCAAATATGTCGATTACCATGACGGTCGGCATCATTATGTTGGTGATTTTGTTTTTGTGCGGTGTACGTTTGAAAACATTGGGGTTGATTTTGCTGCCGGCATTGGCAGCGGTCGCGGTCATGTTAATTGCCGCACCTTACCGGTTGAAACGACTTTCCGCGTTCATTGACCCATGGGCAAATCCCAAAGGCGAAGGGTTCCAGCTGATTGAAAGTTTATATGCGATTGCGAATGGTGGCTTTTGGGGTGTGGGTTATGGACATAGCGTGCAAAAGCATATGTTTTTGCCGTTTTCGGAAAGTGATTTTATTTTTGCAATTATTGCGGAAGAATTTGGGTTGTTGGGGTGTTTGATTTTGTTTGCAGTGTTTGGCTGGGTGATTTATAAAATTTTCAAAATTGGGCGCAGGTGTCGGGATTGCTTCGGTCGGTATCTGTGCTACGGAATTGCGACCGTAATTATGGTGCAAACTAGTTTAAATTTTGCGGTGGCGACCGGCTCGATTCCGCCCACGGGCTTGCCGTTGCCGTTTATTTCTTTTGGTGGCACCAGTTTGTTGGTTTTTATGTCCTCAATCGGTGTTGTGCTGAACGTGGATAAACAAAATAAAAGGCGATAAGGAAAAAGAGTTAAACTAAAAAACGACGGGCGAGTGAAGTGACCGTCGTTTTTGCTTGTTGTGATTAAGTGCGATTATTTTTCAACGATAAAATTGATTTTGGTAGTTTTGCCAGTGTTGATGTTCAATTTTGACAAAGGTTTGTTTTTAATGATTTTGGTGCTACTGTGGGCGTTGCTGGCGGCAAAGTAGCCTTTGTAACCGGTTTCGTCGGTGGACATACCATAACTCTTAACGTTGTTTTTGTCGCAAATTTCTTTGATTGTGGCGCCAATTTTGTAAGAATTGTTTTCGAATGTGATTTTTGAAAAAATCGGTTGATTGTCTTCGGTCTTTAAGGTAGCTAAGAAAGCGTCCACGTCGGCAAGGTAACGGGCATTATCTGGAATGATTTTAAAATGTTTTTCGTCGATGATGCAAGTGTTGTGGTTAATGTGTAAGACAGCTTTCGACGGTTGGTCGGCGTGAACGAAAGTGTTTTTTAAGTTTTCCGAGTTTAGATAAATATCTTTAACGTTTTTGATAGTGTTGTCTTCGCTGTCAAGAATTAAGTGAATGTGGTCGACCGGTTTTGCTAAACGCAAATCAATTTTGTCGTTAGCACCACGGTAGTAACTGATATAGTTACAATTTGGTTTTGATTCCGCGATTTCAGCTTGACTCTTGGGGTCGATGGCTGGGTCGAAAGCGGGGTGAACTAAATATTCAACGTTGTTATGTTGTGCGATTAAATTTTTGTTAAGATCCATTTTTTACTCCTTTATGGCAAGGAGTATAGCATGTGGATTAGGGCGAAGTCAATGGGCGGGGAAAATAATTTTTCATAATTTTGAAAGAATGCTAGAATAAAGGCATTATGTCGTCACAGATTACTCATTTGGCGGTCGCGAAGCGTTTTGTGGAAAAACACCCGAACCTGATTAAGGATGTAAAACGCTTCTATGATGGCAATGTGGTGCCGGATTTGGAGCCGAACAAGGCGCTGTCGCATTATGGCGTGCGCACGGAAAAACATGACATGATTAAGTACAACCGCGAAAAAGTGAATCCGGCAAAGTTTTTGGCGACGCATGACATGAGTGATGATTTTAACAAGGGCTGGTATTTGCATTTGTATGTTGATTACGAGTGCTATAACCATTTTTTGGCGCAGTATTACCAGCGGGCAACGAACGGGGAGCAGGTGAGCATCGATATGTACGAGGTTTCGCGCCGTGACGATAAATATTTAATCGAAAAATATGGTGTCAGTTATTACGATACCAATTTTGGTGCAGAATTACAGAAAATCAATAATGAATGGGATGCGGAGTACGTTGTTAAGCGTCGTCGACCCGATTATCGTTTTAATTTGCCGTATGATTTTGAGACTTTGGACCAGTTTATTGAACAGATGGCGGAAACGGAAATTCCGCAAAAATAATTATTTTTCCATCTTGTCGATGAATAGAATACCGTCCATGTGATCAATTTCGTGGCCACAGCAAACTGCATCCATGCCGTGGAAGGTTTGGTTGTGCTTCTTGCCGTCGCGGTCTTGGTATTCCAAAGTGACCAAGTGGGGGCGACGGACGCGTCCGCTGATACCCGGGCAGGAGAGACAACCTTCGGTGTCGAAGCGCGGGTTCTTAGCAACCTTAATGACAGGATTGATGATTTCAATGGGGCCGTATTCTTCGGTGAAAATGATTGCCATGCGGTAAAGAATGCCAACCTGAACCGCAGCCAGCCCCATGCCGTTCGCGTGGAGTAGTGTTTCGTGCATATTATCCAGAATTTCGTGCAAATGAGGGGTAAATTCGGTCACGGGCTTGCTGATTTTATGGATTAGTGGGTTATCTTGTTTAATAATTGTTAAATGTGCCATATCTATATTATAGTGGAAAAGGTGTAAAAAGTCTAGTAATAAAATAAATACAATATACAGTGGTAATTATTATCATAATAAATACTAAATATGGATTTGCGATTAATAGTGGAAGAATGTTCGGTAAGCGGGATAGATTGGCTCCAATAGTCAATTTTGGTTGAGATTGGGGTAATTTTGTGATAAAGTGTGATTGTGAAGATTATATTTATGGGTTCTCCGCAGTTTGCTGCGGATGTTTTGGCGGGTATCGTTGAAAAACACCAAGTCGTTTGTGTTGTTACGCAACCAGACACTGTGGCGGGGCGTGGACACCAAATGTGCATGAGTGCGGTTAAGCAATTTGCTTTGGCGCACGATATTCCGGTTTTACAACCGGCAAAAATCAGCTTGGAAGCCGAAAAATTGCGTGAATTTCAACCGGATATCATTGTAACTTGCGCTTTTGGACAAATTTTAAGGCAAAGTGTGTTGGATGCGGCGCCACACGGTGTGATTAACGTGCATGGCAGTTTGTTGCCTAAATATCGCGGGGCGGCGCCGGTGCAATGGTCGGTAATTAACGGCGACAAAACGACCGGTGTAACGATTTTGCAGACTGAATTGGGGTTGGATTGTGGCCCGATGATTTGTAAAGAGGAAATACCGATTGAACCAGCCATCACGGGAGGCGAATTATTACATGCGATGGTACCGTATGCGGTTAAGGCGTTGCTTACGGCTTTGACGCAAATTGAAAAAGGCACGGCGAAATTTGAACCGCAAGACCACGCTCAGGCGACCATGGCGCCGATGTTAAATAAGGAAATGGCGCGCTTTGATTGGCAAAAGCCGGCGCGAGTTTTAGCAAATTTGGTGCGCGGGGTTAACCCGTGGCCGGTGGCTTGGTTTGTGTTGAATGAGGAACCGGTTAAAGTGTACCAAGCAACGGCGGTTGAAATGACGGCTCAAGCTGGTGCGGTGGTTCAATGCGATGCGAAAAACGGGTTGCTGATTGGCTGTGGTGAGGGGGCTTTGCGCATTGACAGTTTGCAGGTACCTGGCAAAAAAATCATGGCGGGCAAAGACTTTTGCAACGGGCGTAATTTGCGCGGGGTGATCTTGAAATGACGAAGCAATATCTTTATGATTTTTCATTTGATGAACTGAAAGACGCGTTAAAGCCGTTAAATGCGCCCAGATTTCGCGCGGAACAAATTTTTACGGCTTTGCATCAGGGTGTACCAGTGGCAGAAATTACTAATATTCCCAAAGATTTGCGCGCTTGGTTGGCGGAAAATTTCAACTGCAATTTGCCGGAAATCGTGACTGTGCAAACTTCGCGCGATGGCACGAAAAAGTATTTATTGGCGTATGAACATCCGGAAAATACCGAAAATGGGGCAAAAATGGCGCCCAAAGATTTGATTGAATGCGTTTTGCTAAACCAAAATTATGGTAACACTTTGTGTGTGTCGACGCAGGTTGGCTGTCGCATGAGCTGTCGGTTCTGTGCTAGTGGTAAAAATGGACTGGTGCGTAATTTGACCGCAGGCGAAATTTTGGCGGAAGTAATTTTAATTAACAAATTGAACACGACGCCGAGTGCGCGCGGGGTGACCAATATTGTGCTGATGGGGTCGGGCGAACCATTGGATAACTACGATAACGTAATGAAATTTTTGCGTTTGGTCACGGCGCCGGACGGAATTAACATCAGCGCACGTAACATCAGTTTGTCGACGTCGGGGCTGGTGCCACGCATTCGTCAGTTCGCGGAGGAAAATACGCAAGTTAATTTGTGTATTTCGTTGCATGCGCCGAATGATGAATTGCGTCAACAAATTATGCCGGTGGCGAAAAAATACACTATTCGTGAACTAATTGATGCCGCAAAATATTACTTTGAAAAGACGCATCGCCGTGTGATTTTTGAATATTCGTTAATGTTGAAAGACGGCGTGCCATTTAACTGTGCGGTTGGTCAAGCCAAAGAACTTGCCAATTTGGTGCGCGGTTTCCCGTCGCATATCAATTTGATTAACTTGAACCCCTTACATTTTGATAGTCATGCGGTTTTGACGCCGCCCAGTCGTGAGGTTGCGATGGCGTTTATGGACGCGGTAATTAAGAGTGGGGCTTCGTGTACGATGCGCAAAAACAAGGGTGATGATATCGATGGGGCTTGCGGACAATTAAGACTGCGCCACATGGAACAGAAATAAGTGTGTTAACATTTATTGGATTAGACCGTAATTGCTAAATCAAGTACCATCATGATGGCGAAGCCGAGGATGAAACCGAGGGTGGCGAAGGTGCGATTGGCGGGGGCGATATCGGGAATGAGTTCGCTGGCAACCACGGATAGCATGGCACCAGCAGCGAAGGCAAGGGCGATTGGTAATATATTGCGGGCGGTTATGGTAACAAAATAACCAAAAAGCGCGGCGAAAAATTCCATAATTCCGCTGGATTGTGCAATCAAAAAGGATTTGGTTTTGGACATACCGTCACGATAAAGCGGTACCGCGACCGATGTACCGTCGGGAAAATTTTGGATTCCGATGCCGAGCGCAACCATGAGGGCGTTCGAGAGTGAGCAACCGTCAATCCCCATGGCGAGCGCGCTAAAACTGACACCGACCGCCAAACCTTCGGGAATATTGTGCAGTGGCATGACACCGATAATCAGAATGGTGCGCTTTTTGGCGTCGGCACCCGGAAATTTTTTGTCGATAATTAAACTGCTGAGAATGATAAAACACCCCCCCGCAAGTAAGCCCAATGTTGGGGCAAGCCATGCATTGTGCCAAAGTTCGTTGGATAAAGTTGTGGCAGGGAGAATTAGCGACCAAACTGCGGCGGCGGTCATGAGTCCCGCACTGATGCTGAGCATGATGTCAAGTGGACGTTGGTTGATGGATTTGAAACAGAAAACTACTGCCGCGCCGAGCACGGTGGCAAGGTAGGTGAAGAGCGAGGCAATTAACAAGAGTAGGAAAGAATGGGTTGCTAATTGGTCCATGTGTTTAATTTATGAATTAAATTCACTTTATGTTTATCGGAAAATATGCTATATAGTAACGGGAGGAAAAAATGCAGATTGCAATTTCGATTGAGCCATATTTAGCGGTTGAAAAAGTAAAATTAACACAATATATTGAAAATATCGTCCAATTAAGCCGCGAAATGGCTCGAAAAGGCGACCAAGTGGTTTTGCATTTTGATTATTTCAAACCTAATCCAGAAATTTTTGAGTTGGTGCAAAGTTACACGGATAAAATCGCAGTCGATTTGCAGTTAATGCAGGAATCCGTGCCGTCGGTGGCTGGTTTTCGCTCCGTGTCGGTTGATTTAATTGACCAACCCGTGAATTTGCCGACGGTTAAACCCGAACAGGTGGGAATTGTGCTGGATTTGGGGTGTGAATGGACAAAAAACGTGGATTTAGTGCGCGCGGCTTCTTATATAATCGTGATGACAGTAAAATGTGGCAAGTCGGGACAGTTGTTCCAGCCATCGGCGATGGATTTAGTGACCCAAGTGCGTGCCATAAACCCCAAAGCGGTCATCATTGTTGACGGTGGAGTGAACGAAAATAACATTAATTTGTTAAAAAAAGCGGGTGTTGATGTGGCTGTGGTGGGAAATTATGCGAAAAAATGCTACGAAAACGGCAGTTTGGCAATAGGTATAAATAGATTGTTGCATAATTAAAATTTATGTGTTATAGTACTTTCCATGAGCAGAGTATGTGATTTATGCGGCAAGGATAAATTGGCAGGTAACACTGTTTCTCACAGTAACCGCCGCGCACCAAAAAAGAGTGTGCCAAATTTGCAAAAAGAAACTATCACTTTTGATGATGGTGCGAAAGTAACTTTAAAGGTTTGTACCAAATGCAAAAAAACTTTGAATAAAGTTGGTAATTAAATGGCAATAGGAACTTCAAATTTATACGGTAACATTGCAATTTCCCGTCGCGCGATCCGTACAGTTGCGGGTATCGCGGCTTTGGAATGTTACGGAATTTGGGGTGTTGGTCGTAAACGCGTGGTACGTAATGTGGCCAGCGATATTAGTTTGCGTAATGGTGTTCGCGTCTGGGTTAGCAAAAATAAGGTCGGTATCTATATTGATCTGATTATTTGTTTTGGTATGCCTTTGGACGCGATTATCAATTCTGTGCGCAACACGATTAAATACCGTGTCGAGAATTTTACCGGCATGGAAGTATTGTTTGTTGATATCCGCGTTATGGGTATTCGTAAGTAAAGGAAACTAAATTAAAATGAATAAAACAACAGTGAAAAAATCAACTTCTACAAGTAAGAAATCAACTAAGTCGACAACCGCAAAGACGGTAAAAAAAGCTGATGCAGCAGAAAAAACTACCATCACGAATATTTCGGTAGCAATGTTAAAACGCATGTTCTTGGGCGCCTACAATTTGTTGGACAAAAACAAGGAATACATTAACAGTATGAATGTTTTCCCGGTTCCGGATGGCGATACGGGCTTAAACATGAGTTTGACCATGCGTACCGCGATGACGGAAGTCGAAAACGTCGCCAATAACTTGGTAGAATTAACCGACGGTATTGCGCGTGGTGCTTTGAAAGGTGCGCGCGGTAACAGCGGCGTGATTACCAGCCAAATTTTGAAAGGTATGATGTCGGTTTTTGGTAAAATTGGTAATGGTAAAATTACCACTCGTGTTTTTGCAAATGCGATGAGTGAAGGTGCGAAAACCGCTTATGCAGCCGTAACTTTACCCAAAGAAGGAACAATTTTGACGGTAATTCGTGTGATGGCGGAAGAAGCCGAAAAAATTGCGCGTAGTACCAGTGATTTCGTCGAATTCTTGCAAAAAGTAATTGATGCTGGTGAAGTTATTTTGGCAAAAACCCCAGAAATGTTGCCTGTTTTGAAAAAAGCTGGCGTTGTGGATTCTGGTGGACGTGGTTTAATTACCATTTTTATGGGCTTGTTAGCTACTTTGGAAGGCAATTTAGAAGTTAAAGAATTGAAAAAGGATACCGATACGGTTGTTTTCCGTGATACCGCGGACGAAGTTGCTGAAATTGAAGATATTAGTGAAATTGAATTTGCTTATTGTACCGAATTCTTCGTGGTAAATATCAAAAAGACCACTACGATGGCAAGCATCGATAAATTCCGCGTACGCTTGATGGAATTGGGCGACAGCGTAATTTGCGTTGGTGACTTGAACATGGTTAAAGTTCACGTTCATACTAATACGCCGAATTTGGCTTTGGGCGCTGCGTTGGAATTGGGTGAAATTACCAAAATTAAGATTGAAAATATGTTGGAACAAAACCGTGAATTGCGCAATAGCCGTAACATTCCGGATAAAGAACAAGGTATGGTTCAAGTCGCGACTGGCGAAGGCGTTTGCAGTTTGTTGCGTGATTTAGGTGTTGATTTCGTGATTAAAGGCGGTCAAACCAGCAACCCAAGCGCGGAAGAAATTGCGACGGCTTGTGACCGTGTTCACGCGAAGACCATTTTCGTTTTCCCGAACAATAAAAATATCGTCTTGGCGGCGATGAATGCACAATCTTTGACCAAGAAAAACATCGTAATTATCCCGACCAAGAGTGTTTGTGAAGGTATTTCTTCGGCGATTGCGTTTAGTCCAGACGCTAGCGTGGATGAAAATACACAAACTTTCTTAGCAACCATGGAAAGCGTGGTTTCAGCTTCGGTAACCTACGCGGTGCGTGATACCAAGATGGATAATTTGGACATTAAAACCGGCGATATTATCGGTTTAGACGAAAAATCCATTGTCACCAAGGGTAAAAATCCAAACGAAGTTGCCATGAAATTGTGTGAAATCTTGATGAAAGATACCATGGGTTCGATTACCATTTACTACGGCGAAGATATGAAAGAATCCGACGCACAAGCGTTGGCGGAAAAAGTTCAAAGCAAATTTGCGACAGCCGATGTTAATGTTGTGAACGGCGGTCAAAATATTTACTATTACTTAATCGCTTTGGAATAAGATTAGTTTTCGACAAATTATTTAGCACTTTGCGGCATAGTGTTGGTTATGCGAAACCGTAAAGTTAAAATTGAGATTGCTGGCATCCCCGTGACGGTGACCGGTTTATACCACCAGAGTCAACAAGTTCGACCTGGTGGTCTTTATTTTGCGTTGAAAGATGGTACTTACGTCGCCGAGGCCGTCCAGAATGGCGCAGACATAATTGTTAGCGAAATTGGCGCTGACGTTATCGTTCCGGCGAATGTTCAGCACATTGAGGTGGCTAATGTCCGCGCGACCATGGCTTTGGCGGCAAAAAATTTTTACGGTAATGTGGTTGATCAAATGCGCGTAACCGGCGTGGTTGGCACCAATGGTAAAACGACCACGACCTACATCATGCAACATATTTTGGAAATAGCGACGGGAAAAAACGTGGGCGTAATTGGTACGACCGGAGTTTTGAATGCGGGCAAAACCTGGGAAGGCGTGACAACTTTAACTACGCCGGACCCGATTGATTTGCACCGAGCGATTGCCTGTATGTATCAAAACGGCGTGCGTGACGTGGTAATGGAGGTTTCGGCGCACGCAATTCATTTTCACAAGGTCGCGGGTATCAATTTTGCGGGAGTAATTTTTACCAATATTACGCAAGACCACTTGGATTTCTTCGAGACTTTTGAAAAATACAAAAATACCAAAATCGGCTTCTTCCAAGCGTTACAGTCCGGCGCGGTAGTTATTAACGCGGATGACGCTTACGGCTTGGCGGTTGCTGACGCGGTCAACAATAAACCTAATGTTTACGCAATTTCGTATTCGCTAAAGCACGATACCATTGTGGGCACGGCACAATGGGCGTTTGTTAATCAGGTGGTATTATCCGTCCGCGGTAGTGATTTTATTTTGGGGAAAGTTGGTGCGTGTCATTTGGCTTTGCCCGGTTTGTACAATGTTTACAATGCGGTGGCGGCTGCGCTGTTAGCCAGCCATTATAAAGTTGACTGGTCAATGATTAAAGAGGCATTAACAACGATGCCGGCGGTACCTGGTCGGTTTAACGTCTATAATCTTCACGGCGTAACCGCTGTTATTGATTATGCGCATACGCCAGATGGATTAGAAAAGTTATTACAAAACGCGCGGGCGATTTTACCTAACAAAGCCAAGTTGTTCGTGGTGTTTGGCTGTGGTGGTGACCGTGACCGTTTGAAACGGCCGCAGATGGGCGCGATTGCTTACCGCTTGGCGGATTACGTAGTTTTAACCAGTGATAATCCGCGCACCGAAAATCCAGAAAGAATTATTGATGAAATTGAGCGTGGCATTAAAACGGTTGATGCCGCCACCTTGCAACAGGTTTCAGACGTGTCGGCGGTCAAATATACGCGAATTGCGGACCGCACACAGGCGATTGAATACGCCCTTAGTCAGGCGCAGGTTGGCGATATGGTGGTCATCGCAGGGAAAGGTCACGAAAATTACATGGAAATTAACCACGAAAAAATTCCGTATATGGACAGCAAAGTGTTGGATAATATCTTACGGAGGTAACTGTGGACTTTAAAGCAGATTTGTGGTTGGTCTTGATTGCTTTCGCACTTGCGGTTGGTGCGGGTTTGATTTTAATTCCGTGGTTAAAACGTTTGAAAGCCGGACAATCAATTTTGAAATACGTTGACATGCACGCCGCTAAAAACGGCACGCCAACAATGGGTGGCTTGATTTTTATGTTACCAATCGTGTTAATTTCAATCATCTTTATTGGTTGGGACACACCATTAAGTTTGATTATCGTGGTTGCTAGTTGTGGTTATGGTATCGTTGGTTTCTTGGATGACTTTTTGAAAATTAAGCACCACCAAAATTTGGGTTTGCGCGCGTACCAAAAAATTATTGGGCAGTTAGGTATTGCTTTATTGGTGGCGGTGTTTTATTTACGCATTAACCCGACCGGAGAAATTTGGGTCCCATTTTTGAATGTTTTTTGGCAAATCGGTGGCGTGGGAATTTTTACTTTGACTTTGTTGGTTTTGGTGGCTACCACGAACGCGGTTAATTTAACCGACGGCTTGGACGGTTTAGCTGGTACAACCTCGCTGGTTTATTTGTTGTTTATTTATGTGTTAATTGCGTTGACCGATATTGGCGACGAGATTACTACGATTGGTAACTTGATTGCGGTCGCAGTTGGCAGTTTGCTGGCGTACTTGTTGTTTAACACAAACAAAGCTTCGGTCTTTATGGGCGATACCGGCTCGTTATTTTTGGGCGGTTTTATCGCGATGGTTTCTTTGTTTACGGGTTTGGGCTTTACTTTGTTGTTTTTAGGAGTTGTGTTTGTGTGGTCCGCACTGAGTACTATTTTGCAGGTTGGCTGGTTCAAAATTACCAAAGGTAAACGAATTTTTCGGATGGCGCCATTTCATCATCATTTGGAAAAATGTGGTATGCGTGAATCAAAAATTGTCGCAATTTACGCGGCGGTAACGATTATTATGGGCATTGTTTTGGTGTTATCTGTCATGTATGTTTAGTCGTTTATTTTCATAAGCATGATTATGAAAGCGAAGATAATTGGCTATGGCGTCAGCGGAAAAGCCGCCGAAAGTTATTTGGTGGCGCGCAATGTGGAAACTGTGGTGGTTGCGGATGCACAGGAAAAGGTGGCGGATGATTATGATTTCTGTGTGGTTTCGCCCGGTGTGCCGATGACACAACTGCATGAAAACGTACCCGTAGTACCCGAAGTGGAACTGCCATTTTATTGCGAGCCCAAATTAAAACCAAGGTCTTTGGTGGCAGTAACCGGTACCAACGGTAAAACGACTGTGGTTAAGCAAATTTACCAAATGTGTCAAGCATCCGGAAAAAAGTCAGTGCTGTGTGGTAATGTGGGCGTCCCTGTGACGCGGGTGGCTAAGCAGTTACATCAAGCGTTGGTCGTGATGGAAGTTTCGTCCTTTATGTTGGAACAGACCAAAATTTTACATCCGCACATCGCCGTGCTAACCAACATAACCGCGGACCATTTAGACCGCCATGTGACAATGGAAAATTATGCACAATGCAAAGCGCAAATTACAACACAACAAACACGCAAGGATTGGTTTGTGGTGAATTATGATGATGTTAATGCGCGACGGGTCGGCGAGGATATTATGCGCAAGCATGGGCCACGCGTGCTTTGGTATAGTACGCAAACGGCGGTGACGGGATATTACATCCAAGATGGTAAGGTGTTGGAGAAACTGGGACGCCGGGTGCGAATATTAGGTGCGGTTGATGAATTAGGTGGAATGCCACATACGGTGTCGAACGCTTTGTCGGTGATTGCCGTGGGACGATTGTTAAAAATACCGTTAGCAACAATTTGGCGTGCGTGTCGGTATCAACCGCAATTTCACCGAATGGAACTGGTAATTGACCACCAAGGTGTGGCGTTTTACAACGACAGCAAGGCAACCAATATGGCGGCAACTTTGGCGGCGACACGTTCAATCCAAATGCCAATTTGTTTGATTTTGTGCGGTTTAAGTAAGGGACAAGACTACCACGAATTATTGCGCCAATTACCCAGTAATGTGGAACAGGTGTTGGTCTTTGGGGCAATTAAGGAACAGGTAATGACGGTGGCGCAAAGTTTGGGTTTACAACATGTAGTTGCCGTGACGGACTTAGCGACCGCCGTTAAACGCGCGGCACAAGTCGTGAAAAAGCCGGGGGTGGTTTTGTTTAGTCCCAGTGGTAGCAGTTTTGATATGTTTGCTAATTATGAACAGCGTGGTGATGAATTTAAGCACTTAGTATTGGCAACTGTTAAACAAGAGCCACAATATTCGCACCTAACTGACGCAGATCTTTGACGATGTCTTCGTGGCCACGGTAGATATAATCCGCGTGTTCAATCGTCGTAGTTCCGGATGCGGTTAAAGCGGCGATAACTAATGCCACGCCACCGCGTAAGTCGTGGGCGGTGATGGTAGTACCGGTACAACTTTGCGGGTCGGGAATGTGATAAGAACTGGGACACAAATTGGGCGTCGGTGTGGCGGAAAGTGCGGGAACGCTGGTAATTTGGGCTTGGTTGCCAGTAACGGTAATTTTGGCGCCCAGTTTAATTAGTTCGGGTACATAACGGAAGCGATTTTCAAAAAGGTTTTCCGTGATGATGGAATGACCTTTGATAAGTGTCGTTAAGACGCAGAACTGACTTTGTAGGTCGGTGGGAAAACCCGGGTATGGTGCCGTGTGAACATTGAAATGAGCGGCGTGGCGTCGGTTCATAATTATGTGAATGGTATCTTTGGTGGTCGTAATTTTGGCACCCAACATTTTAAGTTTGTTTAGCAAATTGATTTGGTGGACGGGGACTGTATTGGTTAAAGTTACGTCACCGCCGGTCGCCGCTACTGCGATTAAATATGAGCCAGTGTTAATACGATCGGGAATGGGCGTATAGGTGGTGCCGTGTAATTGGGTTACACTGTGGACGGTAATGGTGTCCGTACCGGCGCCGTGTATCTGCGCACCGCATTGGTTGAGAAAATGGCAAAGGTCAACGACTTCGGGTTCTTTGGCGACGCCGTGGATAATGTAAGTGTTGCCGGCTATGCCGAGTGCGGTGGCTTGGATAATGTTTTCGGTCGCACCAACGGAAGGAAAGTCTAAACAAAGCACAGTCGGTTTGCGGTGTGGCTTTGGTTGATAAGCGGCGGTAATAGTGTCGCCGTGGCAATGGCATTTAACTCCGATTTGGCGTAGCAGGGTTAGGTGTAAATCAATGGGGCGACTGCCGATGGCGCAACCACCGGGAAATGGCAATTCGACTTTACCTAAACGCGCCAGTAATGCTCCCATGACAAAAATGCTGCCACGGATTTTGGGCGCGGCTTGGCGGTCGATGATGTGCGTATACAGTTCGTCGACATCAATCTTGACGGTAGCGCCACGCTGGTTGACCGTACAACCTAAATCCGCCAAAATATGTAGCATTTGGTTTAGGTCGGTAAGCTTGGGGACATCGTGGAGGTAGACTGTACCGCGCACCATTAAGCACGCTGTCATGATGGGAAGTAAACTGTTTTTCGCTCCGCTCATGCGTAAATGACCGGATAAACGGTTGCCGCCAATGATTTGAATCTGTGACATTATAATTCATATTATGTTTGACCAAGTTGCAGGTGTGACTTATACTATTTATGGAATGAAAACTCGGGTTTTATTAACCATGTTAATCATTTTTATTGTGGTGGCAGGTGTTTGTATTACCTGTGGTACGGTTTTTGTGGTGCGTAACGTTGATGTGGTTGATGTGACCGTGCAAACTGCCAACGCCTTAACCGAAGATGAAAAAAATGAAGTTCTTGAAAACAGTAATTTACTCGGAAAAAATATTTTGTTTAATTTGAACCAAGATAAAATTGCGAAAAAGGTCAAAGCAGTAAATTCCAAATTTAAATTGCACCGGGTAACAGCAAAATTCCCAAACCGAATCATTTTGGAAATTTCGCGTCGCGTGCCAGTTTTTTATGACAGTAAAAACCAATATGTTTACGATGCGGAAATGTGTATTGTGGATTGTGGCGCGGTTCCGGACGAAGAATGGGTGGACATTAGTGGGGCTAATTTAACCTTGGTGAATGATTTAACCGCGGGTGACATGGCGGTTGGTCAGGATCAGCGTTCGCAAGCCAAAATTGAACAATTAAAAGCCGTCGCCAGTCATTTTGATTCATTGGATGGGATTGAACTCACTTATGACGATCAAGCTGAAACGGTTGGTGCTGGTTACCTTTGCTTGAATTTAACAATCAAATCGGGCGTCACATTTAAGATCAAGATTAAACCGAACGATAATTTCAAATACGCGTTAGAGTTTACTGATCAGATTTATCAAAATGAAGTACATGGAGCGACTGGGGTTTATACGACTGTTTATAACGACAAGTCGGGTAAATTTGTCGTGGAATTTGGAGGCAAGGAGTATTATGTCGAAAAATGATTTAGTGGCTGTTTTGTATTTTGATGATACCCAGGTTGTGGGGCGTGTGGCAAAAGTGAGTTACGGACAAAATATTACACCGATTACAACCGTGCGCAAAGATTACAGTGGTATTATGGATGGTCAGTTTAATGACCGCAACGACTTTACTACCACAGTAAACGCGGTGGTGGCTGAAATGGTACAGGGGTTGAACCGAGTACCACAAACTTTGTACATTGGTGTGGCAAATCAGTTTTGCCAAGTGCAAACACAAACCAGTGAATTGGTTTTTGACCACATGACTAAAATTAACCGTCAGCATTTGCAAAAGTTATGGGAAAATACCCAGTTTGATACCACCAATATGGAAATTATTCATAAACAGGCTTTGTATTACAAATTGGAAGAATACGAAGAAGTTCTGATTGATGTTTTGGGAACCGCGACTATTGGTGTGACCATGGTTTCCAGTGCAACCACCGTTAACCAAGAATTCCGCTATCTGTTTGATTTGAATGCAATTCAACGCGCCGGTTTTTTGAATTACCAATTCGTTTCTGTTGCTGCGTGTGAGTTGTTCATGATTCCGGAAAAAGTGCGTGACGCTGGCTGTACTTTGGTGCGTTGTGATTTCTTTTCAACTTCGGTAGCCAATGTTTTGGGTGACGGCTTGATGCAATTAGCACACTTTAATTTGGGATCGGGTTACTTGGTCAGCGAGATTATGGATTACTTTAACTTTGATTATGAAACCGCGATTAAATTGTTAGCACAATGTACGCCGACCTTTGAAGTTTTAGTGGAAGAAAAATACACGGCAAATGGTATTCAAATTCCTGCCAGCATCTTCAATAAATTAGTCATGGACCGTTTGAACGAATTTGCGAAGCGTTTAAGCAATTTTGAAAACGCGCGTGTGATTTATTTGTCGGGCGGAAATTTCGACCAAATCTATGGTGCGCGTAACGTCTTTGCAAATGTTTGTGATCGTACAATGTACGAATGTGCTGATGTGTTGACCGGCGAAGTTGCTTATCCGGAAAACACTTTGAATGCGATTGTGCGTTATGTTTTACGCTAAGTCACACATTAAAAAATTCAGTCATAGATAAATGGCATGAATAATAATTTAATCAATCAACAAATTACCATCCAAAATACGCGTGCGGACATTATCGGCGAATTGGAAGCAATTATCCAATATGAAAACCATTTGGATGTAACCGAAAACCCACAAGCAAAACAAATCATTCGCCACATCGTCGCGGAAGAAAAAATGCATGTGGGCGAACTGTTTGGTTTGTTGTTTCATTTGGATCCAGAGAGCAAGAAACAATTTGAATTGGGCTACCAAGAATTTGTTGAAGGGCGAAAATAAACGTTAAGGAAGGCCGTAATGTCGTTAAAAAAGAATTTTATGCTGTTAATTTGTCTGCTTTATTTTTTGTTTAATCAACGCTGGCAATCGTAAGGATTATTACGTTTTTGGCACCGGCTTTGCGTAAAGTTGTCGCGCATTCGTGTGAGGTTGCACCAGTTGTGTAAACATCGTCTAATAACAAAATGTTCTGACCGTGAATTGCGTTGGCGTGTTGTGGGTTGACCGTGAAAGCACTCTTAATGTTTTTCGCGCGTTCAGTATCGCTCATGTGTTTTTGGATGGTGGTTTTCTTGGTACGCAATAAACCGTCGGTAAGTACTGGTAAATGCAAATAGGTGGTCAGTTCTTGGGCGAGTACCGCGCTTTGATTGTAACCGCGTTCGTTTTGTCGGCTACGGTGTAACGGAACAGGAATTATTAAGGGCGGTTGTTTGAATTTATTGGCAAGGTGTTTTAAGTAGACCGCGGCGAGATATGGTGCCAACGCTTTGGCAATGAAACCGTTATCCGCGTATTTGAATTTCAAAATCATCGTGCGAATTGGCTCGGCGTAAAGAAAGGGTGAATAATGCCCATTTTGTGTTTGGGTTACAATCGGCAGTTGGTTCATGCAGCGCGGACAAAGGTAGTCATTGGTGGACGCTTGAATTTCACAGCCACACGCCATGCAAGTATAATTGGGAAACCAATTCATGCGGTTAGTATACAACCGGAATATCGACTGGTCAAAGTTGTTAAGCGGTGTTATACTGCGGGTATGAAGATTTCAACCAAGGGACGTTACGCTTTGCAAGTGATGGTAGAATTTGCCGTACATAACGGTGAAGTTTTGTCGTTGAAGTCTGTGGCGGAGGTCCAAGGTATTTCGTTGAAATATCTGGAACAAATTGTCCAGAAGTTGGTTAAAGCGAATTTGTTGTTAAGTTTTCGTGGCGCCAGTGGTGGTTATAAATTGGCAAAGCAGCCGGACGCAACAACGGTTGCGGAAATACTAAACGCAACTGAGGGCAGTTTGGCGGTCGTAAATTGCATGGATAAAAAACAGTGCGGTCACATTTGTCATTGTCGTATCCGCAAGTGCTGGGACAAATTAAACCTTTTGATTGATGATTATTTAAAAAGCGTAACGTTGGCGGAATTGTTGCGCGAATAAAGTACTTTACAAACTGGTTTGTTTTTTGTATAGTATTTCATACTAAAAAGGTAGGAAATAGTAAAGTGCAAAAAATGATTTATTTGGATAATGCTGGAACGACCAAGGTTAGTAAAAAGGTTAAACAAGCCATGTTGCCTTTTTTTGATGAAGATTACGGCAACGCGTCCAGCTTGTACACTTTTGGACAACGCGCGAAAGAGCAACTGGAAAATGCCCGCGCTATGGTGGCGAAGTGTTTGAATGCGCAACCGCGCGAAATTTACTTCACTTCGGGTGGTAGCGAGAGTGATAACTGGGCAATTAACGCAGCGGCACAAATCGGGGCGCGCCAAAATAAAAAGCACATTATCTCCACAACTTTCGAGCATCATGCGGTGTTACATACGTTGAAGAAATTAGAAAGTCAGGGCTTTGAAGTAACCTATTTGCCGGTACATGAAAATGGCATTGTGCGTTTGGATGAGTTGAAACAAGCCATGCGCTTGGATACGTGCTTGGTGACCATCATGTTTGCCAACAACGAAATTGGTACGATTCAGCCGATTGCCGAAATTGGTAAATTGTGCCGTGAAAAGAAAATTTTGTTTCACACTGATGCGGTACAGGCGACCGGTCATGTGGCGATTGACGTGGTGGCGATGAACATTGATATGTTGAGTATGTCCAGTCATAAATTCCATGGTCCGAAAGGCGTGGGGGCTTTGTATGTGCGCCAAGGTATTGCGTTAAGTAACTTAATTGAAGGTGGCGCGCAAGAACGTGGTAAACGGGCAGGTACGGAAAACGTGGCGGGCATTTACGGCATGGCGGTGGCGTTACAAGATGCAGTTGCCGAAATGAAAGAGGTGGCTGCACGTGAAACCAAGTTGCGGGATAAATTGTTTACCGAACTGGGTAAGATTCCGCATAGTGCGATTAACGGCGACCGTAAACATCGCTTGCCGAATAACTTCAATATGTGTTTTGAAGGTATCGAAGGCGAAAGTTTGTTGTTGTTGCTTGATGACGCGGGCGTTTGTGCTTCGTCCGGGAGTGCGTGTACGTCGGGTTCATTGGATCCGTCCCATGTGCTGTTGGCGATTGGTCGACCACACGAAGTAGCGCACGGCTCGTTGCGTTTAACTTTGAGTAAATACACGACCGAAGACGAAATTGATTATGTAATAAAGAAAGTTCCAGAAATCGTGGACTATCTGCGTAAGATGTCACCGGTTTGGGATGAATTACAAAAAGGAGAACGAAAATATGCTTTATAGTGAGAAAGTGATGGACCATTTCCGCAACCCGCGCAATGTGGGTGAAATTCCGGATGCTGATGGTATTGGCGAAGTCGGTAACGCGAAGTGCGGCGACATTATGCGCATGTACATTAAGGTCAAAGATAACATTATTACCGATGTAAAATTCATGACCTTTGGTTGTGGTAGCGCGATTGCGACCAGCTCCATGGCGACCGAGTTAATTAAGGGTAAATCTTTGGACGAAGCGTTGGCTTTAACCAATCAGGCCGTGGTAGAGGCGTTAGACGGCTTGCCGGCGTATAAACTGCATTGTTCAGTGTTGGCCGAAGAGGCGGTTAAAGCTGCGATTAAAGATTACTATGACAAGCACAATATTGCTTACGACGAAGAACAATATTGCACGGGCAATTGCGCTTGTTGCCATATGCATGATGTGCATGAAGAATGATGAATGAAAAATGCAGAATGAGATGGAAAGCCCGTGCGTTGGGCTTTTTTTAGTGAAGAGTGAAAAACGTGAGAAAAAAAGCGTTCATCCTAGTCGTGGGGATAATCATTGCCGCAGGCGCGCTTTTTACTGCTGTCTATGATGTAATATATAAATATAACTCCTCTAATACCATTAACCTTAATGCTGCTACGGTGGATGTGAGGGGGCGTGGATATTTTTACGCGCATGGGACGAAAATTAACGGCGCAGAAACTGCAACCCTAAATTTTGATGCTGGAACATATTTAATGGTAATTGAAGGACAAGGACATAAGGGTCGAGGCGCGCCCGCAGCGTGTTTTGCTTTTTACAAAGCGGACGGTGGTGTGAACTATGGTGCCAACCGTATGACAGTACAGATTGGCGTTGCTGGGGGAAAAGGTGGGGCTAGTGATGGCAGTTGTGATGGCGCCGGCTATACTTCTGCGCCCAGTAATTTTGCTAGACCAAGTGGATGGACAACCGAAAATGAATTAATTGCGATTGCCAGTGGTGGCGGTGGAATAGGCGTGTCTTACGATAGTTTCATGGCCCAGACGGGATTTACGGAAGAACAAGTGCAGAAAATAACCGATGGAACCTTTAAGGGCTGGGAAGGTGATTGGTGGGATTTTTATATAAATACGATTGGAAATACTGCAGGTTGTTCTGGAAGCCCTGCGACTCAGACTAGTGATGGTATCCGAATGGATGTAACTAGTATAAATAGTGATGGCTCGAGAAATTGTGTGTTTCGTAAAACTTCGGATGCGTATGCCGGTGGCGGTGGCGGTGGTGGGTATTTTAACGGTGGTGCAAGTGGTATCTATACCAGTGCTCACGAGGATTTTAGTAGATTGCAAGTAGGTGCCGGTGGTAGTTGTACACCGTGGTGTTATCCAATATATTCAAGTGATGCGGAACGTGGTGCATCGCGGAATGGTATGAGCGGATTAGGAATTGTAACGTTTTTTCGTATTGACCCGTATGATGTAACGATTTCAGGAAGTCAAGTAAATCATGGACAAGTGGCTGAACTTGGCTACGATTATGGTGGGGGCAGAGTGTATGACATTAATCATATAGGTTTGGATGATTGGAGAAAACCACAGGATGCAATTTTGCATTCAGAGTGGGTAGGTTACGATAACGGCATACGGGCAGGCTGGGTGTATAGCGTGAGTGAGGATGGGAAGAGTTGGCACGGGGTGGGGCCTGAAAAAGTGAATAGTGAATAGTGAATAGTGAAGAGTGAATAGTGAAGAGTGAAAAGTGAATAGTGAATAGTGAAGAGTGATAGTGCTGATTTTTATAAATCGTTGCAAAAGGCGCGTAATTATGTGTATAATATAACCAATGGATAATCCAATCTTAAATCAAATTACACCTTACCTTTCATTGGGAATGCTGACCGTATTCTTGGTGTTTGTTTTAATTGGTGTTTTGTTCGGTTTAGGACGCGGCGCCAAACGCGCGGGTTTGCGCTTAATTATTTTTGGCAGTTTATTGATTTTGGCTTTTTTCCTAACACCGTTAATTGTCAACGGAACTTTGAATGTCAACTTAAAAATCGCCGGCTATACGCCACGCGAATTTGTGGATTACGCGAGCGAACGCTTAATTGAGTTTTTGCAACAAAATCTCGGCGATTACGTCGTACCGTTTCAGGATTATATTAAAGATTACGCGTTAGGTATTGTTTTGGCTGTTTTGAACATCGTGGTTTTTTATGCTTTATATTTTGTGGTCAAATTCATTGGTTGGCTGATTTATGCGATCGTGGTGCATTTCGCCGCGCCCAAACGCGACAAAGAGGGGAAAAAATTGCCTAAGCACGCGGGCTGGGGTGCTTTAATTGGTGCCATCCAAGGTGTGTTCTTGTTTGTAATCTTCCTGTTCCCGATTAACGGTTTAGTCGGGGTAGTTAATCACGCTGCCGAATACGCCGAACAACAATCTACGGACGGTGGACAAGTACAAACGCAAGCGGTGTCCGCGCCGGCGATGAATGGGGAAAATTCCTGGAACCAAGAGCAAGTCAAAGCATTTTTACAAAAAATGAACGGCCCGTTGAAAGGTTACAACAATTTCATGAAATACAGTGGTATGCAGTTTTTGTCGACCAAAGCTTTTGAATACCAAATGACCGTGCGCGTGGAAAATGGCGACGACATCAATTTAATTCACGATTTGAACAGTGGTGCGGAATTATTCTTGGATGCGAAAGATGTGATGAAAGTTGTTGAAAAATTGGAAAACTCGACCCAAAGCGGATACTTGGATTTGAGCACTTTAACCACCAAGGACTACCAGGTTTTGCGCGACTTTATCAACAAGGCGTTTGATTTACAAATTTTGAATGTGGCAAACCAACTTTTGGAAGACATGGACAAAATTTTCCAACAACCGTTCAATGATAATTTGGAAAAATTGCCCGGTACGGAAATTTACGCGAACAGTATTTACGGTTTGTTAATTAAAAACAATGTGACCGAACGCGAGGTGGAAAACAAATACGCGAAATACGCGGACGGCTTACAAGCGGCGGTACAATATGTCGGCGAACAAAAATTGGATTTGGTACGCAAAGATTTGATTAACACGATTGATTTCATTGAGGCCTTAAACATTTACCAAGTTAGTTACGAGGGCTTAGCTACACCCGACACGATGACCAAATTTTTGGCGCAAGGTGGTTTAGGTGTGAAGGATTACTTCAATTTAAGCACGGCTAAGTTGGTCAAACCTTATGGCAGTTACGAAGCGGGCGAATACTTAATCAATGTTTTGGGTGACCGTTTGACGAAATTCAAAACAATTCAACTGATTGGTCAAGACAAGATTGACAATTTGTTCTTGTACACTAAGCAAATGGACAATGTGGCAAGTAATGATGGCGATTTGAAAAACTTGATTGACGGGATGATTCCGTTATTGTCGGGTAAAGACGCGTTGTCACAAAATGGCAAAAAAGGCAACTGGGAAATTTTGGGTAATGATGTTTTGAAGGTCGCACAGGTAGCGCGTAACTATGTTGACATTGTGAGCGACATTAACCGCGAAAAAGACCGACTGATTAACGAACAGGGAGTGCAACCTGACGAAGCGCAAACCCAAGCAATCTTGGTTAATTTGTCCAAATTGGTGGCGGACGGCGATGATAAGTACGCTAACATTGACGCGATTGCGGAAGTGGTATACAGTTTGATGTACGATTTCAAAAAAGATGACAAACTGCCGATTAAAGATTTCGCGGTCGCAAAATTGCGCACTATTGGTAACGGCGGTTATGTTGATACTTTAATTGCAATGCTTGATAACGAAAATCTGGAACAATGGAAAGCCACCCTGCATGGTATCGTCGATGTTGCAAGCGTAATGCAAGACTCGGCGGTTAGCGACTTGATTTATGACATCAAGAACGGTGCTGTTTCGCCGGAAGATATCGCCGAAGAGTTCGTCAAAGCGGTAGCCGATTTGGAACCGGACGAAGTTGCGAAAATGATTACGGGCGTGATGGATATCCCCGAAGCACAAGATATGTTCAAAGGTTCAGTCCAAAACATTTTGAACCAAGTAAGTACCCAAGATCCGAATGACTTAAAAGATATGTTGGGCGGTACCGCTTCCGATGAAGAAGTTAATGCTATAATTAACGAAGCCAATACAATGAAAGACCTGTTGGATGATTACAACGCTACCGAAGATAAAGCGGCTTTGGAAACTTCGGCGGAAAACATGCTGAAAATTATCGCAAAATACAAGAGTTTAATCAATTCAGAACAAACGGGTGATTAAGACAAAAGGAGTACTATGTTAGATTTACTGCGGACGGGCAATGATGTTTATCAAACTTTGGCGTTACTGGCGTTCTATCTGATTGCGGTGTTGTCCGCACTGATTTTACACGAGGTGGCGCATGGTTTAGTTGCGCTGTGGTGTGGTGACCCGTCCGCAAAATATGCCGGTCGGTTGTCGTTAAATCCGGCGCGCCATTTGGACGGGCTGGGAACTTTGTGTTTTCTGTTGTTCGGCTTCGGTTGGGCAATACCGGTACCAGTAAATGCGGAAAACTTCAAAAATCGCCGTTTAGGCTGTGTGCTGGTGTCCTTGGCAGGAATTATTACCAATTTATTGTTGGCCTTTGTCGCGTCGTTCTTTTATGTGTTGTTGGCGGGAAAATCGGTCTGGCAATATTTGTTCCTGTTCGTGATGGTGATTAACATTGTTTTCGCGACCTTTAATTTGTTGCCGATTGCACCTTTGGACGGGTTCAACCTGATTGCGTCCTTGGCACCCGAAAGCGGTTATGTGCGTTTTATGCGCCAAAACCACTTGGTCGCGATGATAATTTTGGTAGTGGTAATTTACTTTACCAACGTGTTGGATTTTATGCAAAGTTGGTTGAGCGCGTTATTCCTTGACTTTTGGCATTTGTTTTTATAAGCTAAAATCAAGATGGGGATGATTCAGCGCGCCAGCGAAGAAGTGAAAGTTCATTTAACCGATTTTGATGGACCGATTGATTTGTTGCTGCAACTGGTGCGTGAACATAAACTGGACATTAAAACGGTAAAATTAGGCGATATGACATCGCAGTATTTATCGTACTTAAACGAGTTGGACACCTTGGATTTGGACTTGGCTAGTGAGTTTATCGAAGTTGGTGCCATCTTGGTGGAAATCAAAAGTAAACAAATTTTGCCGAAGCCGGTGGAAGAAGAGAAAGAAGAAGAGGACAGTGAAGAATTGCTGCGCCAACGCTTGGAAGAATACGCTTTATTCAAAGATGCTAGCGAGGATTTGAAAACTATGGATGAAGTGGGGCGCTACTACCGCGCACCAGCCGTAATGAAAGTGAAAACCGACTGGAAATTGGACGGAGTGAGCTTTGATGACTTGACCAATGCGTTTACTGCTATCTTGGCGCGCGTGGGCGAAAATTCGGCAAAAATTGAAAAGACCACAATAAAACTTGACAGATTTACTGTAGCCGATAAAATTAAAGATGTGGTAACTCGGTTGAAAACCAAAGACCGCATTCGTTTCAGTCAACTGTTTGAAGCCGATATTACCCGCAGCGAAGTCATTAACACATTTTTGGCAGTGCTGGAATTGTTGAAACGCCAGTTGGTGACTTGCCAACAAACCCAAATGTTTGGGGAAATTGAAATTGTGAAAGGAGGGGCTTTTGGCGACGGAAATTTTGACCTTACCGACAGCGAATTCGGCGCGTAATACACACGCGAAACGCGCGACAAGTACGGCACCCAGTAATCGGGTACAAGAATTGGCGCACCAAATGTCCGCAATTTTATTTGCTTGTGGCGATGGTTTGCCAATCGAAATTTTTTGCCAAAAACTTGGAGTATCCAAAAAAGAAGCCGAGGCCGCGTTGGAATTTGTCAAAGGTCAATTCAGCGGGGACTGCGGAATCCATTTGATTAAGTACCGCAATAACTATCAATTCTGCACGAATCCGGCTTACGAAAATGAAGTTGGTTTGGTGTTAAATCCAATGCGCGAACGTAACTTGACCAAAGCCGCTTTGGAAACTTTGGCGGTTATCGCGTATAAACAACCGGTCACCCGTTTGGAAATTGACCAAATCCGTGGTGTGGGCAGTGACTATGCCATTCAAATTTTGACGCAAAGTAACTTGGTTGAAATTGTTGGACGCAAGGAAGTTTTGGGTCGCCCGTTGTTATACGGTACAACTGACAATTTCTTAAAGCGTTTCGGCTTGGACGACATCAAGAACTTACCAAGTTACGACGAACTGTTAGATAAGATTAAATTGATTCACGAAGAACAAGCCAACCACGAAGTCAATTTGTACGACAGCAACAGGCAGTGAATAGTTAAAAGTGAAGAGTGAATAGTACAGGAGAGTCGGCGGTTGCCGGGCTTTTTTTTAATAGTCTTTGCGCCCGACCAAATAATCAATGTCAACTTTGAAATAATCTGCCAATAGCCAAAGACTGGTGATGCAGGGCTCTTTCTTTTTTAACAGCCACGCACTAATTGTATTTTGTTTAATGCCGACAGCTTTAGCAAGCGCGACTTGGCTGAGATTGTGCGCTTGCATTAGTGACTTAATTCGTTCGGCAATCAAGATTTCCATATTCTTTCTATTGACATTTTAGCCCTATGGGAGTATGATTTGAATAAATAGCCCCATGGGGCTAAAAAAGGAGAAAAACAAAATGAAAATTTTTAAGACAAAAATTGCAACTATTATTGCTGCGCTGGCTGTAGTTGTAGTATTGGGAACGATGTTGGCAGCGTGTGGTAAATCATCGGGATATAAGGAATTAACTTATGATGAATATAAGGAAAATTTAACCTATTATAGCTATGGTGTTTTTGTTTTCACACCGCAAAGCGATAATTGGGAAAGTGAGTTCGGTTCAATGAAAAAATCTTTTAATACTGCTGATTATTATGATGCGTATAACGCAGTAGATGATTTACAATGGGTACTTTTAGGTGGGAAGAACGTAGTGGATAATTATAACTATATTAGAATTTATGGTTTTGCCGATAATTCTAAAGCAAAAGTTATTTATAACGCTCTTCAATCAAAAATCAACACTTTAATTGATGATGCAAAAACTGCTGAACAAGTGAATGAATATAAACAAATGAAAGTTGTTTTGGCGGGCAATGTGGTTATGTATGCCTCAACTCAAAACGAAATTGATGCTGCTTATCGTGCAATTTAAGTTGATGTTCCTTTATAGAAAGACGGTTTTGTTTGCCGTCTTTTTTTATGCGGAGGGCAGAATTTGTTTGGCGATTTTGGGGTTTAGTTATATAATAATCCTTGTATTAAAAAAGGAGAAAAAAAGATAAAAAATGAAAATTGAAAAGATTGTTGCTAGTGAAATTTTGGACAGTCGTGGTAACCCAACCGTTACTGTTTGGGTCAATGGTCACCAAGCCAGTGTGCCGAGCGGTGCTTCGACCGGTGAATGGGAAGCGGTGGAATTGCGCGATGGCGATAAAAAACGTTTCAACGGTAAAGGTGTTTTGAAAGCCGTAGAAAACGTAAACAAAATTATTGCACCTGCTTTCATCGGAAAAGATGTCAGCGAACAAATTAAAATTGACCGTGAAATGTGCCATTTGGATGGTACCAATAACAAAGGTAAATTAGGTGCCAACGCAATTTTGGGTGTTTCTTGCGCTTGCGCTTATGCCGCAGCAGCTGACAAGGGACAAGAACCATTTGAATATATTGCTGACTTGTACGAAGAAGTTGGTGGCAAACGCGCTCCGTTGAGCAAGGGTAAAGCGCCAGTAGTTAATACCATTCCGAGCTTTAACATTATTAACGGTGGTAAGCATGCTGACAGCGGTATTGACTGCCAAGAATTTATGATTCAACCAATCAGTGGTAAAACCTTTGCTGACAAAGTTCGTATGGCTTCGGAAATTACCCAGGCTTTGAAAAAGATTTTGGCGGAAAAAGGTTTGGTTACGGCTGTTGGTGATGAAGGTGGTTTTGCGCCTCGTTTGGATACGGAAAGCCCAATCGCGGGTGCGATCGAATTGATTGAAGCCGCAATCGAAAAAGCTGGTTATACTCCGGTTAAAGATGTTGTCGTAGCTTTGGATGTTGCGGCTTCGGAATTTTACGACCGTGAAACCGGCCACTATGTCATGAAAGGTGAAAAGAAAGATTTGCCAAGCGGCGAATACGTCGAATATATCGCTTCTTTGGTGGAAAAATTCCCAATCTTGAAATCAATCGAAGACCCATTGGATCAAAACGACTGGGAAGGTTATGCTGCTTTGACTAAACGTATCGGTAACCGCATCACGATCGTGGGCGATGACTTCTTCGTTACCAACAAAGAACGTTTGGCGAAGGGTATCAACATGGGCGCTTGCAACGCGATTTTGATTAAGTTGAACCAAATCGGTTCTTTGACCGAAACTTTGGAAACTATCGCTTTGGCGAAGAACAATAACTACAAAGTTATGATTTCTCACCGCAGTGGTGAAACCAGCGATACCATCATCGCGGATTTGGCGGTCGCAACTGACGCTGAATTTATCAAGTCTGGCGCTCCGGTTCGTGGCGAACGTGTTTGCAAATATAACCGTATCATGAACATTGAACGCGGTATTCGTTAATCGATAATTTAGCAATAAAAGAAACACCGTCAATATGGTCTGTGACTTTTGAAACTAGCAAAATAACTGAAAAGAACTCTATTGTAGGGTTCTTTTTTTGTTCACATTTTTAAAGTTCCGGTTCTAACTTATTGAAGTCTTCGGTATTAAAAAAATCGGTTAAAGTTATACCCATACCATCACAAAGCATTTTAATAGTTACAATACCTGGATTAACACTTTTACCATATAAGATGTTTTTTATTGTTGATGGGGCGACGCCCGATTCTATGGCTAGTTTATGAATAGAAAAATTTTTGGCTTCACATAATGCCAAAATACGAGTCTTAACAGTCGAGTAGGTGTATTTCGCCATAAGATTACTTTTTAGTATAAGTAATCTTAATTGACATTATGGGCTATATATGGTACTTATGGACTATAAATAGCCTATTGGGGCTATGATAAAAAGGAGAAAATTTATGGACATAGTTGAATATCAAAAAGTAAAAAATTTTGATTACATACAGTATTGTGATTATTTACAAAAAAAGTATGGTATTGGATTATGCGATTATATGACTAAATCGTGGAATAAAAACCAAAAGATATCTAGAACAAAAGATGGTTTAGTTGCGCATCACAAATATGAAGACCATGCGATAATGTTATCGCATAAAGAATTTGCCGTTTTGCATCCAATTGAATGGCAAAAAGCAGAAAATATCGTTTATTGCGATTATTTGGAACATTTATTCTTGCATATCCTTATTTGTGAAGGAGTATTAAGTGGACAAATTGAAAAAACAAATGAAATTGTTGGTATTGGTGGAATAATTAATTTTATAGTGCCAGAATTAAATGATTTATATAGTGGCTGGGAAACGCGTGAAACATGGAGAAAAAATTGTCATAATCGAGTAAAAAACGACAAAGAAGTTTATTTACTATTATTAAAACGGTTTAAAAATTCATGTCATACTTATCCAGCCTATAGTGAAACTTGTTTGTTTTCTTGTTTTAATGAAATGTTTGGATTGTGGTCCAAAAAGCAAAACAAAGAATTGTTTGATGAAATTAAGTCATTATAATAAAAAAGTACAATTTTTTATTTATACAAATTGAGTTGTAGTTATGCCAGTTAAACATGTGCTTGTCTATTATATAGGTGGCATTGCTTCGCTCCGCCAAAGCCAAGCACGAAAAGTGCGGGCTTGTAAACAAGCGCACGCACTTTTTCCTTAATATTCCGCTAGTTTCAAAACGGTGCAACTATGGCGGTGTTTTTTTTGTTAGGTTGGGTAATCGCGGGTGTGGTAAACTGTGGTAGTGAAAAGAAAAATCATTAAATTGATGATTGAAATTATCGTCGCTGCGGTTTTGTTAGTGATTGTGATTAACCATAAATAATTTATCTGACGAAGTTGGTAAAAGTGGTCTTGGCTTGGGACGGGACGGTAATGCCATTTTGCTTGCCGGTGTCGATACAGCGCAATAACCATGCCATGTTGTTGGCGAGGTGTTCCAAAGTTTGGGTGCCTTCCGCATCGGTGTTTGGTGTGCCGTTTGCGTCGCGGTAAACTTGGTTCCAATAGGTTGCGGTGACAATCGGCATTTGGTTGAATGCAAAGTATTTGTTGATAACGTCCATGCTGGCGGTGGTACCGGCTCGACGCGCGGTTAAAACGGCTGCGGCGGGTTTATGGTGCAGGTATTGACCACCGGCGAAAAACAAACGGTCCATAGCAGCCAGTAACGCGCCCGTAGGGTGGGCGTAGTAAACCGGACTGCCGAAAATGAAGCCGTCCGCGGTCTTAATTTTTGCTAACCAAGTATTGACGCAATCGTCCTTGAAAACACAGGAGCCGTCGCCGTTTTTACAGGCGCGACAAGCAATACAGTCGTGCACGGCGCTGGCGCCCAAAGATAAAATTTCCGTGTCGATACCTTGTTGGTTTAAATTTTGCGCTACGATTTCCAGTGCTTGCGCGGTGCAACCGTGGGGGTGCGTGCTGCCATTAAATAAAATTACTTTCATACCGATGTATATTAAGCGCGCAGGTCAAACTTGTCAAACCGTGGGGGCGGTGTTATAATGAGGACATGAATTGGCATGCAATTTGGGATACAGTTGTAAATTTCTTCCGCGGTAACATTTGGAACATTGTAATGTTTATCGTGGTTTTTGTGTTTGGCGTGGTTGCCATTAAATTGCTTTTGAACATCATGAAGCGTTTATTCCGCCGTACGCATTTGGAGCCGATTGCGGTGGGCTTCATCATGGCAATTATCAAATTCTTTTTGTATTTGGTTTTGGTGATTGTATTGTTAGAAATTTTGGGCATTGGTATTACTTGGATTGTGACCGCATTTAGCGCAGTGTTCTTGGCAGTGGGCTTAGCGTTGCAAAACAACATTGCGAACTTGGCGAACGGTATCATCATTGTGTCTAGCGGTATGTTCAAGAAAGGTGACTATATCGCAGTTGGTGGTGTGGAAGGTTCAATTGCGCAAATTAACTTTTTGTACATTACTTTAATTACTCCGGACAACAAACGCATTACCGTACCTAACAACAAAATTTTGAACGAAGTCGTGACCAATTACGACAGTAATAATACGCGCCGAGTGAACTTTGAATTTGAGGTCGGTTACAATAATGATGTCGAATTGGTTAAGCAAACGGTAATTGAATGTATGAAAAGTAACGGCATGGTGCGTTTAGAACCCGCGCCGTTTTGCCGTTTGAAATCAATGGGCGACAGTAATCTATTGTTTGTCGGACGCTGCTGGTGCGACCGCGAAGATTATTGGAATGTGTATTTTGACATTACGGAAACGGTCTTTAACGAATTTAAGCGTCGTGGTATTTCGATTGATTACAACCAAGTGGAAATTCGTGAACGCAAGGATACGCCGGCGGTACCCGTCGTTGGAGATGGTTTGCCGACCCGTGCGGAAAAGCAACGCAAAAATAAGCACCATTTTGATTTGGAAAACGACGACTTGAAAGAAATTTTCACGCTTAAGCACAAAAATAGTAAGTCGACTAAGTCAACCAACAACAATCCGCAAAAGTAATTGATTGGACGGGACGCGCGTTTTCGGCTATAATTAAAATATGAAAAAGTTTAAGGTGCGACAAACGGTGGGGGCAGGTGCGTGTGACCCCAGCGGGCGAATGTCGTTAATTGGTGCGCTAAATTTAATTCAGGACGCGGTCACCGCGACCATGGCAAAGTTGGAATTGGACGGTTTCAGCGTGCGTCGTAAGTATGGCGCAATTATGGTCTTTTCAAAAAACCATTTGAAATTTTTGCAGGACATCCGTTGGCAAGATAAAATTGTGATTGAATGTTTCTTTTCAATGAAATCGTTGGCGCGTTTGAATGTGGACGTCTGCGTAAAAAAAACGGGTAAAATTGCTTTGTATGCGCGCACCGAAGTTTGCGCGGTGGACATTAAGTCGGGACGCTTGTGCCGTACCGATGCGGTCGGGATTGGTAACCAAGTTAAGGTTTTGCCGTCATTGTATGATTTAAGCTGGGACAAAATGGACAGCGAGGGCAAATTAAAAGACACAGTTACAATTCGTACCGGTAACATTGACTATGCGGGACACACCAACAATGTGGAATACATCCGCTTGTTGTTGGACACTTTTACTTTGGAAGAATGGCGCACAATGGCACCTAAGGAATTGCAAGTGGCTTACTTGAACCAGTCATTCTTGGGCGATAAATTGGCGATTTATGCGGTTGACCAACAATTAAGCGACCAAACGCACGAACGCATTTACACTTTGAAAAAAGACCAACAAGACGTGTTGCGCTGTTCAATACGTTGGTAAGCGGGGAGATTACCAATGAAAATTATTCATTGTGCGGATTTACACTTGGACAGTAAGATGGAAACCAATTTGTCGGTAGCCCAAGCCAAAGAACGCAAAAAAGAAATTTTGAACACTTTTGAACGCATGGTGGACTACGCGCACACGCATGGTGTCACGGTCATTATTATTGCGGGCGATATGTTTGATACGCCACAGGTTTTCGGCTCGACCAAAAGCCGCGTGCTAAACACCATCACAAAATATCCGCAAATTGACTTTTTGTATTTAAGCGGTAACCACGATGAAAGTAACTTCATTGAAGCGTTGGACGAAGTACCAAGTAACCTGAAAATCTTTGGTGTAAATTGGACAACTTTTAGTTATCCCGAGGTTAAGATTACGGGGGTGGTGCTGAGTGACGCTAACCGCAAAACTTTGTATGATACTTTGCGTTTGTCGCCGGATGATTTGAACATTGTGGTGATGCACGGGCAAATTGGGCAATCTAATTCTGCTAAACAAAGTGAAACCATTTACCTGAACCAATTAAAAAACAAACAGATTGATTATTTGGCGCTGGGACATGTGCACAGTTACACGCAGGGACAACTTGATAGGCGGGGCGTGTATTGCTATGCGGGTTGCTTGGAAGGACGTGGTTTCGATGAATGTGGCGCGAAAGGATTTGTGTTATTGAACATTGACCACGGTACCATACAAAGCGAATTTGTGCCGTTTGCGAAGCGTACGCTGATTGAACTGCCGGTGGATATTACGCCGTACCAAGATTGGTTCGCTTTGGAAGACCACATTGTAGCGTTAGCCAAAAAGTATCCGACCAAAGATTTATTGAAAGTAGTTTTGCAGGGGAAATACAAAATCCAGTTGGAAAAACATTTGGCAATGTTGGAACAAAAGCTGAGTGGGTTTTATTTCGCCAAGGTTAAGGACGAATCCGTGCTGGCTGTTACGCCGGAAGATGTAGCCAATGACATTTCTTTGCGGGGCGAATTTATCCGCCAAGTGCTGGGGAGTTCATTGTCCGCAAGCGAAAAAGAACAAACCATTTTGATGGGCTTACGGGCTTTGGGCGGGGAGGATTTGTAAATGAAGTTAATTCAGTGTCACATCGAAAACTTTGGTAAACTGCATAACTTTGATTACAACTTTACCGATGGCTTAAATAATTTACAGGCGGAAAACGGTTGGGGCAAAAGTACTTTTGCAACTTTCATTAAAGCCATGTTTTACGGCTTGCCGGTAACCACCAAAAAAGCTTTGGACGAAAACGAACGCAAAAAGTACCAACCATGGCAGGGTGGTAACTTTGGCGGTAACTTGGTTTTTGCGGTGCAAGGTAAGCAATACAAAATTGAGCGTTTCTTTGGTAAAAAACAAGCGGAAGATACCTTCAACTTGTTCGATGCCAAAACCAACAAAAAGTGTCAGGACTTTACCCAAAATGTGGGCGAGGAGTTATTCGGCTTAGATGCGGAGGCGTTTGAACGCAGTTCCTACATTCCGCAAAAAGCTTTGACGTCGAATTTTAACGAAAGTTTGGCACAGAAATTAAACCACATGATTCAGGGTGCAACCCAGGATTATAACTGTGAAGCCGCGTTGAAACGTTTGGACAAAAAGCGGGTGGGTCTATCCAATCATCAGCACACCGGTGCCTTGGAAAACTTGGCGACCCAACTGGACGATGTTGAAGCACGCATTCACGAACTGGAAAATCATGGACACGCCATTGACGATTTGCAAAAACAAATTGAACTGGAAAATGCCAGTCGGTGTGACTTGTTAGCACAACAAACCCAAGTGCGTAACCAAATTCAAGACTACGGTAAATTGCAAGAAAAACGCGCAGGACAAGAGATGTTTGCCGAGTTAAACCGCAAGGTTACCGCTACGCAGAACCAAATTCAAGCGTGCCAGTCGGTCTTAAATGGTCAGCAAACCAGCGTGACCGAAATTGATAGTTATTTAGCGTTGGAAAAGAATATCAGCGCGAAAACTAACGCGATGCAAATCAACGGTAACGCGGATTATGTGCGTACGCGTCGCCAAGCGTTGGAGCAATATTTTGGTGGTAAAATTCCGACGGCGGCTGCGGTACAGGCGGTCTACAATGATGTCTTGCGTTGCTGCAATGTTCAACGCAGGGGCGGTAAAACCCCGTGGTGGCGTTGGGGACTGTTTGGTTTGGCGTTGGTGTGCGTGTTAGCCGGCGCGTTGTTGTTATCTGTGCAAACTGCGGTTGCGGTCGTTTTAATGGTCGCAGGTGGAGTTTTGGTGTTGGGGGCTGTGGCTTTGACCGTGGCGCCACGTAGAGGTGCTGAAACTCCGTTACCAAAACATGTCGTAGAGTTTTTAAGGCAATACGAAGCCACGACCGATTATTTGGCGGCGATTAACCGCGTGGACAGTAACTTACGCGAATACCAAAACCTACAAGCGCAACAAGCATGGAACCAGCAACAGACCGGTGCCTTGACGGCTAGTTTGACCGCGGAACAAGACAAGTTGGCAGCTTACTTGGCGCGCTTTAATTTGAATGAACCAACCGCCGTGGACAAATTGGTGGCATTAAAACAAACCGTGATTGAGTTGGCTAATTTGCAAACACAACTGACCGCGGAGATGCAAGCCGTGGAGCAGTTCAAAATCGCCAAAAATTTCAACTTGAATGAAGCGACGGTGACGGTTGATATCCACGAACTGCAAAACAGGGAAAAAACTTTGCAAAGCCAAATTGACGCTTGCAACGCTCGTAATACCCAACTTTGTGCAAAGATTGAAGCGCTACAAAATGAAATGCTGGAACTGGATGCACGCCGTATGGAAAAGGTCAACCTGCAAAACGAACGGCAAAAATTAACTATGGAGTTAAACGCTGTCAAGTCTGCACAAAAATTTTTACAAGCGGCCAACGAAAGTTTGACTACGAAGTTTTTGGCGCCCATGAAAACCGGCTTGCAAAAATACCTGCGCATGATTACCAATCACGATTATGACAACCTGAATTTAGATACTGATTTTAATGTCAAATTTGAAGAGTACGGGCAACTACGCGATGTTGAACATTACAGTCGGGGTTACCAAAATGCCATCGATTTAAGTTTGCGCTTCGCTTTGATTGACGCGTTATACAGTCAGGAAAAACCCTTCATTGTATTGGACGACCCGTTGATTAACTTGGATGAAAACAAGGTCGCCGCCGCCAAAGCGTTCTTACACGAACTTGCTAAAGAATATCAGTTGATATACTTCTCCTGCCATGCATCACGGTGCTAAGTTTTGTTTGTTTTTAAATTTGCGGAAAATGTGTTATAATGTCGGTGAAGAAAAGGAGGCATAAACATGAAAAAGAAAGTTTGGTTGCTGGTATCGGTTTTTGTGTTAGTGTCGGTGACCGTTTATGCCGTGGTCGGTTTGGTGTTCTTTTGGCGTAATCGCGGCAAGGCGGATGCTGGTGTCGCCAATAAGAATAGTGCCGAAAGTTATTATACCGTGCATTTTGATTCATGTGGTGGCAGTGCCGTGAACGATGAAACAGTCAGTGCGGGCGGTACCGTAACTAAACCCAAAAATCCGACTTTTGATGGCAGTGAATTTTTGTATTGGTATGTCGGTTCGGATGACAGTCGAGCGTTTGATTTTAATACTCCAATTAACAGCGATATCATGTTGTATGCAAAATGGAAAGATATTATTTGGACGGTAACCTTCGACGGTTGCGGCGGTAGTGAGGTAGCAACGCAATACGTTATTGACGGTAAGAAAGTAAAAGAACCAACCGACGCCCCCGGTTGGGATGAATATGTGTTTTTTGGTTGGTATGAGGATGCGGACTATACCAAGAAATTTGATTTCAACAAGGCGGTTAAAGGCAATGTAACCTTATATGCCAAATGGACGGTTGAATTTGAATTATCGGCAGACGGCGCATCATATGTCTTGCGCGCTTATAACGGCACGGGAAATGTGGTAATTCCCGGCACCTACAAAGGTAAAGCGGTAAAACTTGATGGCCCGGTATTTTATAACCGTACTGATATAACTTCGGTTGAGATTGAAAGCGGCGTAGCGGAAATTGGTGTTGGTGTCTTCTGCGGTTGTACCAATTTAACTACCGTGGTTTTGCCGGATACTTTGACGCATATCGGTTCCATGGCTTTCGCGGGTTGCCAAAATTTGACCAATATCAACATTCCAACGTCTGTCACTAAAGATCCATACGCGTTCTTTGGTTGCCCGGCGGGAAATTGATTGTTAGAAAGTCAGCGTTCATCCTAGTCGTGGGGATAATCATTGCCGCAAAAGTCTTGTTTTTTGAAAATTGACTCTGAAGAAATACCGAATGGAAGCAAAAAAGATTATACTGTAGGAGTAAGTGTTAACCTAGCAAATGGGGTAAGTAGCAGATAGATTAGTGAAGAATGAAAGAGTGAAGAGTGAAATTAGTGCAAATAAAAACGGCCGGTGGCCGTCCGTAAATTATTTCTTATCCGCGACATCGGCGGTAATTAACGAAACTTTATAACCCGTCCATTTTTGGCTGATTTCTTCCAAAGTTGATGGAGGAGTAATTTCAGTATCATATTTTGTTGCTAATTTAAAATAATACTTAATCAATTCTTCGGCGCAAGCGTAAACCGCTTCCAGAGTTTCACCTTCGCAATATAAAGTTAAGTCAGGGATGTAGCCGTTATAAACGTTTTCGTCCTCATTAAAAATGAATACCATCGGGTAGGTAAACCTCATGTAATAATGATAGGCAAAAAATTGCTACTTGTCAAAAGATTATTTTATGGTATAATGCAAGCATGAGGACAGAAAAAGAAGTGCAAACAAAGAGTAGTGCGCGAGGATTTGTTGGGTTGCACGCGAATGGTAATGTGGTTGGGGAAACATTGAACATGAAGCCGGAAACCCAATTGCATCCTTGCAAAAAAATCTTGGAAGATTTATTGAGCAAAGGAATTATCAATTCGGCCGAAAAAAATATTACCTTGGGACATTTGAATTTTAGTAACTTTAAGGTTGATGAATTGGCGACCGCGGTAGAACAAGATGTGATGGCACAACGCGGTTTAGAAATTAACCGTTAATTGATAAATTTCGACAATTAAATAAATCAAAAAACTACATTGACAAGTTTTTATAAAAAAGTTAAAATAGTCTTTATAACATTTAGGAGAAGGGAGAAAGTATGCCTACGATTAACCAGTTAATCAAAAAAGGACGTAAACAGTCTAAGAGCAAAAGCAAAGCTCCGATTTTGGAACAAAATCCCCAAAAACGCGGAACCTGCTTGCAAGTAAAGACAACTACGCCCAAAAAGCCAAACTCTGCATTGCGTAAAGTTGCGCGTGTACGTTTGTCAAACAAGCAAGAAGGTACTTGCTACATCGGTGGTGAAGGCCACAATTTACAAGAACACAGCGTGGTTTTGGTACGCGGTGGTAAAGTTAAAGATTTACCAGGTGTACGTTATCACATCGTGCGTGGTGCTTTGGACTGCGCTGGTGTTGCAAAACGTAACCAAGGTCGCTCTAAATATGGCGCTAAGAGGGGGAAGAAATAATGCCTAGACGTAGTGGAATTACACCTCGGGAAGTTTTACCCGATCCAATTTACAAATCAACGGTAATCACTAAATTGATTAACCAAGTCATGGTAGACGGTAAAAAGGGTATCGCCCAAGAGATCGTTTACAATGCTTTGCAAGGTTTGCAAAAGAAAACTAACGTGGAACCAATGACCGCTTTTAACCAAGCATTGGAAAATGTTATGCCGGTCTTGGAAACCAAAGCTCGTCGTGTGGGTGGTAGTAACTACCAAGTTCCATGCGAAGTTCGTCCAGCTCGTCGTCAAACTTTGGCGATTCGTTGGTTGGTTGATGCGGCGCGTAAACGTAGTGAACGTGGTATGGAAGCATGCTTGACTGCTGAATTGTTGGATGCTTACAACCAAACTGGTGGCGCTTTCAAAAAGAAAGAAGAAATGCACCGTATGGCGGAAGCAAACAAAGCATTTGCACATTATAAATGGTAAGCTAAATCAAAAGCGCGCGTCGGTTAATCTACCGACGCGTTTGGCTGTTAAATTTTTATTTACAACATAAAGGGGAAAAATTAAATTATGGCAAGAACAACAGACTTAAGGGACTATCGTAATATCGGTATTATGGCGCACATTGATGCTGGTAAAACTACCACCACCGAACGTATTTTGTATTACACCGGTATGACGCACAAAATCGGTGAAGTTCACGATGGCGCGGCTACCACCGACTGGATGGTCCAAGAACAAGAACGTGGTATCACGATTACCTCGGCTTGCGTTACCGTTATGTGGAAAGATCACCGCATTAACATTATCGACACGCCCGGTCACGTGGACTTTACCGTTGAGGTTGAACGTTCATTGAAAGTTTTGGACGGCAGTGTGGCGGTCTTCTGCGCCCGTGCTGGTGTTCAACCACAATCAGAAAAAGTTTGGAGCCAAGCGAACAAATATCATGTTCCAAGAATTGCTTATATCAATAAGATGGACCGTGACGATGCGAATTTCTTACGCGCAGTACAAACTATGCGTGACCGCTTGCACGCTAACCCAGTGCCGATTCAATTACCAATTGGTGCGGAAAAAGACTTCCACGGTATTATCGACTTAGTTACCATGAAAGCAACCATCTATACCAATGATATGGGTACGGATATGAAAGTTGAAGAAATTCCAGCTGATATGTTGGAAGAAGCTAAGAAATACCGTGCGCAAATGATTGAAGCTGTTGCAGAAACCGATGATGCTTTGATGGAAAAGTTCTTCGCTGGTGAAGAATTTACCGAAGCCGAAATTCGTGCTGGTTTGCGTAAAGGTACCATTTCGTTGAAATTTACCCCAGTTTTGTGCGGTTCTTCGTTCAAAAACAAAGGTGTTCAATTATTGTTGGATGCAATCGTTGACTACTTGCCAAGTCCAGTTGATGTTCCAGCTATTAAAGGTAACCGTCCTGGTGAAGAAGAATTGGTTGAACGTAAGAGTAGTGATGATGAACCATTTGCTGGTTTGGCGTTTAAGATTGCTGCAGACCCGTTTGTTGGTAACTTGTGCTTCTTCCGTGTTTACAGTGGTAAATTAACCGCGGGTAGTTATGTTTATAACAGTACCAAAGATAAAAAAGAACGTGTTGGTCGTATTGTGCAAATGTACGCTAACCAACGTAAAGAAATTGATGAATTGGTCGCTGGTGATATCGGCGCTATCGTTGGTTTGAAAGATACGACAACGGGTGATACGCTTTGCGACGAAAAGAACCCGATTTTGTTGGAAAGTATGAACTTCGCGGAACCAGTTATCCAAAACGCGATTGAACCGGCTAACAAACAAATGCAAGATAAGATGGTCGCAGCTTTGGTTAAATTGTCACAAGAAGACCCGACTTTCAAAACTTTCACTGATCCGGAAACTGCACAAACCATTATTGCTGGTATGGGCGAATTGCACTTGGAAATTATGGTTGACCGTTTGCGTCGTGAATTTAAAGTTGACGTTAACGTGGGTAAACCGCAAGTTGCTTATCGTGAAACCATCCGTAAACGTGTTGATGTTGAAGGTAAATACATTAAGCAATCTGGTGGTCATGGTCAATATGGTCATTGTAAGATTATTATGGAACCGTTGCCGACCGGTAAAGGTTACGTCTTTGAAGATAAGACGGTTGGTGGTTCAATTCCGAAGGAATACATTCCAGCAATTAACAAAGGTATTGAAGAAGCAAAACGCTCTGGTGTCTTAGCTGGTTACGAAACTGTGGACTTCAAAGTTACCGTCTATGATGGTTCTTACCACGAAGTTGATAGTTCGGAAATGGCGTTTAAGGCCGCGGGTTCAATCGCTTTCAAGGATGGTGCGCGCGCAGCTAACCCGGTATTGTTGGAACCAATCATGAAAATGGTGATTGAAACTCCGGAAGACTACTTGGGTGATGTTATGGGTAACATTTCTTCGCGCCGTGGTCAATTACAAGGTATGGACAGCCGTCAAGGCACTCAAATCATCAATGCGTTGGTACCGTTGTCCGAATTGTTCGGTTATGCAACTGACTTGCGTTCGTTGACCCAAGGTCGTGGTACCTTTGATATGGTCTTCGACCACTACGATGAAGTACCAAAGAATGTTGCGGAAAAAATTATTGGTGAACGCGCGAAAAAAGCGTAATTAGTTAGAGGAGGAATCTATGGAAAAACGAAAAACCTGTTGCGTAGGTAACACGGACAAACTTTCTAAGTGGGATTTAATTGATTTGATTTCGAATAACAGTAGTAAATACGGCGATAAGCTTATCGAGTTTTTGGGAATGTATCACCTTTACGGTTTGCGCGAGGCAACCAAGGAACAGCTGAACGAATATATTAAATATGCGCACTTGCAGCCCGTTCCGCCCGAAAAAACCATGTAACAATTTTTGTCGATTAAGCCAGTTTACGCTGGCTTTTTTTTCATATTTACGGTTGGTTATGCATATAAATATACTATGAAGTTAAAATTTTTTCGCCCCGGTCAGGTAACCCTTAAACAACAAAACAACACACAACAAAACGAACAAGATGAGACTGAAAAATCTAAATTGATTCAGTACATATCAGACCGTAGTGATCGTTATGGCGACAAACTATTGGAATTCATGGATTTGTACGGATTGTATAATTTACAAAGCGCGACCGTATCGCAATTGTATGATTACATCGCATCGCACATGCAGTGTGGACAGCAAGAGCAAGACCAGATAAAGTGAAAAGTGAATAGTGAAGGTAGAAGCTTATTTGTACAAAAATTCGATTTTGAAAATGTTGGATTTTAAGTCGTCAATTAACATATTCAATTCGGCTTTGTAATTGGTGTTTTTGTGATGAATTAAATAAGTCAATGCGGAAACAAAACCACCGTAAATAAAGGACGCTGTGACCGGAATGGAATATTTTAGCGGTTTAATTTTGTTAATCTCGGTCAACAAATCATTGATACCCGATTCACAAACGAAAGTAATAATGTTAATCAATTTCATGCTGGAGTTTTGTTCTAGAGCGTACACGAAGTCGATGTTGTCTTCAATGTACTTAACGACCATTTCCAAAACATTGACCAAATAAGTCGACGCTTCGTCAATTGAAGTGAATTTCTCGTTCCGAGAAACGCTGTTCAGTAAAGTATCTTTAATTTCATTCAAGGCGTCATCAAGCAGTAAATATTTATCTTCGTAATATTTATAAAAAGTAATCCGGTTGACCATGGCGCGGTCGCAGATTTCTTTGACGGAAATTTTTTCCAGCGGGTTTTGTTTTAATAATTCCAAAATTACTTTGCGTAAATCGCGACGCGTTTTTTGAATTCTTAAGTCCTCTTTAAATTCCATAATGATACACTTCTTTTTTTGTATAATTATGCCAACAAATTCAAACTTTGGTGTGAATTAAATCGGTTGACTTATTTCTATAATAGAATAAAGTTGTCAACTAATCAATAGAAAATTTAACAGTTGTATAATTATTTCTATTGCTGTAGTAAAAAAATAAGGAGCGGTAAGAAAATGAAAAAACTTAGTTCGTTGATTGTGAAAGGTCGTTACTTCTTGTTGGCTATCTTCATTTTGGCAGTTGTGGCGTCCTGCTTCAAGATGCAACATGTAAACATTAATTACAACTTGATGCAATATTTGGATAAAAATTCTTCGTCGACCGAAGCGTTGGAAGTAATGGAAAACGAATTCGGCAGTGTGGGTCAATGTCAGGCCATGGTCAGCGAAGTGAAATCGGCTGAACAAGTGGCTGAAATTAAAGCCAAACTGGAAAAGTTGACGGCGTGGCTTCGGTTATTGAGTATTACCACCAAGACACGGGAAAAGTGTTGTACAAAGTGTTCTTGACGACCGGTAACTTCGATACGGCTTCGTACGACACTTTGGATCAAATTCGTGAAGCGTTGAGCGGATATGAATTTTCGTTAAATGGTGGCTCGGTAGAATCCGAATTCTTAACCAACTTGTTGATTATCGCAATTACGTTCAAGTCCGTATTTATGCCAGTTTTGTTGACCTTGTTAATTCAAGGCGCGATTTGGGTTACGATGGGTATTTCGACCATGACGGGCAACGAAATCTTCTTCATTTGCTACATGGTGGTCATGTGCGTACAAATGGGCGCGACTATCGATTACGGTATTTTGTTGACCAACAACTACATCAATAACAGAAAACAACAAGACATGAAAACTGCAATGTCGCAGGCGATGTCGTCATCAATTTCCACGATTTTAACTTCGGGCTCAATTTTGGTCTTGGCGACTTTGATTATCGGTTTGGTTTCTAAGGTTTCCATTGTCGCGGATTTGGGTTTGTTGTTGTCGTCGTGTGGCTGCTTAATTTCCATCTTGATGATTTTGGGTGTTTTACCGCAATGCTTAATGATTTGCGATCGGGTCATCAAAAAGACTTCAATTAAAACTAAATTTTACCACGAAGAGAAAGCGCAGAAATAATCGCCGCGTCAAAAAAGAAGTCCGTAAATTGCGGACTTTTTTTGTTTGGGTATCTTGAAAAGTGGTTTCGGATGCGGTATATTAATAACATGAGTTCAAATAAATTTATCAAAGTTGTTTTGCCGAGTGCGAATGAATTGGCGGGACGCACAATTTTAGCGTCGGATTTTGCGGTGGCTTGTGGCGCCCGTTTCCGCGAATTCTTTTATAGTGAAAAGCAAGATGTCTTAAAATTACGCAATGAATGGAAGCCGGACGAAGCGAACTTGAATTGCGCTTATGCGGCGACCAGCACGGTGGTTTGCCAAAAGAAAAGAGATGGTGGTTATGCTTTCTTGATTAAGGGAAAATTTCCCAGCAATAACCGAAACTTGGAATATGTCGATGATGCTAACTTGAATTGTTTTGCCGGCGACCATGCTTTGTTGTTTTCGTTAAAGTTTGTTCATCCGGAAACTGCGGGCATGACGGTGGAACCTGACCTGCGCTATCACGGAGTGGAAATGGGTGTAATGAAAATTGGCGACCAAATTCCCACGGTACCACAATCCTATGCCGGTTCGCAGCTGTCTAAAAAATTGGAAAGTTTAATGAAGCGTGGACAACTGCAACAGACCGGTACTTTTACCGTGGATGGTGTTGCTACGCGTACCGCGGATTCGGCAACCACTCGTAATTGCAGTTTGGATGAGGCGATTGCCCCAGTGGTTTGTCCGCGTTTCACTTATCAAGGTGTCGATTATGTGCGTAAAAATTTTGCGTGCGCGAAAACCGTGCGTCGCCCCGATTGTTGCGGTGACTATAAATTGACAAATGGTCAGTTTATGGGCGGTACGACCGTGAAACTGGGTAAACCGTATTGGTTCAAATGTGAACCCTGCCATGTGGTCAGAACTCGTGACGGCAGTATTTTGTGCTATGGTATTTTCCCGTGCCAGTTGGAACCACAAGCCCAATTTGAAAAGTTAGCGCTGGATAGTATAAAAGCCAATGAGCGTTTGCAATTAAAGTTGGATACCGAAGGAATTGTGGAAACCAATGTGCATACGGAAGAATTAAGCGGCGGTAAATTTTTGAACCAAGTTTTCTTAAAAGAATTGTATCAAAGCGTCGGTAAAGATTTAGACCAAATGCGCGTGGCAGATAAAGTAAGATAAAAAGCGTTCATCCTAGTCGTGGGGATAATCATTGCCGCAGGCGCGCTTTTTACTGCTGTCTATGATGTACTATATAGGTATAACTCCTCTAATACTATTAACCTTAATGCTGCTACGGTGGATTATACGGGGCAGGACGGATTTTTGCGAGATGGAAAGGCTGGCGAAACGACGACGTTAAGTTTTAACGACGGGACCTGGATGGTGATTTTTTGGGGCGAAAGTAAATACTATTCAGACACGAATACGTTCGGCGGAACGTGTGCAACCTGTATTGCCTTTTATAAGGGTAAAACTATGTCGGTTAGTACGAGTATTGATGGTGGCTACGGTGCATATGCCAATGGTGGTGGAAAAACTGTTGTCCAAACGAATTTTGCATTACCAGGCACTTATACTGGTTTACATGACGCTATGGCGGGTGGTGCTGGAGCGGGGAATGTGTATCATCCTAGTTTGAACTGGATGAAAGATTCACCGTATTATATAAGTGATGCGCAAATCGAAGGAATTGAAAGGCGTTGTGATGCGGTGTTCGCTGGATACGAAATAGATACCTGGGGTAAAACTTGTGATGCAATAGCAGCTGGTTCTGGATTTTTGTCTGGCGGGATGCCAGCAACACAGACAAGGAATGGGTATAGAGGTTCGGGCAGTGATATTGCAACTACCAACAATAATTATTATTCAAACGGTGTTGGTGGTGGCGCAGGGTGGTATAATGGCGGAGCGAGTGATAGCGTTGGAAATGCCGTCGCAGGTGGCGGTAGTTGTACGCCGTGGTGTTATCCGTTGTACGCTGGAGATATTCAGAGGGGAAAAGAACCGGGGTATAATTGGAAAGGTGGGGTGTTTTTTAGACGTCTAGACCCCAGTGGTAAGTTGGATGACGTGGTTAAGGAGTATGGCGAGGAAGCGGTACTTGTGAATTCTATGACAACAGTATATACACCGACGACGGCATTGCAGCAGACAAACAGTATTATGACGAATTACGACTGTGGCATTCGTGCGGGCTGGGTATATAGCGTGAGTGAGGATGGGAAGAGTTGGCACGGGGTGGGGCCTGAAAATTTTGGTACTCCGACCGGGAATCGAACCCGGGATTGCGCCGTGAGAGGGCGCCGTCTTAACCGCTTGACCATCGGAGCTTATTGTCATCCGCTCCGTTTTCTACGGAGCATGATTTACAACTTGAATTATACGCGAAAACGCGTTATTATGCAATATGAATTTATTACCAAAGAAAGTTTGCATTACTACCTTAGGATGCGATAAAAACCGCGCCGACAGTGAAGTTTTAGCTGGGTATTTACAACGCGCTGGTTGTCAAATCATTGGCAATGATGACGAAGCCGATATTTTAATTGTCAATACTTGCGGCTTTATTAACAGTGCACGCGAAGAAAGTATCAATGCTATTACCGCCAAGTTGCCACATAAATCACACGCACAATTAGTTGTTTGTGGTTGTATTGTGCCGAATAATGAACAAGCTCTGAAAGAAGGATTGCCCGAAGTCGACCTTTGGTGGGGAACTAAGGACTACGAAAAATTGGCGGAACAATTAACTAAAAAACCCGCCGTTGCTGGCGAAAAATTATTATCCACACCGTCCAGTTATGTCTACATTAAAATCGCCGATGGTTGTAACCGCCGTTGCGCTTTTTGTACGATACCGTTAATTCGTGGTAACTATGTTTCGCGTCCGTTGGCAGAAATTGTGTCCGAAGTGCAACACTTCGCGAGTTTAGGTGTTCCCGAATATATTTTAGTGGCGCAAGACGTGACGATGTATGGTTTTGATATTCAAACTAATTTGGTGGAATTACTGCGTGCGATTACGGCGATTGATGGTGTAAAGCGGGTACGTTTGCATTATTGTTATCCGGAATTGTTGACGGATAGTTTGCTCGCCGAAATTGCAACTAACAGCAGAATTGTAAAATACTTGGATATTCCGTTTCAACATTGCAATGCGCGAATTTTGAAGTTGATGGGTCGCCGTGGCGATGCCGAAACTTACCGCGCGTTAATCGAAAAAATCCGTACCGTGATTCCCGGGGTAACTTTGCGGGCAACCATGATGGTTGGTTTTCCGACCGAGACCGAAGCGGAATTTAACGAGTTGTTGGATTTCTTGCGTAAAGTGAAATTGGACTATGTGGGCTTCTTTGCTTACTCGCGCGAAAAAGGTACAACCGCGTATGTGATGGAACAAGTTAATGCAGCGGTAAAGAGAGCGCGATTACGGGCGGCGGAACGTGTACAACAAGCCATCTTGGATACTAAACTTGCTAACGAACGCGGACAGATGGTGCATGTGGTTTGTGACTCTGTGGTTGATGGCGTAGCACGTTGTCGTACGGCGGCGCAAAGTCCGGAAGTTGACCCGTGTATTTATGTTGACCAAGATGACATCAATGAACCGTTGATTGTTGGTCATGAATATGACATTCGCTTGTGAGGTTGTACTTGCGCGGGTGCCGAAAAATATGGTTTAATTGAGATATGGAAACTTTGTTCGATAATTTGCATCAAACACAAAAACCGTTGGCGGAGAGAATGCGCCCGCAAGTTTTAAGTGAATTTGTCGGACAACAACATTTATTAGCGGATGGCAAATTATTGCGTCGTTTGATTAAAGCGGGTCGCGTACCTAGCGTAATTTTCTTCGGACCACCCGGAACGGGTAAGACAACTTTGGCACAAATTATTGCGGATAGCAGTAACGCTAAGTTTGTTAAAATTAACGCAGTTTCGACTGGTGTTGCCGAAGTTAAGACTGTGATGCAACAAGCAAAAGCCGATTTCGAAATCAGCGGAAAAAAGACTTATTTATTGTTGGACGAGTGCCACCGTTGGAACAAAGCGCAAAGCGACTCCTTGTTAGGCGCCTTAGAAGCTGGTTATTTGCTCTTGATTGGTTGTACAACAGAAAACCCAAGTTTCAGTATGACGCGTGCTATCGTGTCGCGCTGTACCGTGTTCGAGTTCAAACGCTTGAATGAAGATGACATTAAAAATGTGTTAAAACGGGCTTTGTCGGCACCGCAAGGTTTACGCGATTATCGGATGAAAGTTGATGACGCCGCACTTAATTATTTTGCGAAAGCGTGTGGCGGCGATGTACGCAGTGCCTTGAATGGTTTGGAATTGTGTGCGATTACCAGTCAACCTAATCAAGCCGGCGAGATTGTCGTTGACCAAAATGTGGCGGCGGAATGCTTGCAACAAAAGGCTTTAAATTTAGATGAGACATTGTACTATCACATTCTCAGTGCATTTTGCAAAAGCTTACGTGGCAGTGATACGACCGCCGCTTTGTATTATGCAAACCGTTTAATCGCGGCTGGAATGCAACCGCAAATTATCGCGCGTCGTTTGATTGTACACGCTAGCGAGGATGTGGGTTTGGTTGACCCGCAAGCCATGGTACAAGCTTGTTCGGCTTTGTATGCGCTGGATAACTTAGGTATGCCGGAAGGTAATTTGGCGTTGACCCAAGCCATTGTCTATGTTTGTCGAGCACCCAAAGATAACCGCGTGGTAGTTGCCATGGACCGTGCGATTGATGACGCGCTAAATCATGCTGATGATAAAATACCGGAATATTTGAAGAACCATACCGAGGCCAGTAAGTTTTACAAGTATCCGCACGACTTCGGCGGTTACGTGGAACAGCAATATTTACCTGACAGTTTGAAAGACCGCGTGTACTTCGATGAAAAGAAAAACAAGATGGAATGATATGGCTTCATCCGCACGCGAAGCCAATGTAATTGATAAAAAATCTTTGTGCCGGGTCTTGATTTGTGTAGAACGGTTATGATAAAATAAAGATGGAAGAGGAAAACTTTATCATGACAACGAATAAAGTAAGTAAATTTATGCAAGGACTTTTCACCTCAATGGGGTTGAAAAAACAACGCTTAACAATGGTTGACTTGATGCCGAATTTATTACCGGTGGAAATTGGTAATACAGACAATAACTATAAAATGGGAAATCCGAAAATGAATACGACGGATTATGTTTATGTGCATTCATTAGAGGACTTCCAAAAGTTACCGGAAGGGGAACGTTGCATGACGGCAACAGCTTATGCGATTGGGAATGGGATTTCGGTGTATGATAATGGTTCTTCGCCGTATTACTTACGTACTGCACATTCTTGTCACGCGGTAAACTTTGTTAGTGGTAATGGCGTGGCGTATGATACTTGTGTAAATGTTACCGATAAAGGTGATTGGCGCGGTATCCGATTGAACTTACAGCCAATTAACTTCTATGGCGAATTGCCATTGGGGTTCGGTAAGGTCGATGTCAATAAGCATACGATTGAGTTTAGTTATTATCCGAGCGCTTTGGTTGGTGATTCGGAACAGTGTGAAGCATTATTAAAAAGCGGCGCCATGGTTGATACGGGAGTTTGGTATCGCGGGGCTTTACATCGTGGTAAGTTTGCGAAAAATAAAATGTATCAATGTGCGGGAGAGTACTATGTGCGGGTTAAACAAAGCGGCGGAAATAATGCTGGTACGACCTTGTGGTATCAACCCAAAATGATTACTTGGAAAATTTCCGATGAAGAATGGAAACAGAAATGGAAACATATGCCCAAATGCATTAACCCCAAAGGAGATGGTAGCGCGGATTATATTGATGTTTATCCGGAACAATTGCTTGATGCCGGCTTACCGTTTTACCCTGATGTGTTCAAAGAAGGTAATTCATCGTATCTGAGTTCGACCTTACGTCATGCTTTGAATGGTACTAACGGTAACAAAAAAAACCAATCACGTATCGGTGAATACTGGGCGGAAAAGGGTGGCGACTTTAGTGGTCATGGTTTCTTGCAACAAATTTCGCAAGTATCGTTGGACGTCTTGCAGGGTTTAATCGGTGTTAAGAAGCAGGTGATAAATAAAAATCTTAAAGTGCAGACGCAGATTAAACGCCCATTGGAATATAGTGTTGGTTTATAAGTTGAAAAATTGATTTGTCTAAAATATTATGATTGATATATACTAACCATAGATATGGGGGAACAACAAAAGAAAGTTTGTGCTTGGCGCCTCGGTATTTTGTCCGTACTGCTGGTACTGGCTTTTTTGTTGTCCGGGTTAGGTGTGTACTTGGTTGTTCCGACGAACAGTTTTGCTGCTCATAAGTTAAAAGCTGCTGCCGATGATGAGACGAGTTATTGGGGAACCTATAAGGGTGAAGTTGATGATGGGGGCGGGATTCATAGCGGTGGCTTTATGGAACGTAAAGAAAAAAAAATTTACATCAGTAAGCCAGAAGAATTAGCTTATATGCGTTTGGTAATTACGACTACGGGTATGAGTAATTCGACAGAAGATTACACAGGTTATACTTTTTGCTTGTCGAACGATATTGATTTGAGTTTGGAAAGTGCCAACGTTAAAGACGAAAATGGTCAATATAAGAAATGGAACCCCTATTGGATGCCAGTAAAAATTGGTCGTAACAAAAACCGTAACATTGTTTTTGATGGTCAAGGCCATAAGATTTCTGGTTTGCGAATTAAATACGACAATGTAACTTCGCCGGAAAATGCGGGCTTTTTTGCGTCAATGATTGGTGGTGCAGTGATGAATGTTACCTTTGTTGATCCGGTGATTGATTATACTTATGTGGGAACCGAAGGTAGTGAACATGCACCCCGACCATCTGATGTTTGTATCGGTATTATAGCAGGTGAGGCAGATAGCACCTATATTAACAATGTTACGATTGAAAATCCGACCATTAATTTTAGCAGTAAGAATGTTAATGCTCATAATTTCTGCGTGGGCGGTGCGGTTGGTAAAATGACCTTTACGCGTAAAAACTTGAATGAATCAATCAATACGATTTATCCCAATCAGTGGGGTTTGGATAAAGTTAAAATCTATAAATCCGGTGCTAAACAACCAAGTATTGCGATGACGATAAATCAGGGCGAAGGTGCGGGTTATGGCAACGCAGCTTATGGCTATTTTGGCGGTTTGGTTGGAGCTAATGTTTCCAGTAAAATTATTAACTGTACGGTACAGGATGCACAATTGACGCCGAATATTGCTGCTGATGTGGCAGGCAATTACTATGTCGGAGGTGTGGCGGGCTTTAGTACGCAAATCGCACCGGCGAGCGACTTGGTTGTGGCGGCGGGGTTATATAATAATTTGGTTATGGGTGTTGACTTGGCGACCGTTCCTGATACGGTTCTTGATATGGGTACCCGTTTCCGTGGTAACTTGGTTGGCCGCAGCTTTCAAGGTAGTTGGCTTTATAACAATTTAGTGATTAACATCGAACATGGTTATGAAAACTTATGGGAAGATGTAACTAACAGTCGCGTTACTTATGATAAACTTCCGACCAACAGTTGTATTGGCCACGAATTAGGTGGTTTAGACCCGTACTATTTTGATGGATCACGTAATGTATTGGGGTATGGTGATTGCGCGACCGACAGTTCGTATTCGTATTGCACTACGCATCAAAACTCTGATAATTTTGATTCAACCGTCGGTTTTAATGGTGGTTATTATAACTATTGTACCGGAGCGGATGCTGGCACCAAAATGAGCGAGTTAAATTATAATTACAGTTCGTATACGGTTGAGCAGTATCAAGCGGATGCGTTCGTGAGTAACAAAATTTATCATCGCGTGGGTGATACCGACGAGGTGGGTACAACTTACGCGAAACAGGAATTGATGAGTAACATCGCTGATTATTACACTTTGAATGGTGATGTGCATGAAAACGAACAAAAAGGTTTGTTGTTCTATGCAGCCTTACCAATTTTGAAATACGAAAAAAATGGTTTGACGGTTGATTCCGATAACACTGAAGATCAATTGCTGGAAGCGGTTTATCAATTCTGTCGTTGGAAAAATGGTGAAGATGGTCGGCCGGCGTTGGGTGAGCCGTTCGGTGCGAAATATACCTTTACTTTTTATGCGAATGGCTATGTCGACGATTGGTATTCGGAAGATTATCAAGAAGTTAGTTTGCGTGGTACATTTAAATATGAACGCCCGCGACAATTAAACATTGGTGACGGTAAGGCGTTTGCGCAAGCGTATTTCGTCGATGACGCCAATGCGGGTTATGTAAACAAAAACAACTCTGAAAAAAATGTTGTGCGTAGTTACCAACAGTATGTAACTGATCCTGGAATACCGCAATGTGATGGTTATGTGTTCTTGGGCTGGAAGCCATGTAAATATGATGCTCAAGGTCACATTGTGCTTGATGCTGATGGTAAACCGGAAGTGGAACCAAATCCTGAAAATTATCCCAGCGATTTGAAGAATTATATGAAAAAAGACGGCAACCGTTACTATGTGTTTAATCTAGAACGCGTGACGACGAACCGTGCTTTCATTGCGATTTGGGCAAAACAAAAATACCCGGTTTCATATTATTATCGTGATCCAGTTACTGGTATTGATCGCTTAATCAGTGCGGAGGAAGTATATTTTGGTAGCGCGGTGCCAAAAATTACGGATCCGACATCGGACCAAGGTTTTGTCTTTATGGGTTGGTATACTGCCACTCCCGACAAAGGTGTTATTGTTGATGAAGATTTGAACCATTGGACTTTTAAAGATGATATGGCAAAAATGACTGGTAATGCTGAAGGTTTAACTTTGTATACGGGTTGGAAAAACAATGCTGAAGCGCTAAGTGAATTATTGGATAATGTGACTTATCGAGAATATTACCAAAATTATGCTTTGTATTTTACCAATACTTTGGGTAGTGCGTACAAGCAAAAGTATGAGTACGCTTTGAAGGCGCGTGCGCATCCTGAAGTGTATTCAAATGAATATGGTCAATTGATTACCGAGTTAAAAGCATTTTTTATGGCATTGCGGGTTGATCCGCGTAAATTGATGGAAACCAATCCTGATGATAAAACTAATTCAACGCCGACCCCGGCTTTTGACGAAACCAAAGACGAAAACAAGTATCCGTTCTTGTATGAGGCGGATGCGTATGCAAAATACTTGCACGCTAAAAACCGCGTAAAGGAATATGCTGAATCCAATCCGTATGACGAAAATTTCGTGGCAGATAATTTCCAACGTGTGATTGAATCGTGGAAATATTATTATGCTTTGTTGTATAATCCCGCAAAGATTTATGATGAAAACGGTAAGATGACGATGAATGTTGGTGCGTACGTGGAATTAAGTGCACACAAAAAGGACTCGATGGTTGATGATGCGGGTGTGCTGTTACCCGCAGTAACTGAATTGATTGCAAAATATGAAAATGTCGAAGGTGAGTACCAGGCGTTGTGCAATAGTGGTGATTATGGAAAATATGACATGACCGTAGTTGAAAATGCGCGTGACCTAGTTAACAAAATGTGGAATAACGAAAGCGAATATGCGAATACGGTTTTGAAGCAAATCAAATTGGCAGTGGACGAATATGAGGTTGCTTTACAAACTAAAAAAGTCCGTACTGACAATCCTGATAGCGACGGGGCGAATAGTGGGGTAAAAAAGACTGGTGCCGGTTTGGGAATTTCGCCAATTGTTTTAGCAGTTTCAATTGTTGGCGTGTTGGCGGTAGCGACATTTGGCTTCATCGGTGTTGATGTGATCTTAAAAAAACGTCGCATGGCTAAATTGGGTGTTAACGTAGCGAACAAAAGTGTTGTGGAAGATAGGATTACTAATGACGATGACGACACTTATATTTAATTCAAGAAAAATGTTTGACAAAATCCCCAAAAATATGCTTTACAAAAGATTTTTAATGTTGTAAAATAATCGTTATTGTGGATTTATCAGCGGGGAGGATGGTTTTTTGAGTAAAGTCGATGCGATTGAGGTCGAAGGCGTTGTCATTGAAGTTATGCGTAATGCTAAGTTCAAGGTCAAGTTGTCTAATGGTCATGTAATTATGGCTTACTTATCCGGAAAACTTTACAAAAATAACATTAAAGTCCTTGAAGGTGATATGGTCAAGTTGGAGATTTCGCCATACGATTTGAACAACGGCCGTATTACTTGGCGCAGTAAATCTGTAATCGATAACGGAGGAAATGGACAATGAAAGTGAGAAGTGGAGTAAAACCGATTTGCAACAAATGCAAGGTTATCAAACGCAATGGCACTGTGATGGTTATTTGTGAAAACCCAAAACATAAACAACGCCAACCGCGTCCGTCCAAATCACCGCGTTAAGGTCGAAAATTCCCGCACATCCCGCGCGGCAATTTTGGGGTGTGCGTTTTATAGATTATTAAAAAAAAGGAGAAAACAATGGCAAGAATTAGTGGTGTGGATATACCAAAAGACAAATGTATTAAATTTGCTTTGACCTATATCTATGGCATTGGTGAAAAAACGGCAGATAAAATTTGTGCTGAATGTAAGGTTGACCCGACCATTCGTACCAAAGATGTGCCGGAAGCAAAAATTAACGAAATCAGAACTTATATTGATAAGAATCTTAAAACTGAAGGCGATTTGCGCCGTGAAGTATCTTTGGATATTAAACGCTTAACGGAAATCGGATGCTATCGTGGTATCCGTCACCGTAAAGGTTTACCAGTTCGCGGTCAATCGACTAAACAAAATGCGCGTACACGCAAAGGTCCAAAGAAAATGGTTATCAGGACCAAGGCATAAGGAGTTAGGAGGAAATAAATGGCAGAAGCAAAATCTAATGCACCGATGAAAAAAAAGCCAGCTACCAAGCGCAAAGCGAAAAAAACTTTGAACGCCAAGGGTAAGGCATACATCAATGCATCATTCAATAACACGATTGTAACTTTGACCGATGACCAAGGTAATGTAATTAACTGGGCTAGTGCGGGTGTCGCAGGTTTCAAAGGTAGTCGTAAATCAACCCCGTTTGCTGCTCAAACTACAGCGGAAAAAGCTGCGACTACGGCAAAAGAAATGGGTTTATTAAAAGTCGATGTATTTGTTAAGGGTCCCGGAGCTGGTCGTGAAAACGCCATCCGCGCACTTAATCAAGCAGGTTTAGAAGTGTTGTCGATTACTGATACTTCACCAGTTGCTCACAACGGTTGTCGACCACCTAAGAGAAGGAGGAAATAATCATGGCAAAATATGTTGGTCCAGATTGCCGCCTTTGCCGTCGCGAAGGTTGCAAATTGTTTTTGAAAGGCGAACGTTGCTTATCGGCTAAATGTGCGATGGAAAAACGTCCAGTTGTTCCAGGTCAACACGGTTTGGCTCGTAAGAAAGAAAAAGAATACGGTACCCAATTGCGTGAAAAACAAAAGGTTAAACGCGCTTACGGATTACAAGAAAAACAATTCCATTCCTTGTATGAAAAAGCTGCTAACGCCAATGGTCGTACCGGTGACAATTTGTTGTCATTCTTGGAACGCCGTTTGGATAACGTTGTTTATCGTATGGGCATTGCGGACAGCCGTAGTGAAGCCCGTCAATTAGTTTCACACGGACACATTACCGTCAATGGTAACAGCGTCAACATTCCATCTTACTTAGTAGAAAAAGGCGATGTCATCGCAATTAAAGAAACTAAGAAAGATTTGGAAATTTTCAAAGTTTTGAAAGACCAAAAAATGAGTTTACCAAAATGGTTGGAATTTTCTGGTGCTAAATTGTCTGGTAAAGTTTTGGAATTACCAACCCGTGAAGATATTGATTTGAACATTCAAGAAAACTTGATTATTGAGTTGTATTCTAAATAAAATGTAATTTGAAAGAAGGGAGAAAATTATTATGTTAAAAATGGAATTAATGAAACCGAAAATTACGGTTAACGAAAGCACCGGAGCAAAAAGTGCGCACTTTATTATTGAACCTTTGGAACGTGGTTATGGTACAACCTTAGGTAACATGATTCGTCGCGTTTCGTTGGGTAATTTGCCTGGTACTGCCGTTACGGCCATCCGTATTAACGGTGTCAATAACGAGTTTTCAACAGTTAAAGGTGTAGTCGAAGACGTTACCGACATCGTCTTGAACGTTAAGAGTTTGATTTTGAAGGCCTTGACCGACGATTTGAACTATACGACTACGATGCATATTAACAAAAAGACCGCAGGTCCGATTTATGCGAAAGATATTGAACATGATAGTTTGGTGGAAATTTGCAACCCAGATTTGGTAATCGCAACTTTGGATAGCAACACCGAATTCAAAATGGAATTGTCCGTTGCACGTGGCCGTGGTTATGTGGTAGCTAAGGACCAAAAAGGTGCACACGACAGCATTGGTTACATCGCTGTTGACAGTCTTTATAGTCCAGTTGTTAAATGCAACTATTTCGTTGAACCAAGCCGTGTTGGTGGCGATATGAACTACGATAAATTGACGGTTGAATTGACGACCAATGGCAGCGTTGAAGCAAAAGAAGTTGTTGCTTTGGCGGCTAAGTTAATCCAAGACCATTTGACTTTGTTAATCAATATGGTTGAAGGCATGGCGGGTCACAATACTTTCGTCGAAAGTAAAGAAGAAACCGTGGAAAAGATTTTCGAAACCAGCATTGAAGATATGGAACTTTCACCGCGTAGCGCAAACTGCTTGAATCGTGCGAACATTAAAACGATCCGCGATTTGACCAGCAAATCTAAAGAAGATATGTTGCGCGTTCGTAACTTAGGTTCCAAGAGTCTTGACGAAATTATTTCTAAATTGGCAAGTCTTGGCTTGTCATTGAGATCATCAGAAGAGGAGGGGAACTTTTAATGAAACCAGCGAAATTAGGACGCGAAACTTCACAACATATGGCGATTTTGCGTAACCAAGTTTCAACTTTGTTTTGGACTGGTCGCGTAGCTACTACTTATGCGCGCGCGAAAGCAACATCGGCTTTGGCAGAAAAATATTTGACTTTGGCAATCAATACTTATGCTGACACTGTTACTGTCGAAAAAGAATTTACCGACAAAAAAGGTGTTAAGAGCAAACGTAAAGTTTTGATTGACGGACCAAAGAAATTGGCTGCTCGTCGTGAATTGATGGCTAATCTTTACGATTATCAAGAAATTCGTAGTAAAGATGAAAGCAAAAAGAGTTTTGAAAAACGCACTCAAAATATTAACCACCCAATCATTGAAAAAATCTTCAATGAATTGGCTCCGAAATACGCAAAACGTATTAAGGAAACCGGCACCGCTGGTGGTTATACCCGCGTTTTAAAAACCGGCATCCGTAAGGGTGACGATGCGATGACCGCGATTGTTGAATTGATTTAACTGACTTCATCAATTCGTACATCGCCGCAAAGTACGTCATTGTAAGAATACGAAAGACACGGAATACGCTCCGTGTCTTTTTCTTTGCTTTTTAAACGTACAATAAACACACTGGGAAATGTGTTTTCAATGATGCCTGCATATTTGGAAACGCGCTTACGACCGCGACAAACCGACATATTGATATCCTTACCGAGCATGGCGTGGATTTTGGCTTTGATGGCTTCAATCGATTGAGTTTTTTTACGCATACTCCAATTATTGCCAAAATATAATTTTGTATAGGAGGAATTTTATGGAAGTTTTGAAGGAAAATTTGGTGGAACAGGAATTGGTAGCGGTCGACAATGTTCAAATAAAATTGGAACATAAGGTAGCTTTGCCAGAAAATGCCAAAAAGTTAATTGGTGTCAGTTGCCAGTTGTTAGGACAAAATACCCAAGTTAATGGTGCCGAAATTACTTTGACCGGTAATTTGGTTACGCGCTTGATTTTTATCAACGAATTTGAAAAGTTCGATAGTCAGGATGTTACCGACACTTTTGAAAAGAAAGTGACTATTAAGGACGCGGGCGAAGGTAGTCAGGTGTTCGTAACGATGAGTGTATTGGATAGCAAGTGGCAGTTGCAGGACCAACAAGTGGTTATTGATAACTTGGTCGTTGTCAACGTAGAGAAAGTGAAAACTAATGATTGGCAAGTGGTCAGCGATTTGACTGGTGATGTCGAGGTGCGTAAAAATGAACACCAAATTTTAACCTTCAATGCTAAATTGGCGGAGAAATTTGAACTTGAAGAGAATATTGAATTAGAAGCAAATTGCGAAGGCGTCTTAGGTGTGGATGCTAACCCAAATTTGAAAGACGTGGCAACCAGTGCGGGAAAAGTAAATTTGAAGGGTACCATCATGGTCAATATGTTGGGCGTGAAGTCAGTGGACAACACATCAGTTCCTTATAACAGTATCCACGAAATTGACTTTTCCAAAAGCTTGACCGCTACCGGTGTTACTGCCGAAGATTTAGCGTGTGGTAATGTCGTGGTTGATGCAGTGGAAATGCACATTGAAAACGGACAAAAAGGTCCAGTCTTGGTATTGAAATTGACTTTGATTTTCCAAGTGTGTGTTTATGGTAACCACAAATTTAACAGTGTGGTCGATGCGATTTCTTTCGATAAAGAGTTGAGTTTCCAAACTGCGCAATCCAATTATGTGGAAGTCTTGCCACAAGTCAACACCACAGTTGAGATTGAAAGCAATGTTAATTTGGCGCCAAATACGCCGTATATCGCACACGTGTTGGCGGTTGACGGTGTCCGCGTTAATAACTTGACCGTTAATGTTGGTGACGGCAAAACCATGCTGGAAGGCGTCTTAGCAATGAATTTATTATTGGAAAATGAAGAACACATTGTAACCGGCGAAGGTTACGAAGTGCCATTCCAAACACATGTGCGCATGGATAACTTGGAACGCGATTACACGGTCAACGCAAGCGTGGTGCCCTTGAATGTGAATGCTAAAGCGCGACGCGGCACGGAAATTTTAATTGATGCACAATTGGGTGTGGTTATCAATGCTAGCACAACCAAGCAAGTTACTTTGATGAATAATTTAGAGGAAGGTGCGCCCAAGGTTGATGATGGCAGTGCAATCCGTATTTATATCATTGGCGAAAAAGAAAACTTGTGGGACCTGGCTAAACGTACTAATTTAAGTTGCGCGTCCTTGTTACAACAAAATCCAAATTTGGAAAATGGTTGTACACCCGGTGAACGTATTGTGGTTTACCGTCACGAAAACGTGGAGTTATAACTGCAAAGTTAGGGCGTTGGTTACGACACAAAGCGAACTTAAACTCATGGCGCTGGCAGCAATCATCGGGTTAAGAGTTAGGTGCAATGGAGCAAAAATTCCCGCTGCCAAAGGAATACCAATGATGTTATAAACGAATGCCCAAAACAACCCCAGACGAATGTTGCGCATGGTACGGTGGCTGAGTTTGAGTGCGGTAATTAAATCAGATAAAGAATTTTTGATTAACACAATACCGGCAGCTTCAATCGCAATGTCGGTACCGCTACCAATCGCAATGCCAACGTCAGCCGCTTGCAAGGCCGGAGAGTCGTTAATGCCATCACCAACCATGGCAACACGATGACCGGCTTTTTGTAATTTAGCGACCAGACGGTATTTGTCCGTGGGTAAAACATTGGCGACGACTTGGTCAATGCCCAGCTTTTCTGCCCAAGTATTGGCCGAACTTTGGTTGTCGCCGGTCAACATGATGACTTGTAATCCAAGCGCTTTCAGCTGTTGGACGGCAGTAAGGCTGTTATCACGTACGGTATCCGATAAAGCAATGACGCCCAATAACTTGTCGATTGTGGCACAGAAAATTGTAGTTTTACCTTGGGTTGCGTATTGTGCGGCAAGGGCTTCGGCTTGTTCACGGTCGGCGCGGTGTAGGTACGGGGCAATAAATTTAGGATTGCCGAGGTACACGGGATGATTGCCGAAATTAGCTTGGGCGCCTTGACCGGGAATTTCTTGAAAATGGTTGATTTCCAAATAAGCGTCACTGTGATAATTGGCGACGATGGCTTTGGCTAATGGGTGGTTACTGTAACGTTCAATGCTGGCGTAAAACTGTAACAGATTAGTTGTGCTAAGGTTGGATTGTAAAGGTTGAATGTCGGTAACTTTGATGTCCCCGCTGGTTACAGTGCCGGTCTTATCCAAAATAACGGTGTCAATTTTGCTGAGATTTTCTAAGTGCGTGGCGTTTTTAATTAAGATGCCGGAGTTAGCGGCTTTGCCTGTGGCAATCATGACGGCCAATGGGGTTGCCAGTCCCAAGGCACAAGGACAGGAAATTACCAAAACGCTGATGCCGAAATTGAAAGCGGTGGCGAAATTATGGCTGACGATTAACCAAGTGATGAAAGTAACGATAGCGATGCCGAAAACAATGGGAACGAAGATGCCACTTACTTTATCGGCTAAACGCGCAATCGGCGCCTTGGAATTACTGGCTTGGTGAACCAAATTAACAATTTGTGACAAAGTGGTGTCTTTACCAATTTTGGTGGCGCGGAAAGTGAAGGTGCCGTTTTCGTTGTGGGTGGCAGAAATTACTGTGTCACCGACTTGCTTTGCGACGGGTAAACTTTCGCCAGTGATGGCGGATTGGTTGACTAATCCTGTACCATCAATAATGACGCCGTCCACGGGAATCACATCGCCCGGTTTAATCAAAACGACGTCGTTAAGTTTTAACGCACTGACCGCAATGGTTCGTGGCTTACCGTCTTTGATAACAGTGCAATTTTGTGGTGCTAATTGAATCAATTTGTTAATGGCGTTGGTGGTGCGAATCTTAGCACGCAATTCGAAATGTTTACCCAAAGAAACCAAAGTTAAAATGGTGGCCGCGCTTTCAAAATAATAAGCGTGGTCGAAGGTGTGACCGGTTGCTGCCAAGATAATTACCACGATACCGTAAAGGTAGGCAGCGCCGGCGCCCAAGGCGACCAGCGTGTCCATGTTGGGCATCAGTTTGAACAGGGCTTTGCTGCCGCGGGTGAAAAATTGATAATGCAAAATTAAAATGGCAGTTGTGACAACTAATTGAATGATACCAAAAAGTAAGAAATATTGCTTGTCGTGCATGGTTGCCATGGCAAAAATCATTAACGGTAACCACAATGCCAAAGAAATAATTTGTTTGATTAAGTCGTGTTTGTTGGATTGGTTATTGGTGGTGTGGTGTTGTAGTTCGGTAGCACCGTAACCGATACTGCTTACTTTGTCGATGATGCTTTGGGCGGAAACGCTGTCGGCGCATTCAAGCGTCATGGTGTTCGTAACTAAGTTGACGTTAACTTTGCGGATGCCAGGCATTTTGCTGACAGTTTTTTGAATGTTATTTTGGCAACTGGCGCACGCCATGCCAGAAATTGCAAATTCGTGATACATATTTCCTTATAATACTTTGCAACATGAATGTAAAGTTTTTTATAAAAGTATACTAGGTATATTGACAAAAACCGCATTTTTTGTTAAGATTAAAACTAATATTGGCATCAAAAATAAATAAAATAAAATGAGGGGAAAAATGAAAAATTTATTATTGACGACATGGAAATGGTTTGAGGACGGTAAGCCGGGGGCGTTCATGTGGGCGACCTTAAGTATTGTGGCGATTATCGTCTTTGTCGTATTAGGCGTTATGATTTGGCGTTTGGGTCGTAAATGGCGTACCAAGATTGCGGCTGATGCGGCTAATCAAAATGCCATGAACAATGTGGCGGCTGAACAACCAGCTTTTGAAAAGCGCGAAGATGACAACCAACTGGACTTTTATGATCCAGCCAAAGCCCGCGAAGAAGCCGCTAAGATTGAAGAACAACAACGTATTGAAGATGAAAAGCGTCAAAAAGAAGAAGCGCGTTTACAAGCTTTGATGATGGAAGAAGAACGTAAACGTAACGAATTAGAAGAAAAAGAACGTGCTTTTGAAGAAAAACGTCAACGTGAAGAGGAGGCTCGTTTGGAACGTGAACGTCGTGATGCTGAACGTGCAGCCGAAAAAGAACGTATCCGTGCTGAAAAGGAAGCTGCGAAAGAAGCTAAACGTAACCGTAATAAAGATGTAAATGATTTCTTCGCTCAAGACGAAGATGATGCAGCGGCTTTCAATTTTAATCAAGACGATAACTTAAATACTGATGATGCGATTGATTTCTGGAGCCAAGCAAGCAAGAGCAACAAGTCCGAACCTGTGGTCGTTGCGGCACCTGCACCGGCAACCGATCCGCGTTTGGAAAAAGTGTTAAACGAATTAGAAAATCAAAAACAAGCTGAACAAGAACGTTTTGCGAATTTGATGGCGGAATTGGATAAACAAAAACAAGAAACCGCTCGTTTACAAAGCGAATTGCAAGCTAAGGAAAAATCCGAAGATTTAATTGCACAAGCCAAAAAAGAAATGGAACAAATGATCAAGGACAGCCAAGATAAAATCAATAACATTGAAAAACAAGAAAAGGAAGAAGAAAAGAGCAAAGACAAAATGGATAGTGATTTGTTGAAAGAAATCAAGAGTGTTTTGGCGGCCGAACGTGAAGCACAAGAACAACGCTTGCGTGAACAGGAAAATAGTTTGGCGGCGGTCTTGAACGCGATGGAAAGTGAACGTCGTGCGAAAGAAGAAAACGCCTTGAACGCAGAACGCGAAGCACAAAAAGAAGACGAATTCACGAGAATGCAAAACCAATATCAAGATGCCATTTATCAAATGCAAGAAAAATTCCAAAAAATGTTGGATGAAGCTAATGCTCAAAAACAAGTTAAACCAACTTCAAATGAAGATTATGCAACGCGTAACGCTTACCAAACGCAATTGGAACGCGAACGCGCGGAAACCGCAACATTGATTGAACAAATGCAACGCGAAGTTGACCGCATGAATGCGGAACGCGAAGCGGAACGTCGCGAATACGAAGAAAAGAAACGTGCTTTGGATGCAACTATGGCAGAAGCATTACAAACTCAACGCAACGAATTTGAACAAGCACAACAACGTGTGACCGAAACTAATTTGGCAAACTTTGAAAAGATTTTACAAGATATGGAAAGTCAACGTTTGCACGAACAAGAAATGTTCAACAACATTTTGAACGAAATGGCAGCCGAACGCGAAGACAATAACCAAGTGAAAGCGGCTTTGGAACAAATGGTGCGTGATAGCGAAGAACGTATTGCTAAATTAGAAAATCAAACTTTGCCACGCGGCTTGGACGAAGAGTCAATGGAATCGTTGAAGAACGTTTTGGCGACGGAACGCGCCGAACAAGAAAAACGTTTGGAAGAATACAAAAACGAAATTGCTAACTTGCGCGAAACTATCGCGGCTGAACGCGCGGAACGCAAGGATAATAACGATGACGACCAAGGTAACCAAGTGGTTTATACTGCTCGTGATACCGAAGCTGACGAAGAAATGAATGCGCGTATTCAAGCAATGCAAAACGAAATTCAACACTTGAATGATTTGCGCGAAAGCGAACGCGCGGAACAAGAAAAACGTCACGCTGAATTGTTGGAAGCTTTGAACCGTACCATTGTTACGGGTGAAAACGCACAAAATCCGGAAACTCAACAAGCGGAACGCGAAAGCGTGGAACGCGTGTTGAACGACTTGGAACATCATAACCGTGCGGAACAAGACCGTTTTGCGGATATCATGAACGAATTAGTTGAAAGTCGTGAAGACACCAAGAAAGCGCAAGAACAAATGCAACAATTGATTAAGGAAAGTTCTGAATTGATTAACCAATTGAACAATAAACAAGAAATCCGCGGTGTCGATGAAGAAACGATGGCAGCTTTGAAAGAATTGTTGGCACATGAACGTGAAATGCAAGAAAAACGCTTGGCGGAGCACGAAGAAAAATTAAATATGGCGGTTTCGACTATTGAAGAACAAAAACAAAGTGTTGTAGAAGAACAAGACAAACAAGCTGAATACGAAAAAGCCATGACGGAAATGCGTGAACAATATGAAGCACAATTAGCAAGTTTGCGCGAAACCATCGCTAATCAAAATACCGACGAAGACAAACCGGTCAAGAAAACTGTTGATGCTGACGATGACGACGAAGGTAACGAAATTGACACCGCTAATGGTGACACCGTAAACGATGAAGTTTTGGCACAGTTGGCAAAAATGCAAGAAAATATTGCAGCGATGGAAGCAGCACGCAATGCGGAAAAAGCCGAATTTGAACAACGCTATGACGAAATGAACAAGGCCTTGGAAGATTCATTGAAAGTTCAACGTTTGGAAATGGAATTGGCCAAAGAACGTGAAATGAATGAATTGAAAATGCAACAAGCTTTGGCGGAACAACGCGCTGAATTGAAACCGGAAAATGGCAACAATGAATCAACCGAAGCGATCATCGCTGGCTTCAAAGAAGAAATGAACCGTCAATATGAAGATTTCGTAAAATTGTTGAACGACAAAAAAGCGGAAGAAGCAAACGCACAAAAAGAATATGACGAAATGGTTGAAAATGCGAGTGAAGCTGACCAAGCCGCTTTGAAAGACCAACAATTTGACATTCAAGAAATGATGGAACAATTACGTGAAGAACGTAAGGCCGCCCGTGAAGAGGCCCAAGCATTGCGTGAAGAATTAGAAGCGCAACGCATCGAAAACGAAGCAAAGTTGATGAAGAAATTGTCCGAAGTGAAAGAAGGTTTGGCTTCTGAATTGTCGAGCGAATTAGAAATGAAAGAAAAATTCGACGCAATGGAACGTGAAGTTGATGCACAAAGTCAAGAAAAGATGCAACAAAACGCCGAAGAAGAAGCGCGCATCAAGAAAGAATACGAAGAGTTCAAACAACGTATTGCTGACGAAGTTGTTGCTTTGGAAGAAAAGAATGCAGCTTTGCAAGCTGAATTGGAAAAGGCGCGCGCAGAAAAGAACAACGGTGACGAATCTAAACAAGCTGAATACGAAGAAAACGAAAAACGTTTACGTGAAAAATATATGCAATTACGTAACGAATTGATGAAAGAAGCTGAACAGGTTAATAAACAATCGGAAGAAATTGCTGCGGAAAAACAAGCCATTGAAGATAAGAAAAATGACTTGGAAGAAGAAAAAGCCCGCTTGCAAAATGAAGTTGCAATGTTGAAGCAACAAGTTATGGACATCAAAACCAAAGACCATGAAGCAAGTGGTATGGCGACGGAAGAACAATTAGCCGAAATTCGTGCTTCGTTGGAAGCGGAATACCAAGAACGCGAAAAAGAAATGCTGGATAAATTGGAAGCGGAAAAACAATCTTTGGTTGCACGCGAAGCGGAATTAAAACAGAAAGAAGAAAACATTGAACAAGAAGAAGCCCGCATCCGTGAACAATCAAAAGCGGTTACAACCATGATTACTAACCGTGAATACACCAAAGAAGAACGCGAACGTTTGGTCTTGGATTACAACATGAAATTGCAAGACTTGGAAGAACGCTTACGCCAAAACGAAAAAGCGTTGCGTGAAAATAACCGTGAATTTATCCCGTTGCGCCGTATTAAGAACACCTTGGATCGCGACTTGCGCTTGTTGCGTAAACGTGAAGCCATCGTAGCAAAACAAGAAGTTTTGGTCTATGGTGTTAATAACATTTCAACGGTTGAACCGGAACGTATCAAGAAATTGGAACAAGATATTAAACAATTAACCGGCTTACAACAAAGTGTGGCTAACTGCGAAACTATCTTGAACAAGAATAAAGACCGTTATCCGACTTTAGAAAACTTGGATCGCGTCTTGCGCGCTCAAAACGAACAAATCCACCGCGATATTGATGAAGTTAAATCAACAATGGCAATGTTCGGTGAAGATGTAAACGGAGAAGTACAAGCGTAATTATGCGTTGTCTGGGGATTGACTACGGTAGACGAAGAATTGGGTTGGCATTGTCCGACCCAACTTTGTTAATTGCCACACCTTTGGTGATTATTGAAAATCGCGGTCTCAAAAAAAATTTACTCCGTATTATGGATATTGTCGAAAAAAACGACGTGGGACAAATTGTGGTGGGGTTGCCGTTACATGTGAATGGTGACGAAAGCGAAATGTCACGTGAAGCCCGCCATTTTGGTTCAATGTTTACCGCGTTGGGTTTGCCTGTAGCGTTTGTGGACGAACGTTATACCTCAGTTGAAGCCGAATCGATCATTGGCGATGACCCCAGGAGCAAAAGTTTAGTTGACAAAGTAGCCGCGTCAATTATACTACAAATGTATCTTGACGAAAGGAGAAAATCGTTAAATGAAAGCAAAAATCACTAATTCGTGCATTTGTTGCGGAACTTGTGCTGGTATTTGTCCGATGGGCGCAATTTCAATGGCGGCCAGTGGTGACAAGTACGAAGTCGACCCCAATAAGTGTATCGGATGCGGGGCTTGTATTAATGCTTGCCCAGTTGAAGCAATCGCAGAAGACCATACCGATGAGAAGGGGGATAAATAATGGTTTACGAAAGTATTGTGGAAAAATTATTTGACGAAGATAACAACGATGTGATTGAGCTGGACCAAGGCGATGGCAAAATCGTTAAGTTCGAGCAGATTGCCGTGGTTGCTTATAATTCGCAATATTACGCAATCTTACATCCAATCGAATTAAAAGAAGACGAAGTTGTGGTTTTCCACATTTTGGAAGACGACGAGGACGCGATGGATTTAGTCTTGGATGAAGAATTATCAAAAAAAGTATTGGAGGTATACGCAGAAGATGTCAGCGAAGACAATTAACAAGAATGTGATTTGGCACTCAATGAACCCAAATCGCGTCACACCAGATGAATTTGTGGCTGTGATTGAAATCCCGAAGGGATGCAAAAAGAAATATGAATTGGATAAGGAAACCGGTTTGATTATTTTGGACCGCGTATTGCGTACCGCAACTCATTATCCATGCTCTTATGGTTTGATTCCGTTAACCTTATCGGAAGACCATGATCCGTTGGATGTAATGGTAATTTGTTCGGAAACTTTGGATCCGAATACTTTGGTTAAATGCCGTCCGGTCGGCTTAATCGAAATGATTGATAAAGGTGAACGCGATGAAAAAATTATTGCGGTGGCTGCCGATGATCCGTACGTTAACCAATATCAAGATATTAACGACGTACCAAAAATTTTAATTGATGAAATTGAACATTTCTTGAAGGTTTACAAAAACACAACCGATAAAGTTGAAGTTTTTGCGCCCAAGGATAAAGCTGCGGCGAAAAAGATTATTCAAGAGGCGATTGACACATATCGTCGCGAAGTGTTATAATTAACAATCATTAAAATTTCACTCCGAATGCGAGTATTTACTTGTTGCGGGAAATCCGTTTAGCGAATATGTAGACCATCGGGGACAGACAAACAAGGAGGAAAATAAAATGTCAGTAATTTCAATGAAACAACTTTTGGAGTCGGGCACTCACTTCGGCCATCAAGTCAGCAAGTGGAACCCGAAAATGAAGAAATACATCTTCACCGCACGTAACAACGTGCACATTTTGGACTTGGAACAAACCACAGTCTTAATTGATCGCGCTTATGAATTTTTGCGTGACCAAGTTGCGAAAGGCAAAAACGTACTTTTTGTAGGTACTAAAAAACAAGCCGAAGAAGCAATTAAAACCGAAGCCGAACGTTGCGGCGCTTACTATGTTAACAGCCGTTTCTTAGGTGGTACTTTGACTAACTTTGCGACCATTCGTAGCCGTGTTGAACGCATGAACAAATTGCACAACATGGAAAAAATGGGTGAATTCGCTTACTTGCCAAAGAAAGAAGTCGCTAAGTTAATGGACGAACGCGAAAAGTTGGAAAAGAACTTGCGCGGTATTGCCGAAATGACCGCTTTGCCGGGTGTTTTGGTAGTTGTTGATTCGAAGAAAGAACACATTGCAGTTGGTGAAGCACGCAAATTGGGTATCCCAGTTATCGGTATTATTGATACTAACTGTGACCCAGATGATGTTGATGTCATCATTCCTGCGAATGACGATGCAACCCGTAGTGTTAGTTTGATTTTGGCTGCTTTGGCTGATGCTGTGATTGAAGCCAAGGAAGGTGTTGAATTGCGTTCAACCGCCAGCGAAAAAGAAACCGTTTCGATGGCTGCGGCAATTAAATCCAAAGCTGTGTTAGAACCTGTTGAAGGTAAGGAAGAAGATGGTGCTGTTGCTAGCGAAAAAACTAAAACTGCAAAAAATGTAAATGGAGATAAATAATCATGAGTGATATTATGAAATTAAAAGAAGCAACCGGGGCAGGTGTCTTGGATTGCAAAAAAGCTTTGGACGAAACCAAAGGCGATTATGAAAAAGCGGTGGCTTTGTTGCGCGAAAAAGGCAAAGCCAAAGCATTGAAGAAAGGTAACAGTGACCGTATTACCGCGGAAGGTGTGGTTGGTTCTTACATTCACATGGGTGGTAAAATTGGTGTCTTGGTTGAAATTAACTGTGAAACCGATTTCGCTCAAAAGAGTGACAAGTTCAATCAATTGGTAAAGGACGTTGCAATGCACATTGCGGCTGCTAACCCGAAATATGTTAACTCTAACGAAGTTCCAGCCGAAGTATTGGAACACGAAAAAGAAATTTTGAAAAAACAAGCAATGGAAGAAGGTAAACCAGCTGCTATTGCGGAAAGAATGGTGGAAGGTCGTATCAAGAAATATTACGAAGATTACTGTTTGATGAACCAACCGTTCGTAAAAGATGGTTCAAAAACCATCGCTGATATCGTAAACGAAACCGTGGCTTTTGTTGGTGAAAAAATTACTATTCGTCGTTTTGTTCGTTATGAAATGGGCGAAGGTATTGAAAAACCAAAGGAAGATTTCGCGGCCGAAGTTTCTAAGACGATTGCAACCAAATAATAAGGGGGAATTATATGGATTATCTTAACGAAAAACTTAATGAATTGTTGATTAACTACGAGGAGAAATTAAGTAAACGCTTTGATTATCTGAAAAATGAATTTATCACCGTACGTGCGGGTCGCGTGGATACTCGCGTAGTTGAGCGCGTTACGATTGATTATTTTGGTACAATGACGCCGATTAAAAATTTAGCTAATATTTCTTGTACCGATGCACGTACGATTGTTATCAATCCGTGGGACGGTTCAGTATTGGCAACCATGATCAAGGCCTTGGCGGCAGCTAATTTGGGCACAACGCCGGTTGATGATGGCCGTATCATTCGTTTGGTTTTCCCGCAATTAACTGCGGAAACCCGTAAGGAATTGGTCAAGAAAGTGCATAAAATTGCCGAAGATACGCGTGTTAGTATGCGTAACGAACGCCGTGATGCGATGGACCAATTAAAGAAAATTAGCAATGCTGACAAAATCAGTGAAGACGAAGTGAAAAATGTCGAACACGACATTCAAAAAATGTTGGACGATTACATTGGTAACATCGATGCAGCGTTGGCACAAAAAGAAAAAGATATCATGACCATCTAATGGCTGATTTTAATTCATGAATGCTTTAACACCTTAACCGTCGGTCGCGGTTAAGGTGTTTTTTTGCTTTAATTTTATAGACGGTGGCGGGATATTGTGTTATCATATTAAATATGGTTATGACTGAATTTACAAAAAGGTTTTTGACGGCTTTGGTTCTAATTGCGGGGTTTGCTGTGTTCGTCGTGATGCGTGCATTTGCCGGCGCTTTCGGACTTTATGCTTTTGACGTTTTAATTTTGGTAACTTTGGGCGTGGGAACTTGGGAAGTTTGTAATGTCTGCAAATTGAATCGTCGTGGCGCAAATGCGATTGTGGCTTTGGTGGTCGAAGGTTTGATTTATATGTTTTACATCATCGGCAGTCAAATCTTAGCAGAAACTTTGCCATGGTGGTTGCAGTTGATTGTTTCTTTAATTATTGTTTTGGTTTTCGTTTTGTTTATCGGTTTGTCAAACATGATTGACAAAAAGTTTGCCAAGGAATGTGTTTTGCAAAAGAAAAATTTGAACAAAGAAGCATGGGCTGGTGCGCTTGATTTGCTGTATATGTTAGCTTATCCAGGAGTTTTCTTTGCTTGCGCGGTATTATTAAACCACATGACCACGGATGGTGTCGGTTTGTTTGGTTTGTTGTTGGTAATCTTCATTTCGTCTTTTACCGATATTTTTGCTTATTTGACTGGTAAGGTTTTGGGGAAAGGTGCCGCCAAGATGGCGCCGAAAATCAGCCCGAAGAAAACCTGGGTTGGCTTTGTTGGTGGTTTGTTCGGCGGTATTTTAGGTGCGTTGATTGCGGTGTGGATAATCAGCAATAACAAAGCCACCAGTATGCGTTTGGTTGATTTGACCGGCGATGCAATTTTGGCGCAAGTTATGTTCCTTGTAGTTGGTTTGGCTGGCGCCGTAGTAACAACTTTGGGCGATTTGTATGCAAGCCATGTCAAACGTAAAGCTGGTATCAAGGATTTTGGCAACCTGTTGCCTGGTCATGGTGGCGTGATGGATCGTGTCGATGGTATTATCTTAAATGTGCCATTCATATTGTTAATAATGGGGATAATATAATCAATGTCACAAGTTTTGAGTTTTTTTCAAACGATTGGTTATCTAGCGTTAGCTATCTTTTTGTTAATGCTAATGATTACGATTCACGAATTCGGGCATTACATCACCGCAAAAATTTTGAAATTCAAAATCTATGAGTTTTCCATTGGCATGGGAAAAGCAATTTACAAAAAGACCAAAAAGAATGGCGAAATTTTTGCTATCCGTATGATTCCGGTCGGCGGTTATTGTTCATTCGGGGAAGATAACACGGATATGCCAGATACCGACCCGAACTCGTTTAACAATAAGGAACCTTGGAAACGCTTGATTGTTTTGTTTTCCGGTGCGTTTTTTAACTTTTTGTCCGCGATTGTTTTTGCGGTGATTTTGTTATCATTGATGGGTTACAGTCGTGTGGTTAATGTGGGAACAACCTTTATGAACAAGGACCACGAAACCGATGCTAATGCACCGGAAACCATTACGCTCGCGGAGATTTTGAACATTGATAATCACGCAAAGGTTGAAACCGAAAGCGGGAATGAAGAATTTACTTTTGTTTATGAAGATGACCAAAAAATGCTGATTGAAAGTGTCAATGGTCGCAGTATGAATTTGTTTACTTGGACATCAAGTATTTTGGAAAATACGCACGTGGGCGATAATGTGAATTTTGTTGTTACCTGGCAAAATGCCGATGGTTCCATCGTGAAAAAAAATGTTGTTTTGGAAAATATTTCCTTGCGACAATGGCAAGCCTTATCGAATGCACAAGCAGCAATACCTTTGAATGATAAAGTTTACCATAACGTGGGCGGGGCGATGCTGAAAGCTGTGCCATTTTCCTTTGAGGTTGCAGGCATGATTTTCCGTATTTTGGGACAGTTGATAACTGGAAAATTGGGGATGAACGCCATCGGCGGTACAGTGGCGACTGTTTCGGTCATGGGTAGTTCGATTGGCACCGCGATGTCGTCGGCTTCGGCAGATGTGGTTCTTGCGCAAATTTTCTACCTGTTGACCTTGATTAGTATTAACTTGGCGGTGTTTAACTGGCTGCCGATTCCGTCTTTGGATGGGGCGCGTATGGTCTTTGTTATTATTGAATGGATTCGTGGTAAACCAATCAATCGCGAATTAGAAGCCCGAATCCACACAGTCGGAATTATTTGCCTGCTGGGCTTTGTAGTGTTTGCCGATGTGTTCTGGGTCATCAATAATCTGTCGTTGCATTTCTTGTTGTAGAGGTAGTAGCAAATGAAGAACATCGAAGAATATTTGTATTACCATGAAAACCAAGACTATTTGAATTTAAAATTCTTGTCTTGTACATATTACAAAAACGAACGTCGGTTGGTGGTGCGCTACATTTACAGTGCGGAAATCGAAGAACGTTTGCCGGCGTTGCAACCACGTCTGGAAGAGTTGTTTATGCGCCAAGTCGGCTTACGCGTGAAATATGAATTTGTTTATCGTAAAGTGTTAAGTGACGCTTTGAGTTTACAGTTGGAGATTGTGGCGTTTTTGCGGAAGAAATACGGCGCCATGTCAAAGAACATGTCCGGTGACAGTGTCGAGGTCAAATTACAGGACCACACTTGGCAAGTGAAATTAACTTTGCCGAAAAATTTAATTGAGTTCTTGCACGATAGTTTGCAATGGAAAAAATTCCAACAGGATTTACGCGACCGTAATTTCTATGATTTTGACTTTGAATACGCGGCGATTTAAAGATGCGCTTTGATGTTGGCCAACGCATTTTTTTCCAAACGGGAAACTTGGGCTTGGCTGATACCAATCTCATTGCTGACTTCCATTTGCGTTTTGCCGTCATAATAGCGCATTAGCAGAATTTCGCGCTCCTTTTTGACCAAATTATCGATGGCATCGTGCATGGCCTTATAGCCCAACCAATCGTCGCTGGTGCTACCGGTTCCCGCTAGTTGTTCAACCATGGTGGTCGCATCAGCGGAACTTTCGCCCAGCGGTTCGTCGAGGGAGGTAACATTACCGGTCGCCGCCAAAGCAAAATAGACATTGGATAGCGGTTCGTTCAATGCTGTAGCGACCTCTTCCATGCTAACTTCGCGGTTGAGTTCCTTACTAAGTTTTTCGGCAGTTTGGAGCGCGTGGTACGCGGTATCGCGAATACTGCGGGAAACGTGGATGCCGTTTTCGTCACGCAAGTAACGTCGAATTTCGCCAATAATCATGGGGACGGCATAAGTGGAAAATTTGACATTAAAGGCGGGATTAAAATTATCAATGGCTTTAATTAAACCCACGCAACCGACTTGAAACAAATCATCGTAATTGTTCTTGGCGTGAATGTATTTTTGAATCACGGATAAAACCAAACGAATGTTGGCGAAAATAAATTCTTGTCTGGCTTCGGCGTCATGGTTACGAATCCGCTTCAACATTTCCAAAGTTTGTGCATTGGAAAGTTTGGGCAGACTGCTGGTGTCGATTCCCACGATATCGACTTTTTTCATATGATAATTTTTTACATATCAAAAGAAAATTATTCTCAAACTTGGCGTGAAGTATCATATATATTGTCATGGGCGTGGAAATTTCGTTTTGCGAACTGCGCACAAAGATGGTAATCAATGTCATCGACGGCAAAGCTTTGGGACGTATTGCCGACATTGTTTTTTCACGTGAAAACGCCAAAGTTATTGGTGTGATTGTACCAGGCGATAAGGGCTTCCATTTATTTGGCCGTAAAAATGAACTGTTTATTCCGTACGACCGGATTATGCGGATTGGTTTGGATGCGGTCTTGGTGGAATTGCGTCCGATGAGTGCTTACCACACCGATTGCAATGTGGAAATTTCGCCCAAAGAAAGTTGCCTAATGCCGCCAAAAAACTGCTGTTAGGATTTTTTGCGGAAGCGGGTTTGGTTGGCTTTGAAAGCTTCAAGGTCGCCGGTTGGGGCGGGCGAGTCAATGACGACTTGTCCGTCTTTTGGATTGCGGTGGTAAAGTGTCGTGTAACCGCATTTAACCGCGTCCGCCATAATTCCCATACCATTTGACATATCAATGCCTTGGTTAATACAGGTACACATGGCGATAACCAAAGATGGTCCGTTGTGTTCGGTCGCTTCTTTTAAAACTTTTAAGGTGTGTTCCATGTTGGCACCCATGGCAATTTGTGCGACGTAAACATTCGGATATTGCATCATCATGCCGCCCAAATCTTTTTTGTCGGTAGTTTTACCGCCGGCAGCGAATTTAGCCACCGCACCTTTCGGTGTCGCTTTGCTGGCTTGTCCGCCGGTGTTGGAGTAAACTTCGGTGTTCAAAACCAAAATGTTGATATTTTCGCCCGAAGCTAAAACATGATCCAGACCGCCGAAGCCGATGTCGTACGCCCAGCCGTCACCACCGATAACCCAAACCACTTTGTCGGTTTCGCCACGCAGGTTCAGTGCTTTGCGCAGACCAAAACCAAATTCGGCATTATCTTCAAACAAACTATTCGCCCATGCCGGACCTTGACCAGCATTGTTTTTGGCGTAAGGACAAGATGGCGAACTGCCACCGTAAATTGATGAACAACCGGTAGCGTTGGCGATGACCAATTTATTACCATAAAGTTGGGTCAAAAGTTTAATGTAAGGTGTTTCGCCACAACCAGCGCAAGCGCCCGAAAATTCAAACAAAGGGCGGTTGAATTGGGCGAGTTTGACATTGTTGGGGGTAACCGGTGTTTCGGGCAAGGTTAATGAATATTGATAGTTTTCGTCTTCGTGAACTTGGTCAAATGATTTCATGACCAAAGCTTTGTTACGCGCTGGGCAAACTTTGGCACAAGCGCCACAACCGGTACAATCATGCGGAGAAATTTGCACGCGGTATTGGTAATTTTCATAGCCCGGAACGCCAAGGGCTTTAATTGTTTTGAAGCCGTCTGGCGCAGGTTGGTTGGTCAAAACTGGGCGAATGGTGGCGTGTGGACAAACCATGGCGCAACGGTTACATTGAATACAGTTTTCCGGAATCCAGCACGGTAAACTGGTGGCAATGTCGCGCTTTTCGTACTGTGTGGTTGCGGTGGGGGCGCTGCCGTCCGGAGTGAAAGCTGAAACCGGTAAACTGTCGCCGTTCAAACTGTTGATGGTTTCAATCATGGTTGGTTGCTTGGATTGTTTGGTTTCTTTGCCAACGGTTAATTTAGTGACATCAATTTTGATTAAGGCGGTGTCTGCGCTGTCTACGGCACTGTTGTTCATGGCTACCACAGCAGGACCTTTTTTGCCGTAACTCTTTTCGATGGCGGTCTTTAACAAGGTTTTAATTTTTTGGTAATCAATTAAGTTGACCAACTTGAAAAATGCCGTTTGCATGATAGTGTTAATGCGAACACCCAAGCCCAAGTCTTTGGCGATTTGGTAGGCATTGATAATGTAGAAATTGATATGTTTATCACGCAGTAAGCGTTTGATGGCGTTTGGTAAAATGTTATCCATCTCGGTGGCGGGGTAAGTTGTATTTAACAAGAACGTGCCACCATCGGCGATACCCGCTAACATATCAAACTTGGTCAAGAATGTTTGATTGTGGCAAGCGACAAAGTTTGGGTGAGTAACCAAATAGGGTGCGTGGATGGGGTGCTTGTCAAAACGTAAATGCGAAATAGTGGTACCACCGCTTTTTTTACTGTCGTATACAAAGTATGCTTGACTATATAAATCGGTGTTATCCCCAATGATGGCACAACTATTTTTATTTGCGCCCACGGTACCATCGCTGCCCAGCCCGTAGAAGCGACAACCTCCTTGGGGGTGTAAATCAGGACGCGGAGTAACATCTAAGGAAGTATGTGTTACGTCATCGTTGATACCAACCGTGAAATGGTCTTTGGGGTGCTTTGCGCTGGCGTTAGTGTAAATTGCGGCTACCATGTCTGGGGTAAATTCTTTACTGGATAAACCGTAGCGACCCGCCAAAATAGTTTTCTCACGCACGACGGCGGCAACATCCAAATACAATGGGTCACCAACGGCGCCGTTTTCTTTGGTGCGGTCAAGGACGGTTACGGTTTTAACCGACTGTGGCAAAACTTTCAACAAATGTTCCGCTGAGAATGGACGATAAAGACGAACTTTGATTAAGCCGTATTTACCGTTTAATTTTGGGAGTGTGTCTTCAATCGTTTCGCAAGCTGAACCCATAGCAATGATTACGTGTTCCGCATCAGGGGCGCCAACATAGTCAAACAAATGGTAAGCGCGACCGGTGAGTTGGGCAAACTTAGTTAAGTATTTTTCGACAATACCCGGAATGGCGTTAATGTATGGGTTGGCGGCTTCGCGGTGTTGGAAGAACGTATCCGAATTTTCCGCGGTACCGTACATTTTTGGGTGGTCGGGATTCATGGCGCGTTCACGGAATTTGGCAAGGGCTTTTTGATTTAATAATTTTTTTGCCACCTCAGCATCCGGAACTTGAATGGTGTTAAACTCGTGACTGGTGCGGAAGCCATCAAAAAAGTGCATAAAGGGGTAACTGGCTTCAATGGCAGCCAAGTGAGCAATCAAGGACAGGTCGGCATTTTCTTGTACAGAGTTTGACGCTAATATTGCAATACCAGTACCACGACAAGCATAAACATCGCTGTGGTCGCCGAAAATTGATAACGCGTGAGTGGCAACGGTACGGGCGGCAACATGGACGACCGCGGGCAATAATTCACCCACAATTTTGTACAGATTGGGAATCATCAAAAGTAAACCTTGGCTGGCGGTAAAAGTGCTACCCAAAGTACCGCCTAACAGTAAACCATGTAAAGTTCCCGCAGCGCCGGCCTCACTTTGCATTTCAATAACCGAGGGAACGGTCCCTAAAAGATTTGTCTTACCTTTGTTTGACCATTGGTCGCAATATTCCGCCATATCCGAACTAGGCGTGATGGGATAGATGGACGCGGCTTCGGTCAGTAGATACGCGGTGCGCGCCGTGGCTTCGTTACCGGAAATGGTTTCAAAATTTTGTTTGGTAGTTTTTTGTTCCATAAAAATAATTCTATCACGCTTGAAAAATTTGGTCAAAAAAATGCCACCACTAATGATGACAAATTTTGTCATTTTGCATATATGTAGTTATGTTAAAAATTGGTGTCATCTACGGCGGAAAAAGTACGGAACACGATATCTCAATTTTGACCGGTTTACATTTGGCTAAGCACGTGACCGAAGATTATCAAGTGCATTTGATTTATTTAACCCATGACAATCGCGCAGTGGTCGGCAGTCGCAAAATTGATGATTACATTACTGGCAAGGCGGCCAAGGCGCGACCGTATCATAACTGGCGGAAATTAGATTGTGTGGTAAATTGTTGTCACGGCGGGGCGGGCGAAGATGGAACTTTGGCGGCGGCTTTACGCATGAAAAATTTACCAGTGACCAGTTGTGATTCGACTTCGGCATGGTTACAACAAAGTAAGATTGCAACACGACAAATTTTAACTGCATCTGGTTTTGCGCAACCGCGCTTTCAAGTTTTGACCACGAATGACAGCAAGCAAGTTACATTACCGTTGCCTGTGGTTGTGAAACCAGAAATGCAAGGTAGTTCGATTGGAATTACGGTGGTGCATAATCAAGCGGAATTAAAAACCGCTTTGGCAACGGCGTTCGGTTTGGACCAGCGCGTAATCGTGGAAGAGTATTTGGCGGAAATGCGGGAAGTGAATGTGGCTGTCATGCGTGAAAACGGGAAGGTGGTTACCTCGGGTTTGGAGGTTGTTGGCGGAGAAAAATTCTTTTCGTTTGCCGAAAAATATTTTAATGCGGACAGCGGTTTTGTCAAGAAAAGCGGACGCACACCAGATGATGATTTTTTAGCCAAGATTGAAAAGTCGATTAAGGACTTGGCAGTGCAAGCGTACCAACTGTTGCAAGCCAGTGGCGTAGTGCGGGTAGATTTTATGGTGCAAGGCGAAAAAATCTTTTTAAACGAAATCAATACGGTGCCGGGTTTCATGGCGTACCATCTGTGGTTAAAAGCCGGTATCCCGTACGGTGTCGTAATTGATAACATGGTGCAAGACGCGTTGACCCGTGAGCAAAAAAAACGACAATTAGTTACGCGTTTTGACAGTGAAATATTAGTAAAAAATCGTCAATTAGTGGTTGAAATTTAATTCATCTCATGGTACAATTTACTTTGTATTATGAGCAAATATGACAGTACAATTTTATTAAACAAAACCCCGGCGTCTTTTATGGAAAACGCCTTTTTGGACGGCAGTATTTTAGGTAATGGCCGTGTGGGGGTCGCAATTCTTGGAGCAATCTCCAATGAACAAATTTTGATTAACCATAGCGCGTTGGTGCATCATGGTAAGAATGGTGTTTTGCAAGATGTCAGCGATGACTTCATGACTTTGCGCAAGAAGTTTGCGGACGGCAAAATGTTGGAAGCGGAACAAATTTTGGAAAAATCTTTCCAAAAGAAAAATTGTCACTTGGCGCCCGCACAGCCAAAACCTATGATAAAGGTTAAGTTGGACTTTTACAACACTGGCGTGATTACCAACTACGAACGCATTACGGATATGAAAAATGGCGAGTTGGGTGTTAGCTTCTATGCCGATGAAAAAGAACAAACAGTGCGTCGTCTTTCTATCGCCAAAACGACCGATGTAATTGCTTATCATGTGGGTAAAACCAATGGTAAAATTCGTGTTACCATTCAATTACAACCGTGCGATGTTGGTTGTAAGTTCAACCAAGTTAAATACGAAAACGGTTATTTCTATTTCAGCTCACGTAGTGAAAATGGCCGTGACTATGGTTTGGTCATGCGTTTAATCGTGGCTGGCGGAACGGTTAATGTTTCCGGTAACGCGGTAACATTGAAAGATGTGAACGAATTAACGATTTTGGCAAAGCCGTTTGCGAATGCGGATGCGTACAACGAATTTAGTAAGATTAAAATGGAATTGTCCTTGATTAAGGATAATTACAATAAACTGGCTACTCGTAACGCGGTACCGTTCAAAAAGATTTTTGAAGAAACTAATTTGGATTTGAATACCGCCAAAACCGAAGCCGATTTCAAAGAATACATCGACAAAACGAACAATAACGAATTAACCCCAGAGTTGGTGGAAAGAATGTGGAATTTCGCCAAGTACTTGACGATTTGTTTGGACGGCGGATTGTTGACTCCGGCGGGCTTGTGGTGTGCCGATAATAACTGCGACAATGGTGTGGCGGCTTTGGATGGTGTCGCACAGTTGTTATATTCGGGTGTGCTGAAATCCTTTACACCGGATAGTTTAATGAAATTGTTGGATTTCTACCTGAATTATGAATCTGATTTGAAAAAGAATGCTGCACGTGTTTACGGTATGCGTGGTTATTTTGTGCCGCGAATTACTGCAATGGATTCGGCGACGTTTGGTGCGGTGGATGCAGCAACTTTGCACTTTATTGCTTCGTCAGCGTTGGCAGCCAATTTGTTCTATGAATATTATTTAGCCACAGGCGATGAAAAAGCGTTGAAAGGTAAAATCTTCCCGTTCATGCGCGGCGTTTTCGATTTTTATTCGGATTTTTTAAAGCTGGATGCATCGGGTAAATACATTACCATCCCGAGTTACAGCCCAAATGCAACACCGGGTAACTTGGTTGCGGGGCGTCCGTTGGTAAATTTTGCTTTGGCTTCTTCGTCCACGATTGATTTCTTAGCGTTGCAAACTTTGTTGAACAATTTGATTGCGGCCGCTAAAGTATTAAATACTGCAAAAGACGAAATCGCGGTCTGGCAAGATATGTTGACCAAAATTCCAACCTTAAATGTCAACGGTGATGGTTGCTTGAAAGAATATACTAATTCGGTCTTTGTCGAAAAAATTGAAAATGCGGGTGTCATGCATGGATATGGTTTGTACCCGTTGAAGAACTTTATGAATGAAGATCCGCAAATTACCTACCGTCCGGCGGTAATTCAGGGAGCAACACCGGAGGCTGAAATTGCGGCGACTGTAGCTAGTGCCAATGCGGTTAAAGCGCGTGTACGTAATGCGGCATCATATCAACCAACCCGTAACTTGGTTATGGCGGCTTGCCAGTTGGCTTATGCTGGTGATGTAACCGAAGTTAAGAACTTATTGGTAAAAATTGTGAACAGTTCGGCGACGCCGTCCGGTTTGTTCTTGTCAAATGACTGGCGTGGTTCAGGTATGACCACCAATGATAAACCGAATCTGGATATTGCGGTTTCGATGGGCGTTGGTACGGCAATTACGGATTGTATCTTGCAAAGTTCAGCCAATGTCTTGAAAGTTTTACCAATCTTGATTGACCCGTTGATGACGGGTAGCGTTAAAAACTTGGCAACGGATTTTGCGGCTAAGGTTTCGTTAAGTTGGGATGCTAATAAAGGCAAAGTAAGTTTGAAGATTTTACCAAGCAAAACCGTAACCATTAAGGTGTTGTTCAATAGTGCTTTCCATAAAGTGCGTAATAAAGAGTTGGCTTGGAATAAAAACTTGAACGGCATTGAAGCATTAAAATTGACCGCAGGAAAAGTTTGTTCGATAGATTTGGGCTAATTAACATATAAATATGTTATGCGAACGATTGTTTTAACTGGTGGTGGCACGGCGGGACATGTCTTGCCACAGATGGCTTTGTTGCCGTATTTGAAAGCTCATTTTGACCAAATTGTTTATGTGGGTGGCGCTGGTGTAGAAAAAACGATTGCCACGCAAAACGGCTTACCGTATCGGGAAATTACGACGGTTAAGTTGCGCCGGACTTTGACACCTGAGAATTTGTTAATTCCCTTCAAACTTTGGCGTGGTATTCGGGAAGCGAAAAAAGTTTTACGCGAATTAAAACCCGCCGTGGTATTTTCCAAAGGCGGGTTTGTGGCGTTGCCGGTGGTGTTGGCGGCGGCCAGTTTAGGTATTAAAGTTGTAGCGCACGAAAGCGATATGTCGTTAGGTCTCGCCAACCGTTTGACCGCGAAGAAGTGCCAAACGCTGTGTACAACTTTTCCGTTACAAAAGCAGTATCCTAATATGGTACAAACAGGCGCAATCATTCGCCAAAGTATTTACCAAGGGGACGCTAACCGCATTAAGTTGCCCAATAACGGTAAACCAAATTTGTTGGTCATGGGTGGCAGTTTAGGCGCCAGTGCGATTAACCAAGTTATTTGGTCGAGTTTAACCGAATTATGTGCTAAGTGGAATGTGCTACACATTACCGGTAAAGGAAAGTCAAATCCAGATTGTCAACATGCTGGGTATTTACAAATTGAGTATACCGAACACCCACAGGATGCTTTTGCGTGGGCAGATGTGGTGCTGGCGCGTTCCGGTTCGGGTACCGTGTCCGAATTGTTGGCGTTACAAAAACCGGCAATTTATGTACCGTTGCCTAAAACCGAAAGTCGCGGTGACCAAATTCAAAACGCGGAATATTTACAGGGGCTTGGCGTATGTGAGGTTTTGCCACAAGCCGCATTAACTACGCAAACATTGTTACAACTTTTGACGCAGGTTTATCAAAACCGTCAAAGTTACATCACTAAATGCGGAAAACAAACTTGGATTGACGGTACCAGTAAAATTATTGATTATTTACGATAAAATTTGTGTTGCCGTTTTGGGCGTTGGCGTTTTCACAATCAATTTGGTTAATGGAAATTTCGTAGGCGGTGCGGGTTTGCACATCACCATTTTCCAAACGTTTTTGATATTCGCGACTTTGAATGCGACCAAAAATGTGAATTTGTTCGCCCACCATGATGTTTTTGGCGAAACGGGCGTTACGACCCCAAGCAATCGCGGGGAGGTAGTCGCTCTTGTTACCACTGCGGTTGCAGGCAATCAGCAAGTCCGCAATTTCACGGTTGAATGGTGTTGTGCGGTAAACGGGGGCTTTGCAAATGTAACCAGACAACTCAATCATATTGGGGTTGGTGGTGTCAATGTCATTGGTAATTTCATGCACATAGACAGTTAGCATGAGGCGACTGCGGTTGTTTTCAATTTTGTTGTAACTGCGGAATTCGCCCAAAATTGCCAAATTGTCACCTAATTTAACGTCGTATTGTTCAACTAGGTCACGGTGCAATGTGACCGGAATGGTGTCGATAATGCTCGATAAGCGACGTACCGAAATTTGAATATTACAGTAATCACTGCCATAATAATCGTCGCACGGGGTCGGGTTGCTGACCACCAATCCATAAAGATAAACTTTGTTTTCCATAATTTGTTTTTCTCCTTTTATTTTTTTATGGTAATGATTTCAAGATATTAAGTTCCGTTAAATTCGACAATCGCGAATAAAGTCGAAACTAATGGAAATTTTGTCAAAAATTGACGGAATATCGCGAAACCATGGGAAAACCGCTTAAATCTAACACGAAAGATTTAATTTAGTTTACTTTACTGCCACTTTGTTGTAATTTTTTAATTATCATGATTACGGTAAAAAGTTTTGGCATAACGGGGGTGAATGGCTATATCGTTGATGTTGAGGTCGATATTGCCAAAGGTTTGCCAGGATATACTTTGGTCGGTTTGCCGGATAATGCAGTCAAAGAGGGTAAGGAGCGCGTCAAAAGTGCAATTATCAATCTGGACTATAAATTTCCTGTGGGAAATGTGGTGATTAACTTGGCGCCGGCGTCCGCGAAAAAAGAAGGGGCAAATTATGATTTACCAATCGCGATTGGTATCTTAGCAAATACGCAGATAATTAACAAGCCGATGACGGATTGGGCTTTCATGGGGGAATTATCCTTGAATGGCGAATTGCGTCGTGTGAACGGCGTTTTACCGGCTTTGTTGACGGCGGTTGAACACGGAATTAAAAATGTGATTATTCCCGCCGATAATTACCGTGAAGCCGCGTTCGTATCGGGAATTAATGTTTATACGGCGCGTAGTCTGGGCGACGTGGTAAGTTATTTTACCGGCGATATGTTGGAACCCGGCCCGTTGGTGCAAGTGCAAAAAGCCAATTTCGATACTTTGTTAGCTGATGCAGTCTATCCTTGTGATATGAAATATGTGCGCGGTCAATTCGTCGCTAAACGTGCTTTGGAAATTGCAGCTGCGGGCGGACATAATATTATTTTAATTGGGCCACCCGGCAGTGGTAAAACCATGTTGGCTAAATGCTTCCAAACAATTTTGCCACCCATGACTTTTACCGAAAGTATGGAAACCACCAAAATTCACAGTTGTGCCGGCTTGTTGGATGCTGAACATGGGATTGTGTTGACACGTCCATTCCGTTGTCCGCACCATACAGCTTCCAGTGCTTCTTTGGCGGGTGGGGGAAAATACGCACGCCCTGGGGAAATTTCATTGGCGCATAACGGAGTTTTGTTTTTGGACGAGATGCCAGAATATAACCGCAGTTGTTTGGAATTACTGCGCCAGCCTTTGGAAAATCACAACATTATGATTTCGCGCGCGGCGGCTACGGTGGAGTATCCGGCTTCTTTTGTCTTAGTGGCGAGTATGAACCCGTGTCCTTGCGGTTACTATGGCAGTCGGATTCAGCGTTGCAAATGTACACAATCCAAAATTCAACATTATCTGGGTAAAATTTCCGGACCATTATTGGACCGTATTGATTTGCACATTGAGGTCGACCAAGTTACTTATGATGATTTGACAAACGATAAATTAGCCGAGGACAGTGCTACTATTCGTAAACGGGTAACTGCGGCACGTGCTATCCAAAATCAGCGTTTCAATGGAACCGAAATTCATTGTAACGCAACGATGGATGCGGCGATGGTGAAAAAGTATTGTATGTTAGACGGAGAAAGCGAAAAGATTTTGAAAGCCGCGTTTGAAAATTTGAACCTGTCGGCGCGTGCTTATACCCGTATTTTGAAGGTGGCGCGCACGATTGCGGACTTGGCAGGTTCGGAAAAAATTTTGCCCGAACACATTAGCGAAGCAATATCTTACCGCAGTTTAGACCGTTATAACCGAGGTGCCAATGAATGAAATCAAATTGATTCATTTGGGTGACCAAGATTATCCGCAGGCGCTGTTAGATTTGAAAGACCCGCCCAAACAGTTATATGTGAAAGGTAATTTAGATTTATTAAAGCGTCCTTTGGTTTCAATTGTGGGAACGCGCGATTGTACCCGTTATGGTTTAACGGTGGCAAAAGATTTGGCGGCAAGTTGCGCGGAGGCGGGCTTTGCGGTGGTTTCGGGATTAGCCGAAGGAATTGATACCGCTGCACACCAAGGCGCTAAAGAAAATACCATCGCAGTACTTGGTAACGGTATTGACGTTTATTATCCGGTGATGAACCACGACCTGCAAGAATTTATTGGCACTCATGGTTTGCTGATTTCGGAATATCCGCCAGATTTTCGGGGCGGCAAAACTACATTCCCACAACGTAACCGCATCGTAGCAGCCTTAGGACAGGCTGTAATCGCGGTTGAGGCCGATTTGCACAGTGGAACCTTGATTACTATTCGCAAAGCACAGGAACTAAACCGTGACGTATACGCGGTACCCGGTAATATCAACTGTTATGCTAGCCAAGGTACCAACGATTTGATTGCTAACCACGGGGCGCAGATGATTACCAGCACGGATGATTTGGTAAAAAGTTTGACGGGACGCGGAAAAAAGAGTAAAAAAATTGTGCCAGCTAAACAGATTACTTTGGAACAACAAAACATTCTGAATATCTTAAAAACTGACGAAATGCACTTTGACGACATCGTGTTGGAAAGTGGGCTGGCGGTGCCACAGTTATCAACGCTCTTGACAAATATGGAAATGATTGGTTTAATAGAGAAACTGCCTGGCAATTATTTTGTCGCTAAGTAGGTAGAGGAGACACATGAAACTTGTAATTATTGAGGGTATCGGTAAAAAGGATACAATTAAAAAATATTTGGGTAACGGCTATCAGGTTATGGCGACCGGTGGTCATTTTCGTGATTTGAAAAAACGCGAATTATCGGTCGATGTGGAAAATGGCTACGCACCGCAATATGTCATTTCATCTGATAAAAAGGATGTGGTAAAAGGTTTGAAAGAAGCCGCAGCCAAGGCGGAAGCCGTCTTGATTGCAACCGACCCGGACCGTGAAGGGGAAGCGATTGCTTATCATTTGACCTATATTTTGGGAATTGACCCAGCCAAGGCACAACGGATTGAATTTAACGAAATTACAAAACACGCGATTAACGAAGCTTTGACCAAGCCACGCGCGATTGATATGAACTTGGTTTATGCTCAAACGGCGCGTCGTGTTTTGGACCGTTTGGTTGGTTATAAATTGTCGCCAGTTTTATCGAAGAAGATTAAATCGGGCTTGTCGGCAGGACGTGTACAAAGTGTAACTTTGAAATTGGTTGTGGAGCGTGAACGCGAAATTCAAAACTTCAAACCCGAAGAATATTGGGATTTTTGGGCGCATCTGGAAAAAGATAAGTTAAAATTCCGTGCGGCGTTGTACTACGGACCGGATGGTAAACGTTTGAAACCAGCCAGTGAAGCCCAAGTGCAACAAATCGTCAAAGACTTGGATGGCGCGCAATATGTTGCCAAAGATGTGAAAAAATCTGTGACCAAACGTCACGCACCGGCGCCTTTTACTACCAGTTCCATGCAACAAGATGCTGGTGCTAAATTAGGCTTAAGTTTGAAACGTACGACGGCGGCCGCGCAAACTTTGTACCAAGGTGTGCATATGGGCGAACGTGGCATGACGGCGTTGGTAACCTATATCCGTACCGACAGCGTGCGTGTTTCGGCAGAAGCGCAAGCCACGGCAAAAGAATATATTACCCAAAAATATGGCGCGGATTTTGTACCGGCGACACCAAATATTTACAAAACCAAAAAATCGGCACAAGATGCCCACGAAGCCATTCGTCCAACCCATTTGGATATTACACCGGACGAGGCGGATAAATACTGCAAACCGGATGAAGCAAAATTGTACCGTTTGATTTACAACCGCTTTATTGCTTCGCAAATGGCTGAAGCGACCTTTAATAGCGTGCGCGTTGATATTGAAGCCAATCAATATACTTTCCGTGTAACGGGTCGTACGCCGTTGTTTGATGGTTGGTTAGCCGTTTACGGTGGCAGCACCAGCAAAAATAATAAAGAAGAACCGGAAAAAGAAGGCGAAGACGATGCAGGCGAAAGCGCGGCAATCTTGCCGGAAATCAATGTTGGCGATAATTTGAATTTCAAGAAATTGGAATTTATCCAAAAGTTCACGCAACCGCCGGCACGTTATACCGAAGCAACCTTGGTTAAAGCTATGGAAGAAAAAGGTATTGGTCGTCCCGCAACTTATACGCCGACCGTCGCAACTTTGTTTGCCCGTTTGTATATTGAAAAAGAAGGCAAGGCGTTGAAGCCGACCGAATTGGGTTGTGTGGTCGTAGACTGGCTAATCCAATATTTCCCTGAAATTATGAATACGGGCTTTACCGCGGATATGGAAGATAAATTGGATGACATTGCGTCCGACGGTATCGACTGGGTCAGTGTGGTTGATGGTTTCTATCAACCGTTTATTAAAGTGGTGGATGCAGTGCGCGCGGACGATAATGCAGCTAATCGTATTAAGCCGGTTGAAAGCGATGAACATTGCCCGAACTGTGGTCGTGTCATGTTGATTCGCGAAAGCCGTTTTGGTAAGTTCTTGGCTTGCAGTGGTTATCCGGAATGTAAAACGACTAAGCCATTTGAAAAACCAGTTTGCAAATGCCCGAAATGTGGCAAAGATATTTATAAGCGCCGTAGCAAGAAGGGTAAAACTTTCTATGGTTGTTCGGGTTATCCGAATTGCGACTTTGTGGCGTTTGACGAACCAACCGGCGAATTATGCCCAAAATGCAAAAGTCCTTTGGTAAAAGTGAAAGATGTAGTAAAATGTAGTAATCGTAATTGTCAATAAGGAGGTTAGAAAATGCAATTACACGGAACAACAATTATCGCTGTTAAGCGTGATAACAAAACGGTTGTGGCGGGTGATGGTCAAGTTACTGCTGGTGAATCCGTAATTTTGAAAGGTAATGCCGTCAAGGTACGTCGTTTGTATGATGACAAAGTTGTGGCGGGTTTTGCGGGTTCGGTAGCGGACGCGTTTACCTTATGCAATAAATTTGAAGAAATGTTGCAAAAGCATTCGGGCAACTTGTTACGCTCGGCAGTAGAATTGGCGCAAACTTGGCGTACAGATAGGGCGCTTGGTAAATTGGAAGCGATGATGATTGTGGCGGACAAGGAGCGTGTGTTATTGTTAAGCGGTGACGGTAACGTAATTGAACCGGACGGTGGCTGTGTGGCGGTTGGTTCCGGTGGTAACTATGCGTTGGCGGCAGCCAAAGCGTTAATGAAAAATACCAACATGTCGGCGCGCGAAATCGCCAAAGAAGCCATGAACGTGGCCAGTGACATTTGTATTTTCACGAACAAAAACTTGACGATTGAAGAATTGTAATTAGTGAAAAGGTTATAAAAAATGACCCGGGCGGGTCATTTTTTTGTTTGGTTATGATGCTTTGCGAAGTTGGCGGCGGCGGGTGGCGTCAAAACGTTTGAGGGCGCGAGCAATTTTTTTGTATTCGCGTAAAACCGCTGTTTCCAATTGTTCCGTGGTTAATTTTTGTTTAATCGAATTGATGAAGCAAATGTAGTAGGCTTCCCAAAATGTCGGTACGCCCATTTCTTCCAAGGCAGTGTATTTTTCGTTGAAACGTTCTTGCAGTTCGGGGTCTTTCAAATAATCGATGACATTTTCTTCGTTGTAGGCAGTAGCAATTTCAAACGGTACGCGGGTGAAAACATCTTTGAAATTGTCGTTGTCCAAAATGTAGTTATTGTAAACCAGAATCATGATGTTATCCCAATCTTCGCGGTTCGCCAAATTCAGGATGAAATCTTTTTTGTATTTTTTGCGATAAATGGGGTGCAAGGTTTCGCTGATACGCGCCAAGGATACGCCTTGTTCAATCGCAGTAATGAAATCATCATACAAAACTTGGTGCGTAATGAAGCGTTCCGCGTCAATCAGGTAAGTGCAGAACTTATAAAGTTTACCTTTGGTGGCGGACATGGTGTATTCCGGCAAATTGGTATTTTTATTGACGGCAAATTTGTTGTAAGGAGCAATACCGTTTTTGTCTTTGTAAATAGTGCGGTCCATTAAGAAGCACGCGGCGGTTTCGACATAATAACGGCGCAGGTAACGTTCCAAGTTTGTTTGCGACAAAAGGTTTTTCTTCTCTTCGGCGCGTTGTTTGCGCTTGGCAGCATTTTCCGCGTTAATGCGAATGACGGTCGCGTTGGTTAAGTCAATTGGTGTTAATTTTTGCGGTTTGACCGGTTGTTTAACCGTGGCAACGGGTTGTGGCATGACTGGTTCGTCGGACGGGATATAGTTGGGATCAGTTAATGATAAATCCGCGCTTTGGTCGTCAAAATTTTCAATTTCGGCGGTATAGGTTTCGTTGGTTACAGTAGGTTCCGCGGTAACCACCGAAAGATTATTTTCGGCGATGGGTTCGTCATCTAATTCTTTGATAAATTCGGTCGGGACTTCGGTGGTGAAAGTTTCCGCATTGGCGGCGGCGCTTTCACGTTGACGATAAAGTTCGTCGTTGGTGGTATCTTCCAGTGCGGTGGTCGCATTGAAGTTACCTGGGCGCGCGGTCGGCAAATTGATTTCGGGTAACTCGATAATCGTGCGTTCGCGTTCGTCATTAGTTAGTTCTTGTAAACGCTTATCGATTTCTTGTTCGTTGGCATAGCCATTATAAAACGGTTCCAAGTTGTCGTCGTCGGTAATTTCGTCGCGGATTAAGATGTCATCTTTTTGGGTAACGATTGAGGTAATGTTGGAGGAACTGACGCGCGCGGTGGCGGGGGCTAAATTTAATTCTGGTTTATCTTGGTGAAAAAATACTTGGTAGATTAAATAGCCAACCGTAGGTAAAGCTAACACAATACCAATAAAAAAGAAAATTGGCTTACCCGTTGGAATACCAATAATTGATAGCACTACGCCTGCGATGCACAGCAGGATGGCTATCCAAACTAAATTACGCTTGAAAAAGTCGTTCATTTTTCCCCCAAATATTATGTAGTCATGATAATGATATAATAATTGCGGAAAATTGTAAAATGTAATATAATAATGTCATCTAGTAAGGAGGATGCATGGATATTTTTCCCAAAGAAATTGTTGAACAACTGGATCGCTATGTGATCGGTCAAAAACAAGCGAAACGCGTAGTGGCGATTGCTTTACGTAATCGTTATCGTCGTTCGAAATTACCTAAAAACATTGCCGATGAAATTACGCCCAAAAACATTATTATGAAGGGTCCAACCGGTGTTGGTAAAACTGAAATTGCTCGTCGTTTGTCAAAATTGGTGGGCGCACCTTTCATTAAGGTTGAAGCGACCAAGTATACCGAAGTTGGTTATGTCGGACGTGATGTGGAAAGCATGATTCGTGATTTGGTTGAAGTTGCGATTCGTATGGTTCGCGACAAAAAATATGCTGACGTACGCAAGAAAGCCGAAGAAATCGTGGAAAAGAAAATTGTCAACGCGATTGTGGCGGAAAAGAAAAAGAAAGTTAATGACATTGCCGAAAATTTGTTGTATGAACAATCTTTGAATGAATACCGTGATGGCAAATTGGAAAACTTTTTGATTGAATTTGATGTTGTGCGTGAAATGAAGCCGATGGTTGATATTCCGGTTGGCATGGGCGTAGGTATTGAAATTGGTTCGATTTTTGATAAGGTGGCGCCCGGTATTTTCCCGAAACAAACCAAAAAGAAAACCATGACTGTCAGTGCAGCACGCGAAATGTTCATTGAAGAAGAATGTAGCAAGTTAATTGATCCAGATACGATTAACTCCGAAGGTATTGCCTTGGCGGAACAAAGCGGTATCATCTTTATTGATGAAATTGATAAAATTGGTTCAACCGGTGGCGGAAATGGTCCTGAGGTTAGCCGTGAAGGCGTACAGCGCGATATTTTGCCGATCGTGGAAGGTTGTACGGTACAAACTAAATACGGTATGATTAAAACCGATTACATTTTATTTATCGCGGCAGGTGCTTTCCATGTTAGCAAGGTTGATGATTTAATTCCAGAATTGCAAGGTCGTTTCCCAATTCGTGTGGAATTAGACACTTTGACCAAAGATGATTTCTACAAGATTTTAACTCAACCGGATAACGCAATTACCAAACAATATCAAGAATTGTTAGCTGTTGATAATGTCGAATTGAAATTTGAAAAAGATGCTTTGATGTTGGTTGCTGAGTTGGCCGCTAACGAAAATGAAACCAACGAAAACCTGGGCGCGCGTCGTTTACACTCAATTATGGAACAATTATTGGAAGATGTTTTGTTTAACGCTGGCAGCAAGAAGTCACAAGAAAAAGAAGTGATTGTGATTGATAAGGCCTTCGTAGAAAAGAACATGAAACAAATGATTAAGAAATTCGATTTGCACAAATACGTCTTATAATTGCTTTAATAAGCGTTGGTGTAGTAATTGCATATCCGCGAGTAGGTTTTGCGGAGTACTCATAAAAAATCGCACGGTAACGGGTTTGCCGTGCTTTTTTGTTACGACGACAATGCGGTTATCTTTGTTGGTAACGCAAAAGAAATTGTGTTGGCAATGACGGCAACGCGGACTGTGAACTTCGGTAAAAATTTGGTGCGGGCTAAAAGTGTTATCCACGCGTAATGGTACGCGATAAGTTTCCAGTAACTTGGCGACGTTTTCGTGAATTACACCGGCTCCGTTGTGAGTTAAAATATCTAATGAATTAAAATCTAAACAGGGAATGGTTTGCGTATCGGGGACCAAACGGGGGTTAGATGTTTGAATTCCATTAGTGTCGGTATAGTTCTTATAAATTGTCGCGTGCATTAGTACCGCCAAAATAGCGCCCGTATAATCACTGCCACCGCGAGTGAACAGGGCGGTCTTATCATCGCGTTGTCCGTAAAAACCGCCAATCACGAAGGGTAAATGCTGTTTAAGATGGTGCAACTTAATTTGCTTTTTGGTGGCGGTTAGATCTATCGTCGCGTCGGGTTTAATAACCAAAATGTCATAAGCGTCAATGAACTGGTAACCAAGATATAAAGCGAACAAGCGTGCGGCAAGATATTCACCTCGTGAAACAATAAAGTTGTAATCTTGGGGTCGTTCTGTCATGGCGGTGCGGGTTTGCGATAGAATGGTTTGGTACAGTTCATATTGGTCGCCACGCAAAAGTTCGCGGGCAATGTCGTCAAAGCGTCCGATGATGTCCGCTAAAATGGGCGCCCCTTTGGTCAGACGAATTAAGTTGTCGGTGACTTTTGATTGGTAGCTGCCGTATTTGCCCGGCGCTGAAACGACAATGGCTTGGACTGCAGAATTACTTTGCACAATATTACGACACAACCGAATCGTTGTTGGGGTTGCCATGGAAGAACCCCCGAATTTGACTATTTCCACAGTTATATCATATTCATAATTATGGAATATGTTTTTTGCTGTAACCAAAGCAGTACGGATGCACGCGTGAAGGAGTTAGAAAAACTGTTTACGGAACATGGCTATCAAACACGGGATTTTGCTGCGCAGGATGATCAAAAAGGGATTTACTATTTAGAACCGCGGATTAACCTGACCAAAAACTTTTGGCAAAATGTTGTCAAAGGAAGTTTGGTCTTCGGCTATCAAACCAGTGTGGCGGATTTGCCGGATGGAGTCACTTATGTCAGTTTGAATAGTGACCAGCAATTTATTGTTGAAAATAATGACTTGACCGCCCAAGCATTAAAAAAGATTGTTGATGAAAATTATCATAGTAAAAATCGGAAAATACTTTTTTGTGGGGCGGGAAAATTAACCGCAGCGTTGGAAAAAGTGTTTCATGATTGGTCAGTTGCGGTTTTGAATTTTAATTGGCACAAACAAGCTGAATTAGAAGCGAAGTATGGCAAACGGGCTTATTTTGAAAAGGCGCCATTTGGCGATTATCCAATAATTGTGAATACCATTCCGCGCCCATTGATGAAGCCCGCAAGTTGGTCAAAGTACAAAAATACACAAGTGATTTATGATTTAGCTTCTAGTCCGTTCGGTTTTGATTGGTCAGGTGCGGAGCAAAAAAATTTTAATTACCAAATTTTGCCCGGTTTGCCCGGCAAGTATTTTCCCCGTGAAGCCGCCAAGATAGCGTTTGATTGTATACAACGTTATTTACAGTTACACGCGAAACCGGCTTTGGTGCTGTGCATTACGGGCAGTGCTTGCAGCTTTGCGCGTTTGATTTCGGTTTTGGAAGATTTAGTTGCACGATATGAAATTTATCCGGTCATTTCGCCAAATGGTTGTGTGCCGAATCGTTTTGTGGATAATTTGACTTTTCAAGATGAGATTCGGCGTTTAACCGGTCATGAAATTATTACTACCATTGCGGGCGCGGAACGTTTGTCCAGTATGCCGGATTTGCGTGGTACGATTGTTTTTCCGGCTACGGGGAATACGATGGCGAAATTAGCTAATGGTATTACGGATACGTGTGTTTTGATGGCGGTTAAGGCGTTACTGCGCAATAATAAACCGTGTGTGATCGGTTTAGCAACGAACGACGCGTTGTCAGGTAGTGCGAAAAACATCGGCGAATTATTGACTCGCCGTAATTACTATTTCGTGCCTTTCCGTCAAGATAACCCGACCGCCAAGCCGTATTCTTGCGTGTGTGATTTTGGTCAGGTGGTAGTAACGGTTGAGGCAGCTTTACACGGACAACAAATTCAACCGCTTTTGTTAGGCGTAATTTAAAATATTGTTAATCATCGCTTGTAAGGTTGCTTGCGGTTTGGTACCTACAATGGTAGACAGTTTTTGCCCATTACGAAAGAGTACTAAACTGGGAATTGAAGTGACTTGATACTTTTGGATTAAGTCGGGGTGTATATCAGCATTCACACGATAAAATCGTATGTCGGGCATCAGGCGTTCAAGGTTGGTAATAATCGGGGACATCATTTGGCAATTCAAACACCCAGTAGTGTAAAATTCAATTACGACTTTACCGGTAAAATCAAAGTAATCCATGGTTTATTTTATGGAGTACAGTTGGCTTCTGCCACTTTACAAAACACGAATAAATTGGTATGATATGGTAGGTTTCCGTAGCTCAGTTGGATAGAGCATCGCCCTTCTAAGGCGAGGGTCCCGTGTTCGAGCCACGGCGGAAACACCAATCATAAGCGTCTGGTTTGCGGACGCTTTTTTTTGTTTTTTGTGATTGACAGGAACTGTTTGTGCGTATAATATAATAGTAGAACATTTGAAAAAGTGTTCAAATAATCAAGAGTAAAAAAGGAGAATAAAGTCATGAATCAGGATATTGCTGATTTGCGTGAACAGTTACCGGATGACCAAGATGTGTACAACTTGGCGGAATTTTTCAAAATGTTTGGTAACCCGACGCGTGCCAAAATTTTGTATTGTTTACACCTGCGTGATTTGTATGTGGGGGAGATTGCTGAAATTTTGAAAATGAGTATTTCTGCAGTGTCGCACCAGTTGTGGATTCTTCGGGCGGCCAAGTTGATTAAATGCGTGAAAGAAGGAAAAGAAGTTAAGTATTCGTTGGATGATGACCATGTGAACCAAATTATGGCTTGTGGTATGACCCATGTGAAGGAACAATAAGGAGAAACAGATGACCAAAGTATTTCGTTTAAAAGATTTAGATTGCGCGAACTGCGCCGCTAAGATGGAAAACTGTATTAAAAAAATTGCAGCGATTGATCATGTGTCCGTAAATTTTTTGACACAAAAAATGATGATTGAAGCGGATGAAAAAGAATTTGATTCTGTTATGCAAGAAGTCGTAAAAGTTTGCAAAAAGATTGAACCTGATTGCAAGATTATGATGTAAGGATAATATGAAAAGAAAGTTAGTGCGAATTTCGGTAGCGTTAGTTTTATTTCTGACTGTTTTTACCGTTGATAAAATTGTCAACTTAGCCAGTGTGCTTACGGGCTCCTATGGCTTCCTGTTGCCGTTTGGGTTGTATTTGGCAATTTATTTGTTGGTCGGATATGACGTGCTGTGGAAGGCCGTGCGTAACCTTTGGCGTGGACAATTATTGGACGAAAACTTTTTAATGATGGTCGCAACTTTTGGTGCGTTCGGCTTAGCCATTTACCGTGGCGTGACGGGGCAAAGTTTAGAAGGTTTTGACGAAGCTTGTGCGGTTTTGTTGTTTTACCAAATCGGCGAATGGTTGCAAAAATATGCGACGGGAAAATCGCGTAAATCAATCGAACATTTAATGAATTTACGTCCAGATTACGCCAACTTGTTGGTTGGTAACGAATTAACCAAGGTCGATCCTGAAACCGTAAAGGTCGGTGATTTGATTGTGGTAAATCCCGGCGAGAAAGTGCCTCTTGATGGTGTGATTGTTAAAGGTGCGACGGATTTAGACACGAAGACTTTAACCGGCGAATCATTGCCACGTAGCGTGAAGACTAATGATGAAGTGTTGAGCGGTTGTGTAAATTTAACTTCGCAAATTACAGTGCGTGTGACCAAAGTGTTTTATGATTCGACCGCAACAAAAATTTTGGATTTAGTTGAGAATGCTGCCATGAAAAAATCCAAGGCCGAAAATTTTATTACGAAGTTCGCGCGTTATTATACTCCGATTGTGATTTTGGCGGCGGTTTTATTGGCAGTTGTCACTGGGTTGGTTTTTAATGATTGGGGCGTCGCGCTTTACCGGGCACTGAGTTGTTTGGTTGTATCGTGTCCTTGTGCCTTGGTAATTTCGGTGCCATTAACCTTTTTCATTGCGTTAGGTACGGCGTCAAAAGCTGGCGTGTTAATTAAGGGGTCGAACTATTTAGAAAAATTAAACCAAGCCAAAGTCTTTGTTTTTGACAAGACGGGAACTTTGACCAAGGGAAATTTTGTGATTACCACGGTTGAACCAGTGTCGAAGCGTGCGGAAATTTTGCGTTTGGCCGCGATTGCGGAAAAGGATTCCAGTCACCCAATTGCACGGGCGATTGTGGCGGCTTATGGTCAAAAAATCGAAACTGGATATACGCTGACCAATATTGCAGGTGGTGGCGTAATTGCGACCAAAGGTGCGGAAACAATTTACTGTGGCAGTGCGCAATTATTGCGTGAACATCAAATTACCTGCACGGTACAGTCTGTAACAGGTTCGGTAGTTCATGTGGCGCGTAATCAAACCTATTTAGGTTACATTGTGATTCAAGATGAAATTAAGCCCGAAGCACACGAGGTTTTGTCTGGCTTGGCAGCATTGTCAGCGCGTACGGTAATGTTGACTGGCGATAATGAAGTTGTGGCGGCCGGTGTCGCCAATGATTTGGGATTGAGTGCTTATCGGGCTAATTTATTACCGCAGGACAAAGTTAAGGCTGTAGAAAGTATCTACGCCGAAATGAATACCAAAGATGCGTTGTGTTTCGTTGGGGACGGTATTAACGATGCGCCAGTGCTGATGCGCGCTGATGTTGGAATTTCCATGGGCGGTATTGGCAGTGATGCCGCCTTGGAGGCCGCCGATGTAATTTTAATGCATGATGATTTGCGCGGTATTTTGACCACAAAACATTTGGCGCAACGTAGTATGTGTATTGTACGGCAAAATATCTGGTTTTCACTTTTGGTTAAGGTTGGCATCCTGGTTTTGTCGTCGTGTGGTGTAGCCAATTTATGGATGACGATTTTTGGTGATGTTGGTGTCGCGCTGTTAAGTATTTTAAACGCTTTTAGAGTTAAATTTAGTGCATTAAAAAAGCGCAAGTGACTTGCGCTTTTCTTTTACTTAAGGTGTGTAAAATCAACAGGCTTGTCTGGTACATCAGTGATATCTCCGATGTCTGTTGTGTCTCCGGGTTGATTTTCGGTGCCATCATCGCCACCATATGTTGGTTCGTCCGGTAATTGTTCATCACCTGGCGCTTCTTGTCCTGGCTTCTCAGGGGTTGGATCAGGCGTTGGAGTTGGTGTTGGAGTTGGTGTTGGAGTTGGTGTGTAACCTTGATTTTTGGTAAACACATGTTCGTAACCGATACCAAGAGAAAAGGTTCCCCAACTGGTCTTGAATAAAACAGATGCCATCGCGCGTAATGAACCATAAGGATTGGTTTGTGAGAAACCATAGGAGCCACCGATGCTGCCATCAACTTTTACATTGCTGTTAGAAATTTGTTTTGATACGCTGAGGTCACCATCAAGTAAGAAGGCAGCACCATTGTTGTAGAAAATTTCGGCGCCAGTACCAAGTTTAGCACCAAAGGTCCAACCGTTTTGGGTTGGTTTCGTAGTTGCGCCGGCTTTGGCCAGAATTTGGGTTGAACTGTCGAAATTGCTGTTCTTATAAGCAAACGCCGGATTAACTTGAACACCAAAGTCGTAATCGAACAAATTTCCCGGAAGTGTGTAGTCAATTTCGTTGACTATAGTGGTGCGTTTATTACCAATTAAAACATCGGAACCGTATTTCAAATCTTCAACAAAAGCTGGCTTTTGAATGTTGGTGCTGTGTGACGCTTTAACAGTGTTTTTGGTAACTGCTGCGGCTTTTTTCTTGGTAACTGTTTTAGCGGCTTGGGTGTACGCTTCAGCTTGGTTTTTATCAAGATTGTAGTTTAATTTAATTAAAACTTGTTGGATTTTTTGAACACCGAAAATTGAAGTCAAGGCATCAATTAAGGCGCCGCGCATTTCGGTGGTACCGAAGGCTTTAGCGGGCATAACATTAACCGCATCGTTCATGTTACGATCCAAGTTTTTCAAACCTTTATCGGTCAAGTTATCTTGCATCACAATCTTTTTAATATTGTTGATGTATTGTTTAAATTCATTGGTTTTACGTTTCGCGAACTCGGCGGCACCTTCTTTGCTGGAACCATTTTGGTAAGCCATGATACGGTATGTATCATAAATTTGACCACAGATATCTTCAAGTACCCAGGTGGTAACAGCGTTAACTTCTTGATAAACATTACGTGGACCGTTGTTTTTAAAGAATACTTTAGTGTATTCATTTTTGCCGTCGATGCTGTCCATTTTGTTGAAAGTAACTTCATCAGCGGTGGTCAAAGCACCAGTTTCACTTTTTAAGCCCAATTCAACTTGCATGGGTGCAAAGAAACTGCGTGAACGAAGATTTTCTTCGGCATTGTGTTTGTTCCAAACCGCTGCGTTTTCTTTTTCGTCAGCAACGATGGCATATTCGTACATTTCTTGTGCCATACCAGATTCGACCAAGTTTTTAACGGCAAATTGATGGTAAATGTCGGAAACCTTTAATAACATGGCAATGTTTTCGGCGTTAACTTCGGCTAATTGAGCCATCGCTTCCACGTTGATAAGGGTTGCGGTTTTCATGTTGCGTAGTGGATTAGCAAGGGTGTTTTTCAATACTTTTTCGGCTTCAGCAGAACTGAATTTGTCAATCGCATTTTGGGTTTTATTGCTGCGATAATTTTTTGACAAATTTTCAATTTGTTTTTGTGGGTTAAGAGTATTGGATTTACCAAAAAGCGGGGTTAAAAATAAAAGACCCGCCGCACATAAGGCTGAAATCTTTTTGGCCGCCTTTCCAGATAAATTGAATTGTGTTAATTTGTTATTTTCCATGCTTCAATTTTATCAAATTCGGTAGTTATAGTCAATATTTGCAAAGAAATATTTTAACAATTTTTTTATTGCCGATTTTTGTAAAAAATATGACCAAGAAAAAGTGCTTGTATTTTTGATTGGGGCGTGCTATTATACTTATACGAATGCGGGAGTAGCACAGCGGTAGTGCGTCGCCTTGCCAAGGCGAAGGTCGTGAGTTCGAACCTCATTTCCCGCTCCAGAGGAAAATCCTGACGTCGGTCAGGATTTTTTATTCGTTAAAAGAAAATTCAAAGGAGCAAGCATGGAAATTAAACTGTCTGATCATTTCACCCATCGGAAGTTGATTAGGTTCTGTATACCACCAATCATTATGATGGTGTTTACTTCGATTTACAGTGTGGTCGATGGTTTCTTTGTGTCTAATTTTGCGGGGCAAGTTGCGTTCAATGCCGTAAACTTAATTTTTCCGTTTATCATGATTTTGGGCGGGGTAGGTTTTATGATTGGTTCGGGTGGTACCGCGTTAATCGGAAAGACCTTAGGACAAGGAAAACACGAAAAGGCTAATCAATATTTTACCATGATTGTCATGATGACGATTGTGGTTGGATTAGTATTAACCGTAATTGGGGTAACCTGTGCACGTCCAGTGGCCAAATTCTTAGGTGCAGAAGGGGAAACCTTAGAGGAATGTGTGTGGTATGGGCGCATTATTTTGTCGTTTATCATTTGTTTTATGTTACAAAATGTTTTCCAAGTAATTTTACCGGTGGCTGAAAGACAAAAACTAGGTTTAATTTTTAATTTAGTCGGCGGGATTACCAACATCATTTTAGACGCACTCTTTGTTGGCGTTTTCCATTGGGGAGTTATTGGTGCGGGATTAGCTACTGGTATCAGTGAAACTATTGCTGCTACATTGCCAATCTTTTATTTCCTATCCAAACGTAACACCAGTTTATTGCATTTGACCAAAACTAGGTTTGAATTTAAACCGATGTTGCGTGCTTGCGGTAATGGGGTTTCGGAACTGTTTTCTAATGTTTCGGGTTCGATTGTCAGTATCGTCTATAATTTGCAGTTACTAAAATACGCCGGCGCGAATGGCGTTTCGGCGTATGGTGTGTTGATGTATGTGCAATTTATTTTCATTGCCATCTTTATTGGTTTTACGATTGGTTCATCGCCGGTAATTAGTTATCATTACGGCGCGGAAAATCATGATGAATTAAAAAGTTTGTTGAAGAAAAGTTTGACCTTAAATTTGTTAGTTGGCATTGTCATGGCGGTTTTGGCGTTTTGTTTGTCAATGCCGTTTGCTAAAATGTTCGTGGGGTACAACCAGGATTTATTAAAAATGACCGCGCATGCATTCAGGATGATTTCGGTTAATTTCATTGTAATTGGTATCAATATTTTTATTTCGTCCTTCTTTACGGCGTTAAACAACGGTATTATTTCGGCAATTATTTCTGTGTTAAGGACTTTGGGTTTTAAGCTGTTAGCGGCAATTTTATTGCCTTTGTGGCTTGGAGTTGAGGGAATTTGGTTATCGATTACCTTTGCAGAAATGATGGCGTTAATCATTTCATTATTGTTCCTGTTTGCCCAAAAGAAAAAGTATCATTATTAAATAAAAACACCCTATGTGAAGGGTGTTTTATTTTATGATTAAACTATGCTTATTTTAAATTTAATTGGGCGGACAATGTTTGCCAAGCTTTCATAACAACTTTTTCTTTTTTGCCTTCTAACATAATACGGAGGAGGGGTTCGGTACCGCTTTTGCGAATAACCTTGCGCATACCTTTTGGTAAAACAAAGTTAGCAAGTACCTCTTCATAGTTAGCGGGAAGGTCGGTAAGTTTAACATTGCGATAAAACTCAAAGTAAGAGTGATATGATTTAATAATTTTTAACATACCATCCAATCCAATTTCATGATATGCTTTTGCAATTAAAATAATGGTATCAATCGCATCCGAATCACCCATGTTGGCATCTAAATAATAGTGACCGCTTTTTTCTCCGCCAAATACGAGGTGATTTGCTCGCATTGCGTCTACAACATTTTTAGCACCAACTTTACAACGGACTAATTCAATCGAATTACCAAGTCCGCTGTTGATAGTTTCGTCAACGACAATTTTGTTTAATTTTAATAATTTAGCAATAATTAAGCAAGTTTCTTCGCCAGTTAAAATACGATCATGCAAATATACCAAACAGCGATCTGCATCGCCGTCAACTGAGAAAGCGATTTCCAATTTATTATCTTGACAATATTTGGTTAAAAACTCAGGGTGAGTAACACCACATCCTTCGTTAATTTCACCTTTGTAATTGACAATATTAGTAAAACCAAGACTGTGCAATTTGTGTCCAAGTGCACCATTAGCGCAGTCAATGACGATATCTTTGGGTAACAAGTCCCATTTATGGTATACTGGTACTGGTGGAATATCCAGTGTTTTTTGTTCAAAGTGATTTAAATAGATTTTAAAGCCACAGTATTGGTACGGGTTATGTGAAGCCGTAATCATTACAGCTAGACCATTTTGTGCAACTATGTCTGGTGTAGTAGTGATACCCAAGTTGTGAATGGTGCCGGGGAAAGCTTTGACAAACTCGTTCATAAGTTTATCACTGCCGGTGCGGCCGTCACGACCAAGTGAGAGTTCTTTCCAACCAGCTTTTGATAATGCTTCGGCAATTTGTGTTGCCACATGATCCTTAATTAAGTTTTTTGTAATGTCACGAATTCCTGATGTTCCAAATTTTAACATTTTTTGTTTCTCCTTTTTTTATTTGATTAAATCTTGCAACCAAGTTTTAAATTCTGGATGAGCTTTTAAGGTGGCGTAGGTCATGGCTTGAGCAAGGCCCATTGGGTTGCCTAAATCAAAGCGTTTACCAGTTAATTCTACATGGCGTAGTTTTGGTAACTTGTTAATGGCATCAACTATACATATTTCACCTTCGCCGTCGATATGTTCACGGACATAGTCTAAAACTTCGGGAACCAAAACATAAGTTCCGAGTGAGGCAAAATTGGATGGTGGATTGTCTTTGGGTTTTTCCACAATACCTTTAATTTCGTTGCCTTTTTTCGGGATAATAATGCCATAGCGGTAGGCGACTTCTAATGGAATTTGGTAGGATGACAAAACAGTTGTGTGATGTTGATTAAAGTCATCAATTAAAACTTTATATGGGTTTTGTTCCAACATCAATTCGTCGGGGAAGATTAACAAGAATGGATCCTTGCCAATAAAGTCCTTGGCAATCATGGTTGCTGGACCAGTGCCTTCCATTTTTATTTGTTTACCATAGGAAATTTTGATGTCAGGATACATATCCTTAAAGTGGTTTACGATACATTCTTTACTGTCACTGATGATAATAAAAAATTCTTTAATGCCGGCTTCAATCGCTTGTTCAACAATTAGTTGTAATAATGGGGTAGTTTGAACCGGTAACATTTCCTTAGGTTGTGATTTGGTGTAAGGCATCATGCGGGTACCTTTACCAGCACAAAGAATGACGGCCTTACGAACGGTTTGATTTTTATTTTTCAATTCAATTCGTTCCTTTGTTTGTGATTTACCCATAAAATGGGCATGAAATCAGGATAACATATTTGCAAATATAAACACAAACGAAATCTTGCGTAAAGTGAAAACCGGGCTTATTTCATACGGAAAGTTAGCAGTTTTTCGCGGACTTCTTCGGCGCGCTTTTTATCACGTTGCAGTTGAGAAGCGTTTTGTAGGTGATGATTAGTGATAATCGTGTTGGGTTTGGTAATGAAAAACAGGTCGTCAATAATGCGGTTATTACGGAAAGCAAGAATCTTAAAGCCAATACCAAGTTTGATCCATACCAATTGTTCGACAACTTCGTCACTGGATAATAAATGTGCGTTAGTTAAGATACCCCAAGCGCGCATTACTTTATCGATAATCTTGTCGGGTGATTTTTGCCAAAGTTCACGTTCAAGGTTAAGCTCGGTCGTAGCTAGTTTAGTAACAATGCGATTGATCATGTTGATAACTTCATGATCTGACATGGTTAAGCAGTTTTGGTTAGAAATTTGGTAGATGCATCCGCTGGCATCGCTGTTTTCCCCATAAACACCTCGGATGGTAATTTTTTGGTTGTCAAGTTCTTGAAAAACATCGGCAATTTTTTTGGTGATAGTTAGTGCCGGCAAATAAATCATCACGCTGGCACGTAGACCACCGCCAAGGTTGGTTGGACATTTGGTAAGGTATCCCAGTTGTGGGTCTTTGGCGATTTCAAAGTCTTTCTCTAATTGGTCGGCGATGCTTTTAGCAGTTTGATAAGTTTGCCACAAATCATAACGGTTAGTGATGGCTTGGATGCGGATATGGTCTTCTTCGTCCAGCATAATGTTGATGGTGTTGTCATAATTGGTAACCAAAACTCCGGTGTCGGCGTTTTGTAAAAAGTCTGCGCTAATTAAATGTTGTTCAAAAAGACTGTCACGAATGGCAAGTTCATTCAGATTAAAACTGTTCAGGTCGGGGCGGTGGTGTGTAATGTAATCTGCAATACGACGGAAGACTTTGCGGTCGTGGCAAGCAAATGGAATATGCGCAAGGTTACGGGCTAGGCGCACACGGGTTGTCATCACAAGATTATCTAAGTTCATTGATGTACGACTCCAATTCTTTTTTGAAATATTGGTAACAATCAGGACAACCTAAGTAGCCAGTTTTCAAAAATTCATTTAGGTCATAACCACAGTTGCCACAAATTTTTGATTGAAGATGTGGTGTTTTAAAATGGTGCGAAACCTCTTCTGGTAAAGATTTTGTCGAATAAGTTTTTTTTATCGGTTCGTAGGATATGACCATAAAAACAGTATACAATATTTTACAAAAATACTACAATCAATATATGGTAAACATTTCGGGTAACTTAACACGGATTTGGCAATTTGCTTTGAGAGCGGCAGGTAACAATCCACAAAAAGTTGCACCGATTCATTTGTTGTATGGTTGCAGTTTAGTTACGGATAGTTTGGCTTGTGCTTTTTTGAATAGTGAGGGCGTAACATCGGAACGCTTAGCAGCGACACCACCGGCGTTCTTCGCGGATAAAAATGTGAATCAAATTTTGAGCATGGCGGAAACACAAAGTATGTTGTTTAACCAACCCGAGATTTACAGCGAATCCTTGTTGTATGTTTTGTGTTCTAAATGTAAACAAACCAAGGCGGTGATTGATAAAATCAACCCGGGGGCTTCACAACGGATTTTACAAAAGATTGTTAATGAGATTGAAAATGTGAGTGCGCAAAAACCGACACAACCGAAAGTTATCATGTCGTCAACACCGGTACAACACGCCACTGTTGCGCAAAGTACGGCGCGGGTAACAGAATTAAATAGTCATGCTTCGCGCGTAAGCAGTGCACCGGTCAATGCTGATTTGTCGCCGGTGTTATTAGAATATGGACAGGATTTAACCGCCAAAGCACGCCAAGGAAAAATTGATCGCATTATTGGTCGCGATGAGGAAACCAACCACTTGATTGAAATTCTTTGTCGTAAAACTAAAAACAATCCGGTTTTGATTGGCGAGGCCGGCGTTGGTAAAAGTGCAATCATTGAAGGATTGGCAAAACGTATTGTTGACCAGCAGGTGCCGGAAAATTTACAAAACAAAATTATTTATTCTTTGGATGTCGGTTTGTTGTTGGGCGGCTCTAAATACCGTGGCGAATTAGAAGGCCGTTTGAATAAAGTTTTGCAAGAACTCAAAGGTCGCGATGATATTATTTTATTCATCGACGAGATTCATAACATTGTTGCCAGCGGTAACAAGGATGGCGAAATGAGTGTGGCGGAAATTTTGAAGCCGGCTTTGGCGCGCGGTACTTTACGTTGTGTGGGAGCGACGACGATTGACGAGTACCGCATGTACATTGAAAAGGACCCAGCCTTGGAACGCCGCTTTGACCCTGTAATGGTTTATGCACCAACGTTGGAACAAACGGTGGAAATTTTGGAAGGCTTGAAACCTGGGTTTGAAAACTACCATAAAGTGCAAATTAACCACAGCGCTTTGAAGGCTGCGGTGTTATTGTCAAACCGATATATCTTTGACCGTAACTTGCCCGATAAGGCGATTGACGTTTTAGATAAAGCTTGCGCCAAGGCCAAAATTAAAGCGGGACATAACTTATCAACCATTACCGATGCGGATATTGCAACCGTGGTTTCGGAAATGACCAAGATTCCGTTGAATAAAATCAATACGAATGACCAACGTAATTTAATGGATTTGGAAAAAGATCTACAAGCCGTGATTATCGGTCAAGATAAAGCAATTAGCGCGGTTGCCAAGGCTATTCGCCGTAACCGTAGTGGTATTAACGATGCTAACCGTCCGATTGGCTCGTTCTTCTTCTTGGGACGCACTGGTGTGGGTAAGACCGAAGTTTGTAAGCAGTTATCGCAAATGCTCTACGATACTGAAAAGGCCTTTATTAAATTGGATATGAGCGAGTTTAGTGAAGCACACAGTGTTAGTAAATTGGTTGGTGCGCCTCCGGGATATGCTGGTTATGATGATGGTTCTAACTTGTGTAACCGAGTACGCCATAATCCGTACTGCTTGGTTTTGTTTGATGAAATTGAAAAAGCCCATGCCGATATTTATAATTTAATGTTACAAATTTTAGATGAAGGTCGCTTGACCGATTCACATGGTAAGGTAACATCGTTCCGTAACGCTTTAATCGTGATGACTTCAAATGTGGGGGTCAGTGAAATTCCGACTGACCACGATGTAGCACCAGAAGAGGAAGAAAAGTACATCATGGAAGGTATGCGTAAAAAGTTTAGTCCGGAGTTTATTAACCGAATTGATAGCGTGGTGGTCTTTAACACCTTGACCCAAAACGACATTGAGAAGATTGTGGTGCTACAAATGCAAAAATTGAGTAAGCGCTTGTCGGCGGTAAATGTTAGCATGCATTATACTGATGCGGTTGTGACTTGGATTGCGGAGCACGGTTACCAAAAGAATTATGGTGTTCGTCCAATTCGTCGTTTAATCCAAACGCAAATCGAAGATAAAATCTCGGAACAAATTATTACCGAGCAAATTCATTTTACCGAAATTGATGTTGTCGATGATAACATCGTGGTTCAATCCAGACGCTGATAGTTAGTTAAATCAATCGTACGGGGCTTAGGTGGTTCGGGTTGTGCTTTGGGTTCTTCTTTGCGGGAACCCAAAATTTGGTTAAGCCCGCCTGATAAAAGAAACTTAATTAAGAGTGTTTGTAGATCATTGTTGTTAGTAAATAAATTATTGGGATTATTGGAATTATTGTTCGATGTGTTTTGTAATAAGTTCAAAACATTGTTTAAGGTTTCGTCTTCCATTAACACCCCTTTATTGTTGATTTTGAATTGATTGGATAATTTTAATTAAGCGTTGGCGCTGGTCCTGACTGAGCAGTGGACTGATAACGCGAATCATTTTTTCGACTTCGCCCAAAGTGCCGTTTTCTTTTTTGATGCGAATTTGCTCCGCCAATAAATTGGTCAGTTCGTCATCGCTTAACTTGGATAAATGTTCCAAGGTTTTTCGATTAAAATCCATATACTTTTGTATGTAATTTTGTTATAATATGTGCATATGTTTGTTGATAGCGTTAAGATTACCATTCAAGCCGGTTCAGGTGGGGCAGGTGTCGCCACTTTTTATCGTGATACTTTAACCATGTTTGGTGGCCCCAATGGTGGCGATGGTGGCCGCGGTGGTGATGTAATTTTTGTTGGGACCAATAACTTGGACAACTTGGTTGATTTCCATTACAACCAAAAGTTTAAGGCCGGTGACGGCGCGAACGGACAAGGTGGTAACAAAACTGGTGCGGATGGGGCGGATGTAATTATTCCAGTACCACTGGGAACTAAGGTGATGGATGAGGAAGGTAAACTGTTGTGTGATATTACCAAGATTGGTCAAAGGTATTTGGCTTTACGTGGTGGAGCCGGTGGGTTTGGTAATACGCATTTTGCGACGGCTTCCCGTCAAACTCCAAACTTTTCTAAAACCGGTGTGAAGACACAACCATATACGGTGCGTTTGGAATTGAACTGTATTGCGGATATCGGGATTATTGGTTATCCGAATGTTGGGAAAAGTACCTTGCTGTCGGTAATCAGTCGGGCGCGTCCCAAGATTGCTAATTATCAATTTACTACTTTGTACCCGAATATCGGTGTGGCGCAGGTGCATGGTCAAAACTTGTTGTTCGCGGATATTCCCGGTTTGATTGAGGGCGCGAGCGACGGTGTTGGCTTGGGAATCGACTTTTTGAAACATATTGCACGCACACGTTTGTTGTTACATGTGATTGATATTGCCGCAACCGAAGGGCGCGACCCGTATCACGATTATGAAGTAATTAACCAAGAATTAAAACAGTACCATGCTGATTTGGAAAACAAAAAACAAATTGTGGTTTTGAATAAAATTGACAGCGCGACTCCAGAACAAATTAAAGCTTTCAAAACGAAACTGGGGCGTAAAATTCCGGTCTATGAGATTTCGGCGTTGAACCATACAGGTTTGCAGGAATTGTTGGATGTATGCTTACAAACTTTGAACACAATTCCCAAGCCAGAACCGTTGTTGGTGGAAACGGTGTTGGAACAAAGGATTGATAAAAATCAATTTACTGTTACCGGCGGTAATGGTGAGTATCAGGTGACAGGACCTTTCATTGATAATTTAATTCGCGGGGTGGTCTTGGATGATACCGAAAGTAACCGCTATTTCCAACGTCGTTTGGTGCAACACGGTGTGATTGCAGAATTAAAAAACATTGGTTTAACCGATGGCGATACAATTCAGATTGCTGGGCATGATTTTACTTATACCGAATAAACATTGATATCGACGATTTATATACGGGTTACCAATTACGCCACCGTTATGCGCGGCGTCGTCATCACATTTGGCCAGTGCTGATAATTGTTTTAATTGTGGTGACGGCGGCCAGTGTTGCGGCATTATTTTTGCGTGGTTTTCGTGTGCAGGATTTTACGGCGCAGTTAAAGGCCAAGGATGTGGAAACGCCAACTTTGGATGTTTGGCTGGTTGAAGGTGGTAATTACGATAGTAAAATGGATGCTTATAAAGCGGGGTTAGCGGCCGCTAATCAAGGTTGGGGTGTTTATGTATTGCCGGTGGACGGAAAATGGGCATGGGTTGCCAGCGTGTGTAACAGTGAGGCCGAAGCCCAAAGTCAATTCGAACAATCTGGTTTGTCATCTACGGCATCGGTTAAACTTTATACCATTAAAGGTAAAAAGTTTGCGGTTGATGAAAGTGCTTTTTCGGCTTGCCAACAGGTTTTATCGGCGGTAAGAAATGTCTATGATTTGTTGCTTGAAATGCGTCAATTAAACGCACAGTATGAAGATATTGGCAACCTACAAATTAACCTTACCTCAGTGTATAATCAAATTAAGGACGGTGTAGAGACCTTACAAACGGTTAATGAAAGTTTACAAAGCGATTTTATTACGACTGTGATTTATGCCGGTAACCAAAATGTTTTGGGCTTACAAGGTGTGATTAGTACTAACTCCACAGTTAGTGCCAGCACCATTAACAATGCGCTCTTAAAAACAATTTTCTCGTTAGACAATTTTTAATTGTTTTGTTACAATAATCGCGGGGGAATAATTGTGGGATTTTCTGAGAAATTTTTAAATAATGCATCGGCGGAAGTAACTTCCCGTTCAATGCAACCAGATTTTAACTATATCGAAAAAATTTTAAAACAAGCGGTTGTTAATGCCGCTAAAACGGCTCCGTATTTTGACCCGAAGGATGTAGAAATTTATTTGCAAGGTTGCTATGTGAGTAACACCAATACGCGTTTCCAATCTAAGCTGGAAGTAATCGTTGAATTAAGCAAGACACGTGAATATGACTATGTAACCATGGTGCCGGAAGAAGTGAAAATGCGTGATAGCTTCTTTATCGATTTCGACCATTATTTTGATGTAAAACGTTTTAAGGATGTTTTGGCGGATGAACTTGAAAAGTTGTTAAAGGTTAACGTACGCAAAAATACGACAACAATTTTGGTGCCGGCTTTCGGTGACTTACAACATTCGATTGATATTTTTCCGTGCTTTAAGTATAAATTTTTCCGTGCTGATGGCAGCAGTGTCCGCGCTAAGTTAGTCTATGATGAAAAGTTGGAAGAACATTTCTTGATGTTTACCAATTTACATCAAGATAACGGTAATTTGAAAGACTCCATGACGCATGGTAACTTCAAACGTATGGTGCGCTTGTTGAAAACGATTACCGCAATTAGTGCGCGCGAAGATAACATCATCCACAATGTGCGTGGTTACTATATCGAATGCTTACTGTATAATGTACCGAACGAAATGTATTTTACCAGTGATGGTAAATTAGGTTCGATTTTCTTGAAAGTAATTAATTGGTTGAATTTTGCTAATTTGGATGACTTTATTTGTCAAAATCAAATTTGGGCTTTATGGGGTAACGCTGATGGCTTCTGGTACCAAACCGCGGCGCGTCAGTTCATCAATGATGTAATTGAATTTTACGAGGCCTTCCCTGAAAAACGTACCGAAATTATTAAAGAAGATGCTGAATAATGATTGCAAAAATAATTAACAATCAAACAATCCAAGTCGAAGATTTAACTCAGTTTGACCCGTATGCAATTTTACACAGCGGACAAGTGTTTCGCTATTGGAAAAATGATGCGGGCTGGCTGGTTATGTCAGGCAACCATTGGGCGAAAATTTGTCTTAATGGTCAGCATGCGCAAATAACATGTGATGATGCGAAATATTTTTATCAATACTTTGATTTTGCAATTGATTATCAAATCATTAAACAAAGTTTGACCGCGCCGAAACTACGTAATGCGTTGGTCGATGGTGGCGGTATCCGGATTCTGCGTGGTGATTTTGTGGAAATAGTTTTATCGTTTATTATTTCAGCGAACAACAATATTAAGCGTTTTACCAAAACCATCAACGAAATTTGCGAACGCTACGGAACTTTAACCGCTTGTGGTCAGTACGGTTTTCCCAGTTTAACCCAATGCGCAGCAATCACAGAACAGGATTTTAAACAAATGGGATGTGGATATCGGGCGCCGTATTTAGTGCGGGCAATCCAGCAGTTAAAACAACTGGACAATACCTATTTGGCACAACTACCGAATACTGAATTACAACGCGAATTATTAAAGATTAGCGGGGTGGGTCCTAAGGTTGCTGCATGTATTATGTTATTTGCTTTTCATCGTTTGGATATCGCGCCGGTGGATACTTGGATTAAAAAAGCTATTGCGCAATTAACCTCGACGGAACAAGCAAATATTTTGCATGGACCATATGCGGGAATTGCTCAACAGTACATTTTTTATTACTTACAACATTTGCAAAGGGAAGTGCTGTAACAAAAAAGACCAACACGTGGTTGGCCTTTTTTTATTGGTGGCCCTTGTTGATTATCGCTAGTAAAAACAGGGGTTTCATCGTTATTTCCATTAGATTTTGCTATAAATTCTTGATTAAGTTTGAATTTTGCATTTTGTTTTTGGCAAAGTTTACTATACTCAAATAAATTTGATGCAGTTTCAGTTCCTTGCAAATCCCAATCTCCATATTTTAATTCACCACTAAATAAATGGTTTTTAAGAATATCAAGGTCGAGAGTTGCACAGCAAGTTGTTGGAATCAGATTGATATAAACTTCAACCTTATCTTTATAAACTACGATTTTGTTTACAAAGTTTTGTACTAGTCGCTTTTTAGCTTTGAAGTCATCACTATCTAAAATAGCTCGCGCATTTCGGTAGACTTTTGCGATATCTGTTTTATCGACCGTGATAAATTCTAGAGTCCTCGTTTCTTCCTTGAGTTTTATGTTTGTTTCTTCTTTTTCTTTCTCTAATTGTTGTAATTTTTCTATGATTATTGGACTAGAAAAACCGCTACTGATGACATTTAAAAAATTTGCGATACTGACATCAATGTCTTTAATCTTGTTTTTTAATATTTCAACCATTGAATTATTGGTTGATTGTTGTTGTATAAACTTATTGTACTTGTTGAACACTTGGTCAATAAATATCTCGTTGAAAACTATCGCTTTTAGTTTCTCAATAACATAATTTTCAATTAAGTCTTTTTGTACCGAATTATTATGACAATATTCTTTTTTAATTTGTCCGTTTTTGTAACTACTTTGATTTACGCATTTATAGTAAACATACATTTTTCCGTGTCGTTTGCAGCGCATTCCGTTATATTGTGCTTTACATTCTCCACAAATAATTTTACCAGTTAGTAAATATTCTTCTTCTGCATTGCATGGCGGTCGATGTATTCTTGCTTTTAAAATTTTTTGTGCTGTTTCAAAAGTTTCCTTTGTTATAATTTGTGGAAATTCATTTGTAACTCTAATTGTGTCATATTTGGGTTTACTTCTCATTTCATTACCAAATTCATCATGTTGAGTAACCAACTTATAACCATAAGGGGCTGCGCCGCCATTTCTTTTCCCTTTTTCTGCATTTATAATCATTCCTTTGGTTGCTTCTGCGGATAGATTATCTAAAAATTGTTCTGCCATGCTTGCATAAATTAATTTTACATAATTATTATTCATTTCTGGTTGCGCAACATAAACCAAATCAATCCCTTTCTCTTGATAGGCTTTTTCATATTCAAGGAATATTAGAATATTACGCGAAAATCTATCCATTTTATGGACAAGAATTTTACTATAATTTAATACATCGCTTTCTTTTTTCATTCTTTGGAAATTGATTCGGTGGTCGTTTTTAGCGCTTTGGGCTTTATCAATATACCATTCAATAATTGTGATTCCATTTTCATCTGCATATTTTTGAATGGCTCTTTGTTGAGCTTCAATGCTCGCATCGTTTTGTCTGTCGCTACTAAAACGACAATAGGCAACCGCAAAGTTCGGGTTGCGTTCAATTTTAATGTTTTTCATTTTTTATTCTCCTTTATTTTTTTTGTGATATTTTTTAATTATTCATAGTTGTCGAATAATTTCTAAATTCTTTGAATGACTTTCGATAACTACTGTTTCAATTTCAAATCTTTTTTTATTCAATTTTCATCCTCCCTTTAAGTTTTACGGATGATATAAAAAAGACACCGTAAAACTGATGTTTCAGTTTGAACGGTGCCTTTGTAATAAACTGTGTTACAAAGCGGACACAAATATTTTTAAAAACAAAAACATTTGCTCCCGATTCGTTTACCAGTAAAATACTTGCTACAAAATACGATGTCAAGAACATTTTTAAAAATGTTTTATTGCTACTCACATTTAAATATAAAGTAAGCATTAGAATTGTAAAGAGTTTATTTATCGTAAAACAAGTAGTGATTTGGTAGGTCAATAAAGATTTGTAAATTATCTTTAAATATGTGGTCGGTATTTGGCAAGACGATAGTTTCTAAAACATCAATTTGGGGCAGTAATCCAGCCCAGATACATGACGGGTCTTTCTCGCCAAAAACCACATTTATCTTCTTACCAGTAAAGTTTTTAACTCCTTTGTCAATCTTGTGTAAGTTCATTGTCATTACGGGATTAATTGCCAAAATCTTTTCTATTTGTGGGAAAAGATAAGAAAATGACAAAACAATATTCGCACCGATTGACGAACCCATTGCGTATACTTTGAAATTTTTATCTTTTGCTCTTGCAAATAAATAATTCATAACATATTGTAAATTCTCTTCCATTGTCCACCACGAACCAGTTGGAGTTGTTGCAACTGCAACTGAGAAATTGTAGTCATTTGCTACCTGTTTTGCAATTGTTACATATTTATTTTGGAAACCTTTGGTTGTGCCACCTATACCAGTTAAAATTAGTAAAATATTGTTGCTTTTTTCATAAAATTCAATTTCAATGTTTGTCATTTGTTTCCTTTTTGTTATGATAGTTTAAATGGATCCAATAGCGCTGTAAATGAGTTTTATATGCTTTTTATAATATTGTTAGCGGTGTGTTTTTCCGTTTGGGTATATTTATTTGGTGGTATTTATATCGTTTGGCAAACTGTTAGCAACGGGAGCTAGTGTGTTTTTTATTTTGTTTTCGAATTCTGGTAATTCTTTTTCAATAAAGGTTGTTAACCCACTTTTAAGTTTACTGATTATGGATTTTACATCGTCATCCGCTTTTTGATCGGGTAGTAGAGGCTTGGCATAAAC
>JAHAXB010000011.1 GCA_018384735.1 Eubacteriales bacterium | reverse complement strand
CCGAAATAATGGTTGTCATCATCGCCAAATGAAACGTGGTAAATCGTTGTTCCGTTCATTGTCTTGTTATTGTTGATTGTGAGAAATCGAACCATTCACGCGGTGATTTGGTCGCCGCCTTTTTCACCTTGCGATAAAACGCCCGGTTCATATTGCGCAGCCTTGCCAATGCTTCATGCGGTTGCCAACGGAAATCCGGCATCACGGGATTGTTGGCGGCGTAAATGCCGCCTTGGTTCGGTTCAAAATGCCCGAATGCCACAATGATGCCATCCTTGATGAACACCGTTTCCCGGATGCGGTTGTTTTTGGCATGTGCCATTGTCATGCTCTTGCACCCGTTGTAATATTCCACAATTCGGCGTTGCATTTCCATTTGTTCCTTGACACGTTCGGCGCGAATCTTGCGGGCGTTCCACATATTCACGGCGACATCGTGCCGGATGGATGCCACATTGATGGGCGCATCCCCGGTTGCAATATCGAATGGCAATGTGCCATCGGCAAACATTTTCACGGCGCGGGCGAAGTTTTCCTTGTCCACCACCTTTTCGTGCAACTGATGCACGAAATCCACATCCAAACCATATTGGCTTGCAAGGGCTTCAAAATCATGTGTTGTCATAATGCAAAAGTAACAATTATATTTAATATAAAACGAATTATCACCATATTTCAATGGGTTTTGGGTATGTGTACCCACGCACGATTGCCATTGCGCGGTTCAATGCCCGTTTGAAAGATTCGTAATAACCGAACACCCATTGTTGTTGTGGGTGTTCTTTGGTGAACACCGGGCAACCATCGGCATCAACAGGGCAACCGGGGTTATTGATGTACACCATGAATTTGCCATCGGTGGCGGTGATTGCCACCCATTCCCGGTGATTGATGTAAACCGCCCCGTCAAAATCGGCAAACGTGCCATCATCACGGGATATTTCGGTGGCGTGTGTAGTTATGCCCGGCATCCCTTTGAACGCCGCGTTGAAGTCTTTACAACGCGGCGTGTATAAACTTGATGTGTCATTCCAAACCATACGTCAAAAGCATTTTGGAAGTTCGTGTGAACGCAAGCGGTGTCCGGCAAGGATTATCATTGCTTGTTCCGTGCGGAACGATGATGCCAATGTGCCGGGGCATCCGTGGTTGATGGTCGGATGGTAGTATTCAAACGATACACCCGAACCATCGGAATAAAATTCAA
>JAHAXB010000004.1 GCA_018384735.1 Eubacteriales bacterium | reverse complement strand
ATCAATAATGATGTGGAACACCGGGTGAAGTTTCATTTGCTTTGCCATCCCGCCATCTTCTCTTTGTAGTCAGCAAGCATTGCTTCAAACAACACCTTGTCCACGGTGGTTGTCAGTTCGCCACGCAACGATGCCAATTCAAGGGCATCAAATATTGATTCCGGCATAACGGAATAATAAGACGGGTTGCCATAATAATCAGCAACGTTGATTGTGATTGTTTCCATGTTATCCTTGTTTAGCAATATTATCAATGATTGTCAACAGGCGGTCAATGTGTTCTTGTGCCTTTTGCAACGACAATTCTTTGGACGCAAGCAAATCAATCATCTTGGATAATTCGCTTTGCATCGCCATATCGGTGGCATTTTTGATGTTGTCGCCCATTACGTTGGCTTGTTCAACATTGCCACCATAATATTGTTGCGGCTTCAATGCACGCAACATTTCGTGTTTGCTTTCGGGTATTACGCCACCGGATTCCCAATTTTGCACCGTCCGCATGCTGATTCCAAGCCTTTTTGCAAACTCAACTTGCGTCAAACCTAAATCGGTTCGTATTTTCTTAATGTCCAAATCATTCATAATCAATTATTTATATGTGTGTTAATACTTTCAATTTAATTAAATGCGAAAATTTACGCCGAAATGTTGTGCGTTTGCCGAAATATTGCGTACCTTTGCAAATGTAAACGGGAAACATTGCAAAAGTAATGTAGAAATGAACGCCATCAAATAGCAAAATTAACTCATTTTCGTGATACCGAATGCAATTCCCATAAACTTTTAACATTAAAAACTTTCGCAACAATGACAAAGATTCAATTTTCAATCGTAAAGAACAACGATTTCGCAACAATCGGTTTCCATGTATATTTTGGAAACCATCGTACTTTCACATGGGGCATCGCTGATGAACCATCCTTGTACTATGTAAAGATACAGGATGCCAACGAAGAATCAATGGAAAAGATTCTTGAATTGATGAATTTGGAGAGAGAACACCGAATCCGTGAAGATTTTGTTAGGGATTTCTTTGAAACCGCCAAGGCGAACGGCATTGATGTAACCCGCGGTTACAAGTTCAATTACAACGATGAAAAACTTGCCGCCATCACCAAACGAATTTCCAACATCATCAATTCATTCAAGTAATAACACCGGGACGGTTCACGCCGCCCCATAAAACTAAATACAATGAGTAAAGAACAGTTTTCATTCAACAAGGGTTGGTTGCAGTTGCGCCAAGCGGACATCGCGGCGTGTCGCAAAGAACTGATGGACGCATTCAACGTAACAACGCGCGCGGCGTTCTTGGAGCGGTTGAAAGGCTATGTCATTCCGAATGTGCTTGAAGCACACAATGTGGAAAAGGTGTTTGCCAAGTACGGATTAAAGGATGTGTGGGGGGAATGATTATGGATGCCGTAAAACTTACCAAACGCGAATCCGAAATTGCGGAATTGTTCGCATGGGGCGCAAGCAAAAAGGACATTGCAAATCGCCTTTTCATTTCGGAACGTACCGTTGAAAACCATGCCCGAAACATTTATGTGAAAATCGGGTGTCAAAAGGTCAATGAATTATCCGCGTGGTGGTTTTGTACGAAGTTCCACATATCATTCGATTTGTCGCCATTGAAACGCAAGTTATTAACATGGTTGATGCTTGCCGTTATGATGCCAACAATCATCAACCACGATAATGTGGTAATGCGTTTCCGGACGCAAAGCAGAACAACCCGTGTACAACGTTCACGCCGTGAATCGGAAGATGGAACGGCAGGTTTTCAAATCATCTAAAATTCGCAACAATGGAAAAATTCATTTCAGTATTTCAAATCATCACCGCGGTGTTCATTTTCCTTTTCGCGGTTGGCACAACAA
>JAHAXB010000075.1 GCA_018384735.1 Eubacteriales bacterium | reverse complement strand
TTGTTTGAGTACAAAGAAGAAAACGGATTCATGCGCATCACACCGCGCGCATTGAATTTCGACCCGGTTGACCGGGAAAGTGTTTATTAGCAACACAATGTTACAACACGCGACCCCATGAATGGTGTGTTCATGGGGTCTTTTCATGTCCGGGTGTCATGGATGATGGTGTGTTATCTTAACACACTAAATCATTGAATATCAACAACAAAGATACAAAAAAGTTTGAAATCAACATTGATTTTTCGGTATTTTTGACGGAACTTTGCACCCGGATTGATAAAACATGTATATGATGGAAACAACGAAAACAAACCGCATGGAATCCCGGTCAAAGGATTTCGCCGCATTCATGCAGACCGCCAACATTGGCAATGATTCACGCGATTACTTGATGTTGGTTGGCAAACTGGAAAACTGGTCAAGGGAATGCGTTTCAATCATCACCCGCGATTACAACGAAAAGACCGCCGGTGAAATCATCGAGGACATCGACAATGATGTGTTGTTACTGGAACGGCGCATCATGAATTTGTTTTCCGACAAGGTGTTTGACAAGGCAATGGACATTGATTCCGACACACTATGATGACCGCCGCCGAACTGGGTGATTTCACACCGGATGAAATCGCCGAAAGACTGAACCATGTGTTCAATGGATATTTGGGATGTGATACCGGCGATTCGCCGGATGAACTACAAACCAATCATGACATGATATTGCGCATCATCGAGCATTTCAGCCACAAGGATTGACGCAAAGCATCAAAGATGGTCAATCACACATTCAACACGCGAAACCGCCTTTTTCCGGCGGTTTTTGCGTTATTTTGTAGGAACATACCAAAATAACATCATACACACATGAAAAAGTTATCATTATTTGGCGCAATCGCGCTTGTTTTGGGTCTATCAGCATGCACCAAAACGCAAGAACCCCAATCCGGGGAACTGGTCAAAGTCACATTCAATGTTGCCGCATTGGGTGTCGATGTCGAACCGATGACAAAATCATCCGTCAATGCATCCGATGGGTTGACCCGGATTGATTACATGTTCATCGGCAATTCCGGCACAAAGTCCGGAACACAAACCATTGCGGCAAATCCGG
>JAHAXB010000071.1 GCA_018384735.1 Eubacteriales bacterium | reverse complement strand
GTCAATCATGAACGAGCCGAACACCAAGCAGCATTTCGCGAACATCCGCATTGATTGGAATATTCAAATTTAATTTTTCATAATTATGGCAGATAGAGCATCAGTAATAACACTTGGTTTGTGTGAAATCCAAGTTGGCGCGGCAAGCGCGGCGGGTACAATGCCCACGCAGATGGCGAAGATTGGCAAGACTTACAAGGACACTTGCAAGATGACCCAAGATGCCGCCGATGTCACCGAACATTACGAGGAGGGCAAAGCCGCCCCGGAGGTTCGCAAGAAGTCGCGCAAGATGCCGACCTTGACGTTTTCCATGATGGATGCCAATGTTGATGACCTTGTGTCATACGTTGGCGGCGCAAAGGTTGGTGCAGATGGATGGGGTTATGATGGTGACGAGGTTGTTGCCAACAAAGCCATCAAGGTTGTAACCGAACAGGGACTTGACTTTGAGATTCCCAACGGCGACATTGAAGCGGTAATCAACGCGGACATGAGCGCAAAGGGAATTTTCCTTGTTGATTTTACCGTCACACCTTGCGCGGTTACGGCTGGCAAAGCCTTGCGCGGCGTTCCTAAAAAGGGGTAAGGCGCGGGGCATCATAACAAACAAGAAAACCCGAAGTCCCCGGAGGTAACAAAAAAGCCTTTGGGGACTTTTTATTTTTTATCAACATGAGCAGCGAAAAAGACGAAAAAACACTACTTGAACAGGAACGCCGGGAGTTGAACACCATCATCGGCAAGGGCGTTTCCTTTGAGGTCAAGGATGTGGAATTTGAAACCAAGACGCGCTTTTGGGGGTTGGTCAAGAAACACATCCCGCACGAAGTTACGCGCAAGTTCACAATCCAAGAACCCACGTTGTCAACGCTTGACCGCCTTTCGGCTGAATGGGTGGAATTTGCAATTGACGAACAGGAATTGCAGAAGCCCGAAAGCATGAAAGCGGCGCGCACATTGGCGCATTTCCACGCAAGACGCGCGGCAAAGGTCGTTGCCATCGCCGCATTGGGTGAAGAACGATTGATTCCCAAGCCTTGCAAAGCTGGCACGATATGGGTTGAGGATGAAAAGAGATTGGAAGAATTGACGAACTTGTTCGCCCGGAAAATCAAGCCATCCCGATTGCATCAGCTTTACAACATCGTGAACACCATGAGCAACTTGGGGGATTTTGTGAACTCTATTCGATTGATGTCAATCGAAAGAACCACCGTGCCGAATCGGATAGAGTAAAGCAAAGCGGGCTAAATTCCCCGCTTGGTCGCCGGGGTGCGATATGTGAGCATTTCGGTTGGACATACGATTATTTGCTACATGGCATTGCGTGGTCGGTTGTGCAACGCATGATGATTGACGCGCCAAGTTACGACAACACGGATGGCGAGGTTGAGGAAATCACGTTGACGCAAGAAAATAGTGATACGATTTTGAATTATGTAAATTCTTTAATGTAGAAATATGGCAGATGTAAACGGGGGCGCATTGTCCTTTACGTCCATTATGGACAACGACCAAATGAACGCGGCGATTGAAGAAACATTGCGCCGTGTTCAAGGCTTTTCGGATGCCGTTGTTGGAAGCGGTGACACGATGGACAACACAACGCAAGAAATCGTTGAAAGCATCCAAATCCAAAAGCGCGTCATCGAAGAATTGGAAAAGACCGTTGCGGACTTGAACGAACGCATCAATTCCGTTGAACCCGGCACGGCGCAAGATGCGTTGATTGAACAAGCGAACGCGGCACGCACGGAACTTGACGGGGAAAAACAAGGAATGGTCGCCTTGATTAACGAATTGAACAACTTGCAGCGCGCCAATGCGGGTGCAGCATCCGCAAGTGAGGACATCCGCAACGGACTTTCCCAAATCGGCGCGGCGTGTGAAATGCACGAAAACGCGATTGCCGCCCTAAAAAAGGAGTATGAGCAGATAACCCAAACGATGAATGGCGCGTTGAAAAGCGGCAACGATAATGACTATCGTGCCTGGCGCGACCGCGCCCAAGCCATCAAGGGTGAACTCGCAACCCGCAAATCCTTGTTGAACGAGTTGCGCGAGCAATCAAACGCGCTGGAAGATGAAGCACGCCGGATGGAACAGGCAAGGGCGGCGGCGGAAAACACCGCACAAGCCCATGTTTCATTGCGTCAGCAAATCCGCGCATTGAAAGAAGAAATGGCGGATGCGGTTGCCAACGGCATTGACGAGCAATCCGAAGCATACAAAAGGATGGTGAATGAACTTGGACGATTACAGGACATCCAAGGCGACATCCAATCACAAGGAAGCGTTCTTGCAAACGATGAAGCGACATTCGCGGGCGTTTTGTCCGGTTTGAATTGTGTTGTTGGCGGATTAACGGCGGCACAAGGCGCGGTTGCTTTGTTCGCCGGAGAAAACGAGAATTTGCAAAAGATTATGTTGAAAGTCCAATCGTTGATGTCAATCACGATGGGATTGCAACAGGTGGCGCAAACCTTGAACAAGGATTCCGCATTTTCACTTATCACATTGAACAAGGCAAAGGAATGGTGGAATAACTTGTTGGCGGTCGGTCGTGGTGAACAAATCGCATCCACGGCAGCAACGGCGGCAGATACAACGGCAACCATCGCATCCACGGCGGCAACAACCGCAAATGCGGCGGCAGAACAGGCGAGCAACACCGCCAAGACCGCAAGCGTTGGAGCAACCACGGGGGCGGCAGCAGCGCAAGCCGTACAAACCGCATCGGCAACCGCCGGAACGGTGGCGAACATCGGACTTGCCGGGGCGTTCCGCATGGTCGGCGCGGCAATCAAATCCATTCCGGTGTTCGGTTGGATTCTTGCCGGAATATCCG
>JAHAXB010000045.1 GCA_018384735.1 Eubacteriales bacterium | reverse complement strand
TCTTTTCGCGCGCCTTGGAATTTCGCCACAAGTAACGCCAAAATTGTTTTTTTCATTGAACAAATACTTTTAGTTAAAAATCAAATCTTGGGCAAAGATGGTATGTTTTATAGCAAAACATGCGCGTTTTTTTGGGAAAGATATGTCCAAGTTATCAACATTTTGCATTGCAAATACATTTTTTTTCGCGAAAATGCTTGTTTTATTAAATATATTCACTACCTTTGCAATGTGTTTCATAGTGAAACACGCCCGCAAGGGTTCACAATTAAAAACTTTCGCAACAATGACAATGACATTAAACATCTACAAAGACGAATACAAGGCATCGCACCTTGATTATTTGCGCAAGGCTTTCACCGTGGAAAGCGAAACATCAAAGGTTGTAACCATTTCCGGCACACAAGCCGACCTTGAACGTGCGATGATGGGAATGTACAACAACGATGAACAATTCAAATCCCTGTTCCCGGCATTCATCACCGAACAAGAACGCATCGAAAACACCAAGAACGAAATGAAGCATCTTGCCGATGAAATGCGCGACACCCTTTTGCGAATCATCAATTACGGCGTTATCGGCAACGACTTCATGGAACTTCGCGAACTGTATTTCGCCAAATTTCAAAAACTCTAAATATTAACCGGGGTGGCTTCCGGGTCGCCCCACAAACCCAAAGACAATGAAAGCAACAATGATACAAAACCCGAACGGAACACACCAATACATGTTTGAAGATAATGATGGTAGTAACAAGGTTGTGAAAAAGGCATCTAAGCGCGTTTATAAATATATGCTCATAGGATTTGCAAAGGCGGACAAAGGCGCATGGCGTGATGGTACGGGTTGGTTCTTCATCGGAATGGGCAACAATGCCAAGTCAATCGTAAATTCGTGGAAAAGCCTTTATTCACATTGTGAACTTCAAGTAATCAATATCGAACAAGAATAAATAACCCGCCGGGGCGACCCCGGCACAAATTTCGCAACAATGAAAAATGAAAAAATAAACAACTTCAAGGTCATTGAATCAACATCCACAAGGTTATGTGTTGAAATATCGCCATCAATACGCCTTTACGGTCAAAGACACTCCGACCGCCGTTCCGGGGCATCCGTTTGGGAAACGCACTTTGAAAAATTTGCTAAATGGAAAGTACATGACAACCCATTTGACCGCAAAGATTATTCAATTGTTGAAAAATGGGGTTATGTGAAAGCAAACACCTTTCGCGGCATCATTTTAGCAAAGAAATGGTCATATAAAAAGGATATTATCACGGCTTTGAATAGCGTTCCAACACAACTAATTACTAACAATTAAAACGTTTACGATGAAAAAGAATATAGAACAAGCCCTTGCGGCTTTCAGTTATGACGAACAACGCCGGATGCGTGATGTGATAACCGCCCTTGACAATGGCAAGGTGTATTCCATTGAATTTTATTCCGATGGTTCGGGTGTATCGTTTGAATACTACCATCCGACCATCAACCACGGATGCCCCGGCACATTGGCATCATCGTTCCGCACGGAA
>JAHAXB010000019.1 GCA_018384735.1 Eubacteriales bacterium | reverse complement strand
CATTGGCGCACCGTTTCCGGCGAAAGGTTGCCAACCATCTTTCGCGCCGGGGTTTGTATGCCCATTGTTTTTTCAAGGGCTTCAAGGTACATTTGCTTTCGCACCTTGGTGCTTAACCGCTGCTTTTTTTGTGTTCCATTTTCTTCCATGTCAGTTTCTATTTAACAATTGTGCTTTCTCGCCCGTGTGATTCTCCCAACGTGAAATTATTGCATCGCAATACTTTGGGTCTATCTCCATTGTAAAGCAATTGCAATGGTGCATTTCGCACGCCATCAATGTCGAACCACTCCCACCGAACAAATCAAGCACATTTTTGACCTTTCGATGATTATTCAACGCCCTTGTGCATAATGCGGTCGGCTTTTGCGTTGGGTGAATATAATTCGTATCTTTCGCAATCTCCCACAAATCGCTTTCGTTTGTTATATCCGGGTCAATCATGCCATTGAATAAACAAAATTCGTGTTGATGCCGATAACCCTTACCCATACCGAAAACATTCTTTGCCCACACAATGCAATTTTTGAACTCTAAGTTTTGTTGTAACAAACCATAAAATTTCCAATTACACCAAATGTAATAGGTTTTGAGGTTCAACGCCTTTATTACGCTAATTACACGTTTTATGAATGTGGTAAAATCGGCATTCGATAGGTTGTCATTCTCTATCACATCGAATTTGCCGCTTCTGCCATTGAATGCAACATTATATGGTGGGTCGGTGAATAACATATCAACATTTACCCCCCCCCAATAACTGTTTTACCTGTTCAAGGTCTATCGAATCACCACACATCAAACGATGGTTTCCAAGTTGCCAAATATCGCCCGGCTTGCAACGCACTTCAATTGCGCCCGCTTCCGTTTCTTCTTTTCCTTGTGGTTGCGCTTCTTCTTCACCATCCGGGATTTCCACGCCCCAATCGCCCGGTTCAAAATCCCACTTTTCCGCCATTGCCGAAATCAATTCTTCATCCCATGCAAGATTCGCTTTGCCTGTTGCGTTGTCAGCAAGGGCAAGTTC
>JAHAXB010000018.1 GCA_018384735.1 Eubacteriales bacterium | reverse complement strand
CATTGGCGCACCGTTTCCGGCGAAAGGTTGCCAACCATCTTTCGCGCCGGGGTTTGTATGCCCATTGTTTTTTCAAGGGCTTCAAGGTACATTTGCTTTCGTACCTTGGTGCTTAACCGCTGCTTTTTTTGTGTTCCATTTTCTTCCATGTCAATCTTTTGGTGTTTTGATTGCGTGCCTTTCTGCTTGGGAAATCTTTTCGCCCTTGTACATACCCGCTCCCATTTCATCAATTCGCGAAAATGGTATTTCGGGAACGGTCAATTTGGCGCGCGATTTCTTGTCAATGAAATAGACATAACGCAATTGAAATCCTTTCAAAATCTCGCCGTGTGTAAATTCAACATATTTGCGAAAATCGAAACGTCCGCCCGTGATGTCGTAATACCTTGCCCCCCCTAATTCCTTGCGTTTACATGTCGGATTGCTTTCCAACGACATTTTATGAACCTTTTCGCCGGATGGCAATTGGCAAAGGTTGAAATTCTCCCGGATGCCTGTAAGCACAAAATTAGATGCGCGGTAAATTGTACCATCACCACACGAACACCCATCAGCAAAGGAAACAACCCATTTAATGTGCGGTGCTTGTTTCTTTATCATCCGTAATGTTTTGGCGATGCAATACGATTCGGAATTGCGTGGCAAATAGTCATCAAACGCCATTCGGTTCAGTTCCAAGAACTCGTTCCACCCGGTATCGCTTACCAATGCCATCATTTTTCGTTTGTCCAATGAATTGCCGTATTGCAATACCCCATGCAAACGCCCATCAAGGAAACATCCGAAATGCAAAACGGAATTATTCACAACCTTACCGGAATAATGGTGTTTCTTGATGAAATCATTTCCAATCTTCGATGGGATAACCTTTATTTCAATTTCCCTTGCTCTGCCCATAGTGATACGATTTTTGCCAATGCGTTTCCGTTCTTGTTCTTGTTCCCATCACATTCGGCACATTCATCACCATACGCCATGAGAACACGTTGAATGCAATTTTTAATCATTTCCGCTTGTGAATCACTCAACGTGAATGCCATTTGTTGTATTGGCTTTTTATCGCCACTATTAAGCGTGAAATCCGTGCCATAATCATCCGGATTGATTGTTTCAATTTCCACACCCCAATCACCGGGTTCAAAATTGAATTGTGCCGATATGTCGGAAATCAAATCTTCATCCCATGCAAGGTTCGCTTTGCCTGTTGCGTTGTCAGCAAGGGCAAGTTCACGACCCTTGGCGGAATCAAGGTCAATATCCTTGCGCTTTACGGCGACAAGTTGGTTTCCGTC
>JAHAXB010000015.1 GCA_018384735.1 Eubacteriales bacterium | reverse complement strand
ATGAAATTTTCGTATGTGAAACGGTTTTCATCATCAATCACGAATGCCGGGTTTCGTGATTTGCCGATGGCTTCAACAATCTTCAAGGCATTGTTGATGTCATACCAACCCGGCTTGGTGTATTCGTAACGTTGGAATCCGGAAAACATTCCACGTTGGCGGATTGCGTTCAATATTGCGTCCACCGTGGGCATTTGGGGTTTATTTTCTTCGTTTACCATTCTTCGTTTGCCTTTTTAGTTGTTGAACTTGATTTGCCACCGCCGCGTGGGAATCGTGGTTCGCGTATCTGCCATGTAACCATTGCGGCTTTCCAATCTTTCATCTTGTTTTTTCCGACCATCCAATTTTTTGATTGGTAAAAGGCAATGAATGCTTCCGCATCAAACGTGTAATTCATTTCCTTAATTCTTGCCTTGACTTCTTCAAGGGTGGGCGGCACAAACCGCTTGGCGGTTTCGTGCTTTTCTTTAATACTTTCTTTTATATTATTCTTTTCTTTTATTTCCTTTTCTTTATGTCCTGCACTTGCATTGCTTGTGGTATGCACTTGCATTTCATTTGCATTATTGATAATCGGATTATCTGTTGATTGGATGGATGCTTGGCTTTGATTTTCAAGGTTTTGCCGCCATCGTGCCAATGCTGCCAACTTCCGTTTGTCGGAAATATCCTTGCGGCGGTTCAAACGGTTCAAAACGCTTTCCGACCACATTTTTTCACCATCATTTTGGAACAATCCATAATCATGCACAAGCCTTTCAACCACGTTGCAATCCACGTGCAATGCAAATGCAATGCTTTTGCAAGAACGTATCGGCAATGTGCCGCCTTGCTCATATAGTTGTTCAATGATGCACCAAAACACACCGATGCCCTCAACGCCAAGGTCAATCAAAACATCTTGCAATTTCGGGTCATTCCGGGCATTATAATCGTGCTGGAAATAGAATGTTTCTTTCATGGCTGCTTGTGCTTTAATGATTCACCATATCCGAATAATGCAAAATCATACTTGCAAGGGTCTTGGATGTCGAAATCACGCAACTTGTCGGTCAATTCCTCAACCGCCAACCTGTCATCCTGCTTTCTCGCAAGCAAGCCAAGTTCACGCCCAATTCTGCCAACATGGACATCCAAGAGGATGAACAAAGATGATGG
>JAHAXB010000005.1 GCA_018384735.1 Eubacteriales bacterium | reverse complement strand
GCGGTGAATCGCAGTCCACCGGCATGAATAACGCCGCGCCATCATCCGCATCGGCGAACACCGGTCGTGTTATTGCGCATGTTCAGCAACCCGCCGCACCGCATACACCACCGCCACCAACATCGGCGGATATGTTCAACCAGTCCGGCGATGATGATTTGCCGTTCTAAACTGAAAGCATCATGACACCGGACAAAGAACAATTGGTCTATTTGAACCGCAAGAAATACGATGTCATCGTTGGCATTGACCCGGATGCGACCAAATCCGGGGTTGCGGTCTTGGAACGCAATAATGACAATTCCGTCAAGGTTGACATCTTGCCATTCCCGGAACTGGTGGCGACATTGTGTCACATGAACAATGAATGCGCCGCAAATGGGTTGAAATTCGTGGTTGTGGTCGAGGCGGGTTGGATGGAAAGCAAGTCGAATTTCCATCCATACCAAGGTCGCCGGGCGGAAAAGATTGCCAAGGATGTCGGGCGCAATCATGAAACCGGTCGCAAAATCATCGAAATGATGGATTTCGCCGGCATTGACAACATCGCTTTGCATCCATTGGTCAAGTCATGGCGCGGTTCGGATGGGAAAATCACCCATGAGGAAATCACGCAATTCATTTCCGGACTTGGAAAGCGGTCGAATCAAGAGGAACGCGATGCCGCATTGATTGCATGGCATCTCGCCGAACTGCCAATCGCCATGAAACCAATTCGGTAACTTTTATTCGAACTTTGGGTGTGTTATTACAATGCACCCAAGGTTTTTTTGTTAAATTTGCAGTCACATTAAACATTCAACATTATGAAACTTATCCAGTATATTAACGCGTTTGTCGCATTTGTTAAGAAACATGCACTTTCCGCGTTCATTGGACTTTGTCTTGCAGTCCTTTTCATTGGATGCATCGCATATCTTTTCTATGACCATCACGCATTGCTCGGTGTGGTCGCATTAGTTTTCTTTGTAATCCTTGTCATTCCATTTGGCGTGGATTGCATTGCCAAGATGACCGGAAACAACCAATCAAAGGAATAACGCATGAAACCAATTGATTTTGCAGAAGCGAACCGAACATTAATGCCGCCATCCGGGATGAACAATTGCAAGGAATTGCGCGTGTTCACCGATGGCAACGAATGCATTTCAAAGTGGAAACCAACATTCAAGGAAAGAATTGCCATCCTTTTCGGCGCATCCGTTTGGATGGGAATGAAATCCGGTGGCACACAACCGCCGGTTTTCCTCAATGTCGAATATCCTTTCATCCAGTCGGATGAAACAAACGCAGAAAGTTATGAATAAGATTTGGACTTGGATTGTCGGCATTCTTCGCCAGTCCGACAAACGCAAACATCTTTGCGCCGGATTCATCATTTCGATGGTTGTCGGCGTTCTTGTGCCTTGGTGCGGAATTGTCGCCGCCATAATTGCCGGTGCAATCAAGGAATGGTGGGATTCACGCGGTCATGGTTGTGTTGAATTGCTTGATTTCCTTTGCACCACAATCGGTGGAATCATCGCATTCCCGGTTGCATTGTTAATCCATAATTTGATTTGGTGATGGCAAAGGTAATTGAAACAAAACTTGACGCACTTGTTCCGGATAACCGGAATTTCAACAAGGGAACGGAATTCGGCGGTCACTTGATTGAAAAATCATTGCGCGAATTCGGAATCGGTCGCGGCATTGTCGTGGACAAAAACAACCGCATCATTGCCGGTAACAAGACAACCGAGAATTGCGCGGACATCGGTTTGGATAAGGTTGTTATTGTTGAAACAACCGGTGACACACTTGTCGTTACCAAGCGAACCGACATCGACATCGATTCACCAAAGGGTCGTGAAATGGCACTTGCAGACAACGCGACCGGGGCGGCAAACCTTGAATGGGATAAACCGGTCATGATGGAAACCGCCGAATTAATGGACATCGATTTGTCCGATTGGGGTATTCATTTCGCCGAAACTGAAAACAAGGAAGATGATGAACCAAAGGAAAAGAAGATTTCCAACAACATCTTGATTGAATGCAAGTCATCCGGCGAACAAGAACGATTGTTTTATGAATTGCAGTCGCGCGGATTCAAAGTGTCGTTGAAATAATGCTTTTGCAATGCAAATGCATAACGATTGCAGAACTTGCGCATACTGGTAAAAAAGGAACAACGCAATGAAAAAGAAGAAATTGTCTAAACGCATGCGGGCGCGGATTCTTGAATTGGTCGCATCCGATACATACACCCATGCGGAAATATGTTCGGCGGTCGGAATATCGCCGCGCACATTCTATTATTGGCGTAAAGAAATGCCGGATTTCGACCAAGACATCAAGGATGCGGAAGATGCAAGGATGCAAGACCTTGTCCGCGCCGCAAAGCATTCATTGCGCCGTAAAATTGAGGGTTACACCGTTGATGAAACCAAGGTGATTTCCGTTCCGGGCAAGGAAAAGGATGCCAATGGCAAACCAAAAGCGGTCATCAAGGAACAACACACCAATCATCGCCATATCGCACCGGACACCGCCGCAATCATCTTTGCATTGACCAATGGCGACCCGGACAATTGGCGTAACCGGCAAACAAACGAAATTGTCGGCAAGGATGGAAAGGATTTGTTCAAGGACATCCCGGATGATGAACTTGACAAGCGCATTGCGGAACTGGAAAAGAAATTGAACACCCAGTAATCATGACAAGGTCGGAACGGTTGGAATACATGCAGTTGTTGCAAGAACGGATGGTGCGAAAGTCGCGTCATTCGTTGTTGCATTTCACCATGTCCACCATGCCGACATTTGAACCGGCGCAATTCCATATCCAGTATTACAACACATTGACCAAATTTGCGGATGGCGAAATCAAAAAATTGATGGTGTTCATGCCACCGCAACATGGTAAATCCGAGGGTTCAACCCGCCGTTTGCCATCGTTCATTCTTGGTAAGAATCCGGATGCGCGCGTTGCCATCGTGTCATATAACACCGTCAAGGCAAGGAAATTCAACCGAGAAATCCAACGCGTGATTGATTCCGAGGAATACGCAAAGATATTCCCGGACACATACTTGAACGATTCCAATGTGACCACCGTTTCCGGCGGATGGTTGCGCAACATGGATGAATGCGAAATCGTTGGTCATCGTGGCGGATTCAAGACCGTTGGTGTCGGTGGTGCATTGACCGGTGAACCGGTGGATGTGCTTATCATGGATGACTTGTATAAGGATGCCATGTCCGCATGGTCGCCGATTGTCCGTGAATCCGTTTCGGACTGGTATGATACCGTTGCCGAAACCCGATTGCATAACGATTCGCAACAATTGATTGTCTTTACACGATGGCATGAGGATGATTTGGCGGGCAAGTTGTTGCGTGAACAAGGCATTTACGACCCAGTAACCAACCCGAATGGATGGATGGTTGTCATATATCGCGCCATTAAGGTGGGCGCACCGACCGAATACGACCCGCGTGAAGATGGTGAACCGTTGTGGGGTGTCCGGCATTCATTGGAAAAGTTGCAGACCATCCGGGCGCGCAACCCGCAAGTGTTCGCATCGTTGTATCAGCAAGACCCGAAACCCGCCGAGGGTTTAATGTATGACACCGGATTCCGGGAATACGAAACACGACCAATCACCAAAAAGTGTGTCCGCAAGGCATACATCGATACCGCCGACACCGGTTCGGATTTCCTTTGTGCGGTAGTGTACGATGAAACCGAGGTTGCCAATTACATCGTTGATG
>JAHAXB010000003.1 GCA_018384735.1 Eubacteriales bacterium | reverse complement strand
ACTGTCATCCTTAAACCACCAACCGACCCCCCCCTCAAACCACTGCAAGCCCACCCCCGCACCACAATCCCAGCGGCTCCACCCCCGGCCCCGCAGATGCCGGCGTCGGTCTTGGCATATCTCTTTGCCACGTGCTTCAAGGTTGGTGATTTCATCATCGCAACGCTTGATTGCGCCACGCTTTGCAAGGCGTGTGGACAATTCGTTGCGTTGCCTGTTCAAATCAGCCTTGGCGGTTTGCAACGCGCTTGTATCAACGCCCGTGTTGTCGGTTGAAATGGTCGCCTTGATGTCGGCAATCTGCTTTTGCAATTCCACCCATGCCGGGATTTCTTCGGGGTTGATGGTGGATGCCGCCTTTTCGGGCATTGCGTCAAGTTCGGTTTGCAAAGTCTTGATGTCGGCGTTCAACTGTTCGATGCTTGATTTGGCAATGTTGATGGCTTCTTGTCGGGCGGCAACATCATTTTCATATCCGGCGATTATCGCGCCAAGTTCCTTGCCCTTGTTGGTAATTTCGGCACATTTGGCAACCTTGGCATCGTCAAACAATTGCTTTGCTTTTGCAATCATATCATCCGGCAAGGCTTGCCCGCAATGCGGACACGTTGTTTCCCCGGCATATTCCTTGCCGTTTTCGGCAAACCATTCATCGCGCAACGTGGATTGTTTTTCGCGTGCCTTTTCGATGTCGCGGTTGATGCGTGCGATGTCCAATTGTGCCTTTTGCACTTCGCCATGCTTTGCATCCAAATCACCTTGCAACACATGGATGGTATTCACATGTTCGCGGCGTTTTGCATTGGCGGTGAATGCCGCTTCTTGCGCCGATGATTTTGCATCGAACACGATTTGTTGTGCCTGTTGGGTAAGGCTATTCACGCGGTTTTGCCTTACCTGTTCCGCTTCATATTGCTTGCGAATGGCGGTGTTTATATCGGCAATTTGTGCATCAATTTCGGCAATCTGCTTGTCAATGTCCGCAATTTGCGCTTCAATGGCGGCGAAATCTTCCGGTTCGGGCTTCATCTTTTGGGTTTGGTCAATGCGCGGTTGAATCTGCTTCAATTCGTCCGACAACCGCTTTTTGCGCGCCGACAATTCCTTTTTATGGTCGGCAAGGGATTTGCCGGAAATAACATCAAGCAACTTGGCAAATTGAGGATTGCCCGCCGCAATTTCGGCATCGGTAACAACGCCCGCCAATTGGAACAATTGTTCACGTTGCAATTGCCACTTCATTCCCACGAAAAACGCCGGATTCGTTATCATCTTGAAAACCGATGAATCAACGATTGATTGGATGCGCTTGTCGTATTCCGACACATTCACCGGGGTATCATTCCACCAACATTCCGTGTGGTTTCCCTTGTACACCTGTTCCACTTGCCCGCGTGGCTTCACCCAATCTTCCACGAATGAACGCTTCAATGTGATTGTTTCACCATCCACATCAACCACGCCCGTAACGCTGCACTC
>JAHAXB010000040.1 GCA_018384735.1 Eubacteriales bacterium | reverse complement strand
TACACGAAAAAAGCCCCAAAAACCCATGTACACGAAAATGTACACGATTTTTCGGGGCAAATATGGTATTGTGTGGCACTATAAAACACCACAATAAAACATCAAATCAAGGTTTTACGGCATTGTGGCACGCATTGGGATTGTGTAAACTCATGGGTTACGCTTCCTCTCTCTCCGCAATAAACATTGAAAATCAATGATTTGCGAAATTTGTACACGAAAATGTACACGAAACGCCCAATTTCACACCGATTTTGGGCGTTTTTCTTTTTCGGTTTTTTTTGTTTTTGCCACAATTAAAACATTGATATTCAACCGATTTTCCTTTTAATACATATTTTTCACCCCGAAATAATACATTTTTTGCCACACTTTGCAAGAAAAGTGGTAATCGTGTACAACAAAAGAATGAAGCCCGGCGACAAAACCGGGCTTCGACATTGTTCCCCGGCGATGAACCGGGGCTTTCGCAACAATGTGGGTGCAAAGGTAATTAATTTAATCCAAAATCTTGCGTAATGCGGCAAGAATGTTGCGTAACCATGTGAAAATCGGTGTTCGGAAACGCAAAAGCAACACAAGAACGGCAATAATTGACGCGGCAATTACCCACGACCACATCACGGGGTTCTTGCTTTCCTTGGCAACATGTGTTTGTTCCTGTTGCTTGTGGATGGTCGCGTTGTCCTTGTTGGTTTCGGTTTTCGCCGTTTCCTTGCTTTCGCCCTTTTCTTCCTTGACCTTGGAAATGGTGGTTTGCTTTATCGCCTTGATGTTTCCGCCACCCGTAACCTTGCCCGTTCCATCAATGGTGATTTCGGGCGGTGGTGTCCCGGCGGTTGTGTCCGGCGAAAAGAACGTGATTTCGGTGATGATGATTTGTTCCCGTTCGTTCCGGGTTATGTCCACCATCTTGGCGACATCTTCCACATGGGCAACCTTTTCGGCGACACTATCAACACGTATTTGTTCGGTGTCCTTTGCCATCTTCTTTGATGTGGCGCACGACATCATCAGCAACGCCGCCAACGCGGCAATGAAATTACAAACATACTTCATGGCACAAATTCAATTGTTACCTTTTCGCCGTTGTCCATTGCCGCAACGATTTCGGCATACAACTGTTTGAACACGTGCAACGATTGGGTCAAACCGCCCTTGATGGTGTTGAAACCAACCAAAAGGCATCCCAATGTGTCGGCGGGCGTATTGCCGCCATGAATCA
>JAHAXB010000063.1 GCA_018384735.1 Eubacteriales bacterium | reverse complement strand
CTTTAGATTCTTTGTCATAATTATACTTAAAAGTGTCATCAAAATCAGATAAATTTTTATTTTTACCGATAGCTTTAAAAAACATTGTTTATCTCTTCATTAAGATCATATGAGACAAGATCACAATCCAAATTTTTAACATATATGTCATTTACGAATTCAATATAACTAGGTGCATAATGAAATGGCACAATTGAATTAATAACAGGTATTTGATATTGTTTCCTATCGCAATTGTATTTTTTAGTATAAAAATTAAGGACATTATCTCGAATCTGAGATATAAGCAATTTATCATCACACGCAATCGAATTATATTTATTACATACATGAGGCCATAGCGCACCATCATAATATTTCAAAGCAATAAAGGTTAATCCCAACATTACTTTTTTCTTACTTTCTTCTGGAACAAAAGATAAATTTACAGTTTGCCTAAATGCATCTTCTGTAAACTTTATTAATTCTTTTTCAAAGATCTCATTATTTAATAAATCCAGTAAGGCATATGTTTGTTGTTCATTTTCTAATAACTCATGTAATTTTTCCTCAAACATTTTTTCTCCTGTAAAACAGGATATTATAACATATACAAAAATCTTATTCCACAAGAATAAGTTCAAATTTTGTTCAACCACAACATTAACCATAAATCCATGTATTAACAGATATAATCAAAAAAAAAGAACTCTAAATTAAGTCCTTTTTCTGCAAATTTCTAAAACAACTCCAAAATAGTCTTGGTTATAAAATATATGATTCAACAAACCGTCATAGTTCGTATTATTCACTTGTGGCGGAAGGGACAGGATTTGAACCTGCGGTACCTTGCGGCACACCTGTTTTCGAGACAGGTACATTCGACCACTCTGACACCCTTCCGTGGTTGGATATAGTATACACAATTCAGTGGCAAATTCCAACTATATAATCAGCAATCACTTTGGCACCGTCATTAGCCCCCGCGTGCAAGGCGTTTTGTAAATATTCCGGCAATAAATCATTGTCCAACCAACTTTGCACCAAAGCACGAATCTTGCGTGGATTTTCACAGCGTGCTCCACAACGGTTGGCGGTAATGTATTGATAGTTTTTGGCTTCTTGCCCAGGGATATGCCCGGTGACGATGACCGCCGTACCACTGCGCGTGCCTTCCAATAACATATTGGGTCCGGCTTTGGTCAACAAGACCTGCGCCCACTGCAACAATTCCGGCATATTACGGACAAAGCCCAGCACATTAACTTTACTTAATTGTGGGTTGCGCTCTTTGGCACGGGTCAACGCTTTGAACAAGCGTTCGTCGCGACCACACACAAAAGTAATTTCCGCATTTTCAATTCCGGACAGTTCGCGCACATAAGCTAAATTTTTTCGCAAATTGATAGACGGGTTCACCATCAGAATGTGCAACTTATCGCCCACGGTTTTGGGACTCTTGGGCGGGACAATGTCTTCACGAATTGGGAAGCCCGACACGATCAACTGTTCCGGCTTGAAACCTAATTTCAAATATTGTTCGCGTACTTTTTCGGTCGGCACCAAGGACATTTGCGCGCGCTTATCACGCCAAACCTTAGGTGGGTTCACCAAATCAATCACGTTGACCAAGAACGGAATGTTCAAGTGATTTTTGCATAGCAGGCGCGAAACCGCCTTGGTAAACATGCAATGTACCGAAATAATCACATCGGGATTAAAAGCTTTAATTTCCTTTAACAAGTTTTTTTTCACATGGTGGTAAATCCAACCGTGCATTATATCAGTACACACCTGCGAAAAGCCGTGCGAAATCTTCCACACAAACGGATGCTTGGTCGTCAGCGGAATATAGCAGTTTTCCATATTCACGCCGACCTTTCCCATCAAAGGAAAACAGTTTAATTGTTTAACCGTACAACCTTGGGCAACCAAGTTACGTTCAATCGCGTTGGCGGCCGACTTATGCCCCGTACCAGTACGTTCCGCCATCAAAATTAAAACTTTTTTCATGCTAACTAATTTATATCATTTTTGCACTAACTGGTCAATCAACGCCGCCGGCATGGGCGCTTTGAAACTGCGCGACAATGCTTTTGACAGGTTCGGACTTTGCAAACAAGCCGGACAAACATGTGCCCCGCGTCCGTTTAAGCGTTTTGTTCCTTGCACAAAAAAAGCGCCGTCAACACGGACCACGCGGGTCATCGTGTCAATCGGCTGCAATTTTCGACAGACGCAACAAATGCGTTCAACAGTGTGCGAATTATTCGCCAAGGGTAAATTCCTCAATGTAAGCCGCGTCTTCCGCGTTAGCTTTTTCTTCGCTCTTGACGTCAATTTTCCAACCGGTCAATTTAGCCGCCAAGCGGACGTTCATGCCGGCTTTACCAATTGCCAAGGACAATTTGTCATTCGGCACTACAACACGCGCGCGTTTTTCTTCTTCGTTCGCTTCTACACGCAAAACAGTAGCTGGGGACAAAGCCGAAGCGATAAATTCCAACGGGTCTTCACTCCATGGAATGATATCAACTTTTTCTGGACGGATTTCATCCAAAATCGCATTGATACGGGCGCCCTTAGCACCAACACAAGCACCAATCGGGTCAATGTTAGCAATCATGGAAGCCACCGCAATTTTGGTACGGTAACCCGCTTCACGCGCCACCGCTTTAATTTCGATTTCGCCCTTTTCGATTTCCGGTACTTCCAATTCAAACAAAACCTTAACAAATTCCGGACGGGTACGGGTCACGAAAATATCATTGGTATAGCCGACGTCTTTAATCTTGGGAACATAAACTTTCACAAAGTCGCCAATCTTAAAGGTTTGACCTGGGAAGTTGTTGCGTTCATCCAAAATGCCTTCCAAAGTGCTACCCGGGATTTCCAAGTAGTATTTACCGCCTTCGTAACGGTTGACTTTCGCAGTCACAATTTTATCTTCACGGGTTGACATTTCTTGCAAAGCCGCATTACGACTGCGTTCTTTAATTTTTTGGTTCAAAACTTGTTTTACCGCCACAGCTGCGACACGGCCGAAGTCCTTGGGGTTTTCTTCTTGTTCCAAAACATCACCGACCTTAGCCGTCTTTTTAATTTCGCGCGCTTCGGACAAAGTGATGAATTTATCATAATCGAACGGAACAAAACCTTCTTCGTTACTGTCCAACTTTTCATCTTCATCGGCGACAACTGTTTTGTAACTGTAAACACGAATCGTGTTACGTTCCGGATTCAAAGCTACACGCGCGTTCATCGCTTCCCCGTGTGCTTTACGGAAAGCTACAGACAAGGCCTCTTCCAAATCCTTAATGATTTCGCTAATTTCCATACCACGTTCAGTGGCCATCATGTTTAAGGCAACGAAAAAATCTTTTGATGTCATTTCAATCTCCTTTTATTATTCCCAATCTTTGCCGTCGATACCGACACTGCTGACCGACAAACTGTAATTGTCGCCCAAATCACTGTCGTTCGCTTCGACGATGGGATCAATTAACCTGGTTACGGTTTCGCAGTCGTTGTGGTTAATACCACCCTCCTTGTCGATATAGAAACACAATTCGCGATTTTTCCAAGTTACTTTCAGCAAGTTGTAACCCGCCTTGGTAATTACGTCTTGGCATAATGTTTGAAATTTGTTTTCCATTTACCGCTCCTTTGGGTCAAAAAAATGGACCTGCTTGGCCCACTTCTTTAGTTTAGCATATACTCGGTAAAATTGCAACAGTTTTTTATTTACGCACCGCCACGACCGCGGTTAAAACAGATGACAAGAACGCGCCGATACTAAATAGATAGAAACCTACATTGGCAATGTATTCAACTTTAGTTGCCAACAATTGCACTTCATAAGATAAACCATGACAACCAACTAAGGTTAAAACCATAAAGGTAACCGCACATGCCATCGTGGCAATTGACAAGCCCAAACTTACCCAACGCAAAATCGCGCTCTTTTTGCAAAGTAATTTCGCGATTAAAGTTACCGCCAAAGTAACCACCAAGGCGCCAATTAAAACGAACAAACAAATGCGCGCAATTTCCCAATTAGTAACATCATCGCCAAGACTTTTTAAGTCTTTAATATTTGTAAACCAGTCTTGCAAATTCCATTCTGCGGTCGCACTATATCCCGCAATGGTAGTTTTTTGGTTGATAAATTTACAACCTAATCCGACCAATGATAATACCGCCAGCGCGATTGCGGCAATGATTAAAATCAAATTGGTCATTTTGCTTTTGTTTCTTTTTGCCATGCTTTAATTTTAACACCAATTAAATTTACCGTCAAACACGACTGCGCCCAATTTTGGTATTGTCTTTTTTGCGGTTTTGTAATTCCTTAATCGGATGCGGTTTATCCTGATAGCGGTAATCCTGCCCTAACTTTTTAATTGTTTCCGCGATGACTACGTGACTGGCAACCACGGTCTCGTCCGGCACTACGGCGTTTTGATATTGGAAGAAATCCGCATTGGCCGGTAAATTCAAAACATCAAGGTATTGCTGACGATGACTGGTCAACATCACCGTGCGGGCTAGCACTTCCCGAACATATGCTTTATTTGTGCCTAATTGCAATAAGCGCGGGAATTCGCCTTGTCCAATTACTTTGCTTGGTTGTGTGTTCTCGTATTTTTCCAAAAACAAACAAGCCAATTGCAAGTGCGCACATTCCATTTCAAAAAACTGTTCCCAAATTTGTTTAATGTATGGCACCTCTTCTTGCGTCGCCATGCTGTAATATAAGTACGCCTCCGTGTATTCGTGCAACACCCATTGTTCTAACCAAGTGCAATTCGGGTCTTTCAAGCTTTCATATTGTGTGACATGTTGTTCCTCCACCATGCCAATCTCCGCATATAACTGTCGTCCCAAATCATTTTTGTACCATTGCGCAATGTTCATGTAGTAATTCATGGTCTGCTGTTCCGCGGCCGTAATGATTCCCGCGACTAACTTTGAATAAAGGTCGCTCTTGTTAGCATTCATCGGTTTACGCAAATCATCCTTGGGATAACGGTGGTGCGCCAAAGTTGGTCGCCCCGGGATAATTTCGGTAAATTTGCCCACCAATTGCGCCGGGTCCGCGTTCGGCATATCTAATAACATTAAATTACTAAAACGGTAAAGATGGTCGAAGTCTTCCAACAAAGCAAAATTCAACGCGTCAATGTTATTTTGGTCGGTATCATTTTGCGCCAAAGTTGCGGTTAAATCGATCGCCAATTGTTCGTAAGCAATTGTTGTTTCCAAAATGCTTTCATTTAACGGTTTCAAACAAGCAATCATTTTTTGTTGCTGTTGTTCTTGACGCCGCACCACAGCTAAAGCGTCTTTGATTTCTTGCACATTACAATGGCGCGCGAATTGATGTAAAAACCACACACTTTCGTATTCGGTGCCATTCATTAAAATGACGCGTGTTTTGGTGTAAGGATTGGTCGTTTTTTTATTGTAAGGTCGCGGATACATAGTTTGAAATGACATAAAATATTCATTTAGCGGTTTAGTTTTAATTTCCAATGGATTCATCATCTTTCCCCTTTTAATAATGCAATTATAACCACATCACTCTTCACTATTCACTTTTCACTCTTCATTCTTCACTATTCACTCTTTTCTATCTGCCACATTTTCATGTTGGCGTCAATTTTGTCTGCCACTAATGTGTCAGATGTCTTGCTTCGTTGCACTCCGCAATCCATCAGGC
>JAHAXB010000041.1 GCA_018384735.1 Eubacteriales bacterium | reverse complement strand
TGCGGAGATTGACCGATTCAAAAGCGCGGTCGGTGCGGCATCAAGCTATTTCAACCCAGCCTTGAAGCAATACGAAGAAATATTCAAGGACATGGGCTTGGATGATACCGATGAATCGTTGACCGGGGCGGCTAAGGGAATAAGCGAGGAATCCGCGAATATCCTTGCCGGGCAGATGAACGCCATCCGCATCAATCAGCTTGACACAAACGAAGTCTTGCGCCAATCGCTGCAAGTATTGAACACGATTGCAATCAATACGGCATATAACAAGTATTTGTCGCGAATTGAACGCATCATCACAATAATGGAATCCAACCAAGGCGGAAACGCATTGCGTTCGCAAGGTTTGTCATAAACTCAAAAAAGAAATAACAATGAGCAACAAAGTAACAAAACATCTTGCCAAGGCAGCACAGGCGAACGGCATTTGCACGCCTTGGTTGAACGAGTTGAAAAGCCTTGATGACAAGGATGCGTTGGTGGATATGTACATTCGCGGCATTGATTTTTGCCTTGAACACGATTACCCATCAAACGATTTCATCCGTGAGAATTTCAAGGGCGTAATGGAGAAACACGGCGTGTTCCTTGATGATGCAATTGCATTGCAAGACCAATCCAAGTGTATTGCGCTTGGAACGACAAACGGCAAAGTCACGGCAACCGGATATTCAGTTTCGGAAGTGTGGGCAAAGCATGATTCCGCGTTGAATATCGTTGCAAAGGACAATGCCTTTGTCATGGTTGACGTGTACGACAACGCCGTTGTGAATGTCATCGCAAGCGACCGGGCGAAAGTTTGCGTGAACCATCACGGCGGGAAAGTGATACAAAAAGCCACGGGCGATGCCGTGGTGAAAATCCGGGAGAAGTCAAACAAGTAAATTGAACCATTATGGACAACAAAAATATTATCTTTCAAATGCCATTCGATGAAAGCGATGGCGCGCTTGTAGCTTATGACTATTCATCGAACCGCGCCGATGGCGTTGTGTCCGGTGCGCATTTCGTTCAAGGGAAAAACGGCAACGCCATTTCCTTTTCCGGCGATGATACTTGCGAGGTTGACAAAAGCATATTGCCCACACTTTCCGTTGACTTTTCGATGTTGATGAGGGTGAATGGTGCGGAATGCGAGGTTGGCACGCCAACACAATTGATTTGGATGCTTGCTTTCGCCGGGCTTGACAATTACGTTGAAGTTCCCATCGAAGCGAAATCCGGAACTTGGTTTTCGCTTGCGTTGGTAAAACATGGCGTGAAATATCGCTTTTATGTCAATTCATCCTTGATTAAGGAGGTGACGAACGGCGGCACGTTGCAAGGCGTATCGCTTAACCAAGACCATTATGGCGGCGATTATGGCTTTGGCTTGCTGGATGATGTCAAGATGTACAATCTTGCATTGTCGCAACAAGACTTGATTTCGGAAATATCATCCGCCAAACAACAGGCATACACCATTGACGGACACGATTTCAAGGATTACGGAATCTATGTGTCGGCATCCGATGGCTTGTTGTCGCGTCCGAAGCTGAAAGACCCGTTGACGGTCAATTGGGACAACTATCACGGCGAAAGCGTGGATTTGATGCACAAGTTCATTGAAGCGCGCGACATCACGTTGTCTTGCTTTGTCAAGGCAGAATCCAAGATTGATTTCATCAAGCGCGTGAACGACTTTGCGCATCTATTCGACAAAAAAGGAACGAATCGCCTTGTCGTTGACGTGCATCCCGTGAAACCTTTGATTTACGAAGTTTACATCAAGGATGAAATCGAGGTTTCAAAGACTTGGAACGATTCGTTGATGGTCGGCACGTTCAAGTTGAAGTTGCGCGAACCCGAACCCGTCAAAAAGGTGTTGAAGCATATCCGTGTAAGCAAAGCGACAAAGACTTGCGAAATCACCTTGACATCAACCAAGTATGTGAACATATATTGGGGCGATGGCAATGTTGATTATGACATCGCGGGCAAGGATGTGTCAGTACAACACGAATACACCGAAAACGGCGATTATTTCCCCGTTGTCACGGGTTGCATTGATGAAATCACATCATTCACCACAAACGCCATTATCGTATGGGAGCGAATATAATTATCACAAAACCGAATGGAAGCCGTGTGCCTATGGAATCAAGGGCAACGGCGACCGCCATCACCGCCGCAAAGCAGACTTGGGCATTGAATGCAGAAGATACAATTGCCATCACGGTTGTTTCCCCATTCCCGCAATCATACGGGATTGGGGACGTGATAACCGTGTTCGGGCGTGACTATCGTTTGAACCGCTTGCCAAAGGTCAGCAAAACAGGAATGCAAGAATACCAATATGATTTGGAGTTTGAGGGCATCCAATACGACCTTATGCGCGTGACGTATGACGTGAACATCAACACCACGAACAACCAATTACAAGACATCCAAGGCGATTCCTTGACGGGTGACTTGAAAAGGTTCATGGAGGTGTTGATAAGTAACGCAAACCGCGTGTTTCCCGGCAAATGGGCGTTGGGTGTATGTCCGGAAACGGATGGCGACAATACTTTGACGTTTTCGGAATCCGACAATTGCTTGTCGGT
>JAHAXB010000038.1 GCA_018384735.1 Eubacteriales bacterium | reverse complement strand
AACCTTTGGTGCTGCACCCTCGCGGATGTTGAGTTCATTGATTCCCGGTGCAAGATTGATGTTCATTTTCTCGTTGTTCATTTTTTAATCGTTTGTGCCATCCTTACGGCGGCGGTGTTCATATATTGTGCGTTCATAAATAGTGTTGGCTGCAACTCTTCGGCGGTTGCCGGGCGCATTTCCACAAGGTCGCCATCGCGGTTGTAATACTCCGTCATCTTGGCATCGCGGTCGGTGAAACGATAACAAACTTCGTTCACATATTCTGCTTTCGCCTTGATGTTGGAAACCATGTTTTCGCGTGCCTCTTTCAAAGACTTCAAGCGTTCGGCGTACTCCTTTTTGATTTCCTTGATTTCGTTTTCGATTTCGGAAATCTCAATGGAAACGTTCGCAAGTTTCTCTTTGTGTCCTTGCAGTTCTTCCGGGGTGTACGCTTTCATGTAACCCTTGTTCTCGCACGCATCCGCGTTGTCCTTGATGAACTGTTCACGCTGGATTGGGTTGGCAATATCCTTGCCCATTGTCTTGTTGTTCATTGCTACTTTGTTTTATAGTGAAACACATTACAAGAAAACCTTGTTGTAAAGGTCGGCGAATTGCTTGCCGAATTGCGCGGCGCGCGTGGACGATTTGAAGCAAAGCCGAGAACCGAGATACGCATTCGCATACGTAGGCGAGTTACCCGCATCCGCAAACAAGAACCACGCAGCATCCTTGTCATACACGAACCAAGGAAACCACTTGTCTTGTTCACAATCCGAGAAATCGGGTACAAAGCCATCTTCCTTGTTCCATGCCTGTGCGATGGTGAACAACTTGTTTAAGGCAATCAACGCTTCAATGTGCTTGAGGTTGATGTCGGTCACAAGTCTTGCGACATCTTCAAGTTGGACAACGTTTCCGGAAAGAATCTTCTTTGCAACGGTAAAGTCCGCGTTCGGCTTGCCACCAAGGGCTTTTCTCGCGCTATCAAAGTCCGTGACTACTTCGTTCACTTCCGTGCATTCAACTTCTTCAAGGACAAAATCAAACGGCGACAAATAATCGTCATCGTCAATATCCAAATCTTCGTTGTGCTCGCAAATGTAGTCCATCAAGGTTTCCCCGGCTTCTTTGCGTGATTCATGGATGGCTTGCATTTCGCTTTGCTCGCTTCCATCCGCATTTTTGATAATGTACTTTTTCATATTCTTCTTACTGTTTTAAAGTTTCCTAATGAGTTTGTCACTTGGTACACTTCGTAGGTCTCCACAATGTCGTTCAAGGAATAGTGCGGTGTGCAATACTCGTCACACATCTTCAT
>JAHAXB010000037.1 GCA_018384735.1 Eubacteriales bacterium | reverse complement strand
GCAAAGAACCTTGCGTTCTTCCGGTGGTTTTTGCGCTGGGCGCATCAAAAAGGATATTATCAAGGCAACTTGCATGAAACATTCAAACCAAAGATGAAAGGCGTTGACGGGAACAAGGAAATCATATATTTAACCCGTGACGAAATATCACGCCTTGAATCATGGGAATTTGCCGCGACACAACAAAGCCTTGCGCGTGTGCGCGATGTGTTCTTGTTCTGCTGCTTCACCGGGTTGCGTTATTCGGACGTTGCAAAGCTGAAACGCACCGACATCAAGGATGGGTTCTTTGATGTGGTCACACAAAAGACGCATGACGGATTGCGCATCGAACTCAACGACCATGCACAAGCCATTCTTGACAAATACAAGAATGACAACATCAAAGGCGATTTGGCGTTGCCTGTAATCTCCAACGTCAAAATGAACGCACAATTGAAAGTTATGGGGCAAGTTTGCGGAATTGACGAACCGACACGAATCGTGTACTTTCAAGGACACGAACGACACGAACAAGTATTTCCCAAGTGGGCGTTGCTTACAACACATTGCGGTCGGCGTACTTTTGTAGTCACGGCGTTACAACTTGGCATCCCATCCGAAGTGATTATGAAATGGACGGGGCATTCAGATATGAAAGCGATGAAACCTTATATGGCAATCGTTGACGAATTGAAAGCAAAAGCGATGGAACGCTTCAACAAGTTATAAAGTCCGGTGTACACGAAAATAAGTAAAGAAAAAAGGCGTACACGAAAATGTACACGAATTAAAAGGGGTAAAATGATATTGTGTGACACTATAAAACACCATAATAAAAACGGAAAACCCTGTGCGTTAGGTTTTTGGCATTTTCTGACATCAGAAAGGATTGCGGGTCTTAGTGCCTCTCTCTCCGCAATAAACCTTGAAAATCAAGGTTTTACGCAAAACGTACACGAAAATGTACACGAAACGTCCGAATTTTAACAATTTCGGGCGTTTTTTGTGTCCAAAAACAAGAAAATCCGTGTACATACCAAACGAAAGAAGC
>JAHAXB010000030.1 GCA_018384735.1 Eubacteriales bacterium | reverse complement strand
CGCGCTTTGCTTCCTTTATCCAATGGTCAAAGTATGCCAAGAATAAATTGGCAAAGTATTGGGAAAGATAGTTGCCGATTGGCACGCCGTTCAATGATGTTACCACCAATTCCCCGGTGATGGGGTCGTTTACGAAATTCCGAATCGGAATGTCCGTGTTGGTGTTTGAATCAATGATTTCATCAAGCAACGCCAAAAGGCGACAATCTTTTATTTTCCGCCTTACCACACCTTTCAACAATTCGTGGTTGATTGACGGGTAAAACTTCCGAACGTCAATCTTCAAGCAATATTTTGTCCCGGCGGGGTCTTTTCGCAATGCCTTTTTTACCGACATCGCGCAAGCGTGGATGCCCCGGTTCTTGATGCAAGAATAGGTGTCGCGCGTGAAAACGGATACCCATATTGGTTCAAGAATATTCATCACCGCATGATGCAATATCCGGTCGGGATAATATGGCAATTGATAGATTTCACGTTCTTTGGGTTCATAAATTGTAAACACATGATATTGGGATGTGTGAAACGTTCCATTTTTCAATGATTCATGCAAAGCAAGAATGTTGGCTTCCCTGTTCTTGTCGTGCATCTGCACGCCATACGAATGCAACTTCCCCTTGCGGGCTTTTTCGTCCGCAAGTTTCAAGTTGTCAATCGCAATGACTTTTTCAAAAAGGTTTCCTATTCTTTTCATGTCCTTTGCTTGAATATTTGGATTCTTCGGGCTTGCGCCCTACCAAAACCGTTCAACATATTCTATTTTTTGCCGCCGGGCTTCCTTTCCCGGTTCACCATCCCCGGATGGGATGATTGGCATGGTTTCCGATTAGCAATTCCTTTTACAAGCAACGCTGAGAACCGATATTCGCATTCGCATTCGTGGGCGTGTTATTCGTATTCGCATACACGAACCCCGCATTCGCAACATTATTCGCATTACCGCTGAACAAAACACCACGACATCGGACAACCGATTTTATTTATTGTTTCACATCCCAACCCCATCATTCGGGTTGTGGGGTCGATTTGGGGCGGCTACGCCGCTTCGATTTGCGGGTCAAAGCAAAGCCGAGAACCGA
>JAHAXB010000017.1 GCA_018384735.1 Eubacteriales bacterium | reverse complement strand
TGCCCGGCTTTAAGATAGCCACATATCGCCTTGGCGAAATCCGGGAAAAGGTGTTTCCATCCTTGGGGCATGAATGTAAGGTTTTGCACCATCGCCGAATTGGCGTAAATGCGCGTTTCCTTGTTTTCGGTTTGGTGGAACGCCGTGAACTTGGTTTTCCCGTTTCCCATCAATCGGCATTCCCGTTCCACGTTGTTCTTGAATATGCGTCCGCCGTTGTTCGCTTCCACGATGCAATCCGCCACACCATGTTTGCAAAGCATTTTGGCAAGGGCAGTTTGCGTGTATTCCACCGGGCGCGTTGTGTAAAGCACATCAACGATGTAATTGCCCACTTCCGTTTCATCGTACACAATGCCGCAAAGGTAGTCCGCGCCCGTGTCGGCGGTGTCCACATAACAACGGCGTTTGACGTATGCCGTTGCCGGACGGATAAGGTATTCCACGAATCCGGCTTCATACATCAAGCCCTCACGGGGTTGTGGGTCTTGTTGATAAAGCGATTCAAACACTTGCGGATTTCTGCTTCGGATGTTTTGCAACTTTTCAAGGCTATGCCGTTCCGCCCACAATGGTTCACCCTCTTGGCGTGTGTCGTACTTGGTTGGCGCACCCTCTTTGATGGCTTGATACACCACAACAACCCATCCATTTGGGTTGCTTTCGGCATCATAAACGCCCTGTTGGCGCAATAATGAACCCGCCAAATCATCTTCATGCCATCGTGTAAACACAATCAATTGTTGGGAATCGTTGTGCAAACGTGTTTCGGCAACTGTATCGTACCAATCGGATATGTTATCACGGACAATGGGCGACCATGCAGTTTTCGCGTCCTTGTAAATGTCATCCATGATTAGGATGTCCACAGGTTCACCTGTCAATGCACCACCAACGCCCACCGTCTTGAATCCGCCAACATGGTTCACAATCTCGCATTCTTCCGTTGTACGGATGTAACCACGCCCGGAATCATCGGCAAAGCTGGATTGACCAAGCGTTGTTTCCGGGAATATGGCGTGATATTCCGGCTCGTCAATCACACGTTGGATTTCGCGGTTAAACTTCTTCGCCTTGGTTGCCGAATAGGAAACGACCGCCAAGCGCAAGTCCGGGTTGCGCCCTAACAGGTACGCGGGTAAACGGCGGGTTGAACCCTCGGATTTTCCATGCTGCGGCGGCATGAACACCATCAACTTTTTCACGTCACCACCCGCAAACTTGGATAAGACGTGATAATATCGGCGGGGGAAATCAGCCGGGCGGAATGTCGGCAAGGTGGCAAGGGTAAAGCGCAACAAATCGGAACGACTTTCGCGATTAAGCCGTTCTTGCATTGCCTTGATAAGCCTTATTT
>JAHAXB010000014.1 GCA_018384735.1 Eubacteriales bacterium | reverse complement strand
ACCAAACGACAGGATAACCAACTACGACTGTGGGATAAGGGTCGGCTGGGTATATAGCGTGAGTGAGGATGGGAAGAGTTGGCACGGGGTGGGGCCTGATGGATTGCGGAGTGCAACGAAGCAAGACATCTGACACATTAGTGGCAGACAAAATTGACGCCAACATGAAAATGTGGCAGAAAGATTAGTGAAGAATGAAGAATGAAGAGTGAAGTTATATTAAACCGCGGGCGGCACACAAATCTTCTAACATCTTTTCATAGGTGTTTTCGCGCGCATCTTCAATCACACAATGTCGATACTTTGGCAATTCTTTCAAACCTTTGGTACTAAACTTGAAATTTTTCAAATAACGATTATTCGCGTCAGCGTTTGGATTGGTAATTTTATAGGCACCATAAAATTCATAAACGACTGGATCATCGTCGACCATGTTAAAATAGGTATACGGCGGTTTTTTACAATAGATATGTTCCAGACACGGTTCAAAACCAATCTTACTGGACCAAAGGTGGGGTTGCTCTTCCAGTAAAAGATGGAAATCGCGTTTGTATTCATGCTTTTCAAAATAGATACCAACTTTCCAAGATTTAAATTCTTCAATTGGTTTGTCTGGGTCGCATTCTTCCACATGTAAACCGGTGGCGCGGATAAAGTCCAACATGCGCGCGGTGGCTTGTGATTGCGTATCATAAAACATACCGGAGAAATTACCAAACAATGGGAATTTTTCAAACTTATAATCATTAAGTTGTTCATTTTGTAAATTAAAACAGGCGTGTCCGTAACAATTAACCATGGCGTACGCTTTAGCTTTATTTTTTAATTTTACATTATAGGATTGTGTACCGCGCGCCGGTCGATAGCCGTCATGAAAAACTTGCTGCAATCGACGCAACAAAAGTTCGGTGCGTTTTTCCATTGTTTTCATCGTTAAAATTATACAATACCGCACCAGACAAAGTAAATACCACCGGGCAAAATTGATTTGGAAATTTGCGCTTTTTCGGCTATCATATGGTTGTGATAAATTTCTTCACTCCGACGGAAATTGTGCAACAACTCGATGAATATGTCATCGGGCAAGATGATGCTAAGCGCGTTTTGGCGGTGGCGGTTTATAACCACTACAAGCGCGTACAATTTGCCGAAGCGGGAAGAACGGATGGCGTCGAAGTAAAGAAAAGTAACGTGATGATGCTGGGTCCGACTGGTTCGGGTAAAACTTTACAAGTTACGACCTTAGCCAAAATTTTGAATACTAACTTTGTGGTGGCGGATGCGACCGCGATTGTAGCATCGGATAATGTCGGCGAAGAAATCAACAAAATACTGGTCAAACTGTTGGATAAAACCAACGGCGATGTGCACGCTGCCGAAATGGGCATTGTGTTCTTGGATGAAATTGATAAATTGGTCACCGGCGTCAACCGCATGAAAGGTGAAAGCATCCAACAAATCATGTTGAAGATTGTTGAGGGGACCATCGTGGATGTGCCTTACCAAGGCAAAATTGTCAAGATGGATACCAATAACATTTTGTTTATTTGCGGTGGTGCTTTTGTGGATTTGCCGGGTATCGTCCGCAGTCGTATTGGTGAACGCGATACCATCTTATTGAACGATTTTCAGGTCTTAAAACAGGTCGTAGCTGAAGATTTTGCCACCTTCGGTATGATTCCCGAATTCTGTGGTCGTTTCCCCGTAGTGGTCGTTTTAGAGGCGTTAAACCGCGCAGCATTAAAAGAAGCATTGGTTAAACCTAAGAACTCTTTGATTTCCCAATACAAAAAAATGCTGGATGTCGAAAAGGTGGAAATTGAATTTACCGAAGCCAGTTTGGACAAGATTGCCGAGTTGGCCGAAAAGCTGCAAACCGGCGCGCGTGGTCTGCGTACAATTTGCGAACGCTTCATGACCCGTATTATGTTTGATATTCCGTCCGAAAAGAATTTAACCAAAATTACGATTACACCCGAAGTTGTGGCGGGCGATGCGAAGCCAATTTTCCATTACAGTGTTTCCAAGGAAAGTGGCGAACTGACCGCGCTTGCGCCGTTGCCATTACGCGGTACCAGTCCTTATACTGACGAGGGGGAGGTTGACAGTGGAAAAGGTTATTAACTATCCCAACGGCGATACTTACAACGGTCAAGTCGCTGACAACAAAAAGGAAGGTATTGGCGCGTACACCTACAAAAGCGGGGCGCGTTACGAAGGACAGTTCCATGCTGACCATCGCCATGGTCGTGGCATTTATTATTTTACCAACGGCGACGTTATGATGGGAACTTGGGTTGATGACCAATTACAAGGCAAGGTTGTTTACCGTTTCACGAACAAAGACCAATATGAAGGCGAAGTAAAAAATAATCAATTTAATGGCAAAGGTGTTTACCGTTATCACAACGGCAACATATATCAGGGCGACTTCCAAAACGGACACCAACACGGCAAAGGACTGTTAGTTTATGCCGAGGGTGGTCGTTATGCGGGCGACTGGGTTAACGGCAAACGCGAAGGTCAGGGCGTGTTAAATTTCGGCGATGGCAATGGTTACGAAGGTGGCTGGTTGCAAGATCAACGCCATGGTCGCGGTCGTCAGGTGTTTGCGAATGGCGAACAATTTATCGGCGAATGGAAAAACAACCAAAAGAATGGTAAGGGTATTTACATTTATGCTGATGGCACCCGTGAAGAAGGCGTCTGGGAAAAGAATAATAAAATTGATTAAGCTTTGTGGTCTTGAATAGCTTGGACCGCCATGGCGTCACAACGGTTATTGTATGCGTTGGTGCTGTGTCCTTTGACCCAAACATAGGTGGGTTTGAATTTTTTGTTCAGTGCGATCACTTGCTCCCATAAATCACGGTTAGCGACGGGCTGTTTAGCGGCGTTGCGCCAACCTTTCAGTTGCCAGTTATCCAACCAGTGTTGATTGATAGCATCCACAATGTATTTACTGTCGGTATAAACGGTAACCGGCACTGTCGTAGTTTTGATTGCGGATAAGCCGTTAATCACGGCGGTTAATTCCATGCGGTTGTTGGTCGTGCTGGGTTCAAAGCCAGACAATTCTTTTTCCCGGCCTTGGTAAATTAAAACCGAACCCCAGCCACCCGGACCTGGGTTTCCACTGCATGCGCCATCAGTATAAACCGCAATCGTGTTTTCCATGCGTTCATTATAATGTGCGTTAATTGGCTTTGGCAATTAGAAATCATGACGGCGGAAGATGTGAATTAAAGCCCAATACAAAACGACAGTAATTCCAACCATGGTCGGGACTGTGTAAAGCAGATTGTAATTTTCCGGCATTGGAGCAAACAACATTTGCGCGCCAAAGTAACGTAACGGGTCCAAGCCCATCAGTGGCACATATTGATAGAAACTGAATTGTCCCAGCAGTGCATTCAGCAAGACGACTATGACGCAAATTAAAGTGGTAAAACCGACAATCACGAACGGTTTGTTTTTGACAAAGGAGAACAAACCGCAGACAGCAATCAAAGGCAATAACTTGAAAACCAGATTAAGGAAGTAAAGTGCAAAATAGTTAATGGACGACATGGTCGCAACCTTGGTGCCATTGAAAAGGAATAAGATATCTGGACTGACATAGGCGTGGAAGAATAACAAACCGCTGATAGCATAGATGCCCGCCATGACTACGATGGTTGCCGCCATTAGCATCAAGACTACGGCGGTCTTGGTTAAAATAATGGTGGAACGTTTTTTACCCGCCGCGATTGGGGTAATCAAAGTGTTTTGGTAATGGTCGGTAAAGAAGGCACAAGCTGCCCAAATCATCACTAAGAATGTCAACGGTAACATGGCCATTTCCATATTGGTAAAAATGAAGTCAAACAAACTAACTTGGCGAGAATTATTGAAGATGTTGCCAAACGTATACGGGTCGGCAAAATCTTCGTTCGGGTTTGCTAAACGGTAAGCTGCCAAATCACAAGCACGCGTAGAGGCTTCCATATTGCGATAATCTTCAAAGCCCTTGTAGTCGGACAAATTACCTTGCACCTCGGTACCGTTAGCCACGGCTAACCAGTAACGGTTCAAAATGTAATCGTAAGCGTCGGTATAGTCATAACCTTGCTGATTAGCGGGATAGTCAATAAAGAACTGTTTTAACGCGGTTAAATCGTCGGCGGAAATTTCTTGGACGGTAAATAAGTTATACAAGACGTCTTGTAAGCTGGCGTCTTCCCATTGTGGATTGGTTGTACGCAAGCCAGCAATAATCATGTCCCCGCTGGGATTATTATAATCAAAGAATTTATCCAGCTGTTGCAAAATGTCCTCAAAAATATCAATGTACTCGCTACGGATGAGCAAGTATGCATTGATATCTTGGTGGTCGCGTTGAATGTAAGTTTGATAGTATCCAATGTAAAACTGATTAAAGGAAGTTTTAGCAGCATTGTACTTGTTGATAACCTCGTCGGAATTTTCGTAAAGTGTGCTCTTGTTTAATGCTCGGTAGTCACTGTAAAAAGTATTAAAGGCGTTAACAAATTCTGCGTGGTCGATACTTGTGTCCCAATTTTGAATTTTAGTTTCCAAAGCGGCGTAATCGTCTGTAACATTGGTTTTTTCTGCCGGCGTTTTGTTAAAGAAAATCGCAGTGAGAATTAAAGTTGCCAAAGCGGTTGCGCCCAAAACAATCGCCACCAGCATTGGTGAAACACGGCGCCAAATTTTTTTTAGTTCGTAATTAAAGAGCATATTTCCCCCATCACAAAATCAAAATAATTTTAATATATAAATACTATGAAAACAACTAAAATTGCCGTAGTTGGTGTGACCGGATTGGTGGGACAAATGATGTTGAAAGTTTTACAGGAGCGCCACATTAACGGCGAGTATTTCTTGTTTGCCAGTGCTAATCATGCCGGTGAAAAAATTACCATGAACGGTGAGGAATATATCGTTGAGGTTTTAACTCCGGAACGCGTTGCAGAAATCAAAGCCGACTTTGCTTTGTTTGCAGCGGGAGCCGAAGTCGCCCGCGAATGGGCGCCACGCTTTGTTGCCACGGGAACCACAGTGATTGATAACAGCAGTTATTACCGGATGCAGCCTGATGTACCATTGGTGGTGCCTGAAATTAACCTGTTCAGTATTCAACAGTACAAACTGATTGCCAATCCAAATTGCTCAACGATTGGCGCAGTCGTTGCCTTGGCACCTTTGGACCGTGTTTATCACATTAAACGCATTGTGTATGCCACCTATCAAGCCATCAGCGGTGCGGGCAAAAATCCGCACTTCAAACATCCCATCACTAACAATGTTTTACCTGACATTGATGTGCGCATGCCAGATGGTAACACTAAGGAAGAAAATAAAATGATTAACGAAACGCGTAAGATTTTGGGGCGCGCTGAGATTGCAATTTCGGCAACCGCAGCAAGAGTTCCGGTGGCTAATTGTCATTGTGTTGCCATTAACGTTGAGTTTGCACAACAGCCGGACTTAGCCCGTGTTAAAACTATTTTGTCCCAAGCGGCGGGCGTAGTTTATTGTGATGATTACGCCGTACCAACCCAAGTGTCGGGGCATGATGAAGTTTACGTTGGACGTGTACGCTTAGATGCGTCACAACCCAACACTTTGAACCTGTGGACGGTCAGTGATAATTTGCGCAAAGGTGCCGCGACCAATGCAGTACAAATTATGGAGTCGTTACTTGCTTGATTGTTTGTTAGTTGATCTTTGTGTCGGCGTGGGCTTTATTTTGGTCACCGCGCTTACGACATTTTTCTTAATTAAAAAATAAAATTCGACAAAATGCGACATAGTCTTCCCGTTATGCTGAGAAGCATGAAGGAGGCATTATGAATGTTTTAACACGGACACATCAAAACGTGTTGTACATTGCGCTGGATGGTGAGTTAGATGAAAAGACGGCGGAATACACGCGTCTTACTTTGGAACAAACCATGTTGAACGCACGGGCTAAGCAAATCGTTATCGACTTAGCCAAACTTTCTTTTATGGATTCAACCGGTATTGGTGTGTTACTGGGCCGTTATAAAAAGATGAAGGACCGCAGGATACCAATTTATATCGCTAATCCTTCGGTACAAGCTGAACGAATTTTTCAAATGACTGGCTTATATAAAATCATGCCAAAAATAAAAGGGGCAATCTTATGAATGAAGTGATTAACACGATGTCAATGCAAATTCCTGCTAAAAGCGAAAACGAATCTTTTGCGCGTGCTGTGGTAGCGGCGTTTTGTGTGGGACTTAATCCAACGATTGACGAAATCAGCGATATTAAAACTGCGATCAGTGAAGCCGTCACTAACTGTGTGGTTCACGCTTACCAAAAACGACAAAGTAATGACGATATGATAACCATCGAATGCCAACTGTATGCTGATAAGTTAGAAGTTAAAATCAGCGACCATGGCGTTGGAATCCCCGATATTCCGCAAGCGATGGAACCGTTCTATACTACCGAGCCGGATAACGAACGTAGCGGAATGGGCTTTACCGTCATGCAAAGTTTTATGGATACCATTTCGGTCAATAATCAGGTCGGAGGCGGAACAGTGGTAACCATGCAAAAAGTCTTTACAAAGGAAAATAAACAAGTCAGTGGGGAATAAGTCCCTATGCAACAAGATAATGTTATTGATTTAGTGTTGCGTGCTAAAAACGGCGATGAGCAAGCTAAGAATACCTTAGTGCAACAAAACCAACCTTTGATTAAGTCATTGTTACGGCGTTATTTAGGTAAGGGCGTGGAGTACGACGATTTATTCCAATTAGGTTGTTTGGGGTTTGTAAAGGCGATTAACAAGTTTGACCCCAAGTATCAAGTTAAGTTTACTACCTACGCCACGCCGTTAATTATCGGGGAGATTAAACGCTTCTTGCGCGATGACGGGGCGGTTAAAGTCAGTCGCTCGGTCAAGACTTTGTATGTGAAAATTAAAAAGTATTTGTTATTAAAAAGCGGCGCAACGGAGCCACCAACCGTGGAGGAAATTGCTTCTGAATTTGGTGTGACCAAAGAAGAGGTCATATTTGCAATGGAGGCCTCGCATCTGCCGTTGCCGTTGTATGCGGGCAATCCGAATGATGACAATGACGAGGCGCTGTGCTTAGCGGACAAAATTGTCGCCAGCGATGACAGTGCGTACTTGGACCATTTAATGATTAAAAACATGTTGGCGCGATTACCAATTCGGGAACGCCAAGTGATTTTATTACGCTATTACCGTAACGCGACACAAAGCGAAGTCGCGCGCCAGTTGAATCTGTCCCAAGTGCAAGTTAGTCGGATTGAACAAAAAGTTTTGCGCGGGATGAAGGCCTTCATGTTGGCGGATGAAGATGCAATTTAATGTGTTGACAAAAGTGTAAAATTATTTTATCATAGTCGTTATGAACGCAATCATTATGCAAGGTGGTAAACAATATCACGTTCAACCGGGCGACGAAGTCGTCGTGGAAAAGATTGACGGCAATATCGGTGACAAAGTCACTGTGCCGACCGTGATGACCTATGACAATGGCAAAGTTGATACCAAGCCGGGTAAAGTAACAGCCACCATCGTGGAACACGGAAAAGGTGACAAGATTAACGGTTTCAAATACAAACCAAAAAACAATGTACGTAAAAAATACGGACATCGTCAACTTTATACAAAAATCAAAATCGGAGGGAATAACTAAGCATGGCTCATCATAAAGGTGGCGGTTCAACCGCAAATGGAAGAGATAGTAATTCAAAGCGTTTAGGCGTTAAGATTGCTGATGGCCAAGTGGCTAAGGCAGGCGCAATTATCGTGCGTCAACGTGGTACTGATGTTAAGCCGGGCGACAATGTAGGTTGTGGTCACGACCATACTTTGTATGCTTTGAAAGCTGGTACCGTTAAATTTAGCCGTAAAGCTAATAACAAAAAATTCTGCTCGGTAGAATAATTCAACCATTGTTGCCATATAGATGGGCATGGTTAAAAGTATAAGTAAAGGAGTGTTGTGCGCAGTTGTCGTTACGCTCCTTTTTATTTTGGGTTTTGCATTGTTGGTACAATTAACGGGTATGAGTAATCAGGTCATTACGCCGGTGATGCAGGTGGTCAAGGTAGTCTGTATCTTTGTGGCGGTTGCCATCGCGATTAAACCTGCGAAAAGTAAGGGTTGGTTGTATGGTGCCGTGGTTGGTTTGCTGTACATGGTTTTGACCTTCTTGATTTTTTCCATGATTGACGGTCAATTCGTCATCGGCGTCAAGGCATTAAGTGACCTGTTATTCCAAGTCTTGGTAGGTGTGGTTTCTGCGGTAATTTTACGCTTGCGAAATAAAGATGTGGAAGTTGCGTAAATATGTTATAATTAAACCGTGGATAAATTTTTAGTCATTGATGGTAATAGTTTGTTAAACCGTGCGTATTACGCTTTCGGTGGTCGTGGTGAGATTGGTGAGCTGAGTTTTGGTGGTATGCCAACTAATGCGGTTTATGGCTTTTTGAATATGTTTATTAAAGCCGCAACCGATTTGAAAGTTCAATATGTTTGCGTGGCGTTTGATATGCGTCAGCCGACTTTCCGTCACCAAATGTTCAAAGGGTACAAAGCCAATCGCCATAAAATGCCGGATGATTTGGCGGTGCAGTTTGACCAACTGAAAAGTATCTTGCAAACCATGCAAATTAAAATCTATCAATGCGCCGGTTACGAAGCGGACGATATTATTGGTACCATTGCGCGCCAAGCGTCCTCAGATGTGACTGTCATTAACTTAACTGCTGACCGTGATGGTTTACAGTTGGTGGCACCCAATGTTGAATTACACTTGACCAAAACTGGTGTTACAAATCTTGACGTTTGGACGGTGGAACGTATCAAACAAGAATTTGGTTTAACTCCGCGCCAGTTAATCGACGTTAAATCGTTAATGGGGGATAAGAGCGATAATATCCCCGGTGCTGCTGGCGTGGGTGAAAAGACGGCTTTGGCGTTGGTGCAAAAGTATGGTTCGGTTGAAGCTGTGATTGCTGCCGAAGCCAACAAGAAAGTCAACGACAGTGTTGACATGGTAAAACTTTCACGCAAGCTGGCGGAAATCAACTGTCAAGTTCCAATTGATTTTCATTTGGACGAGTGCCACTTTGTGTATCCCTTTGACGACAATGTAAAACGCGAATTTGAAAAGGCTGGTTTCAAAAGTTTACTGCGCCGTAATATTTGGGTCAGCGGTGCCAGTGTTGTGGAAACGGTCAAACCATTGTTTGCCAATGTAAAAGATGAAAGTAAGGAACTAGATGCGTCCGTCATGCCAGTATTACAAAGAATGTCCGCGAATGGTGTCAAAGTTGATGTAATGGCGTTGGATGCTTTGGGAACCAATTTGGAAAAAGAGATTGCCATATTGGAAAATGAAATCTATGACTTGGCTGGTGAAAAATTTAATGTCCGTTCAACACAAGAATTAAGTGATGTTTTGCGCCGTAAACTGGGTGTTAGTTTAACGCAAAAGACCAAGACCGGTTATTCGACCAATGAAGAGGTATTAACTAAATTAGCGCCAACTGTGCCGTTAGCGGCTAAGGTACTGGAATTCCGCGGTAAATATAAATTGTATTCGACCTACGTGCGTGGCTACGGTAATGCGGTCGATTTGGAAGGTTTAATCCATACGACTTTCAACATTGACAAAACCGCTACGGGACGTTTATCTTCCAGCGAACCAAACTTGCAAAACATTCCGCAACGCAAAGTTGACAGCGACCTTTTCCGTCAGGTTTTCGTTTCGCGTTTCCTTAATGGCAAAATGTTGTCTGCTGATTATTCGCAAATTGAATTGCGCTTGTTAGCAGCGTTGTCGGGCGAGGAAAGTTTGATTGATGCTTTTAATCGCGGAGTAGATATTCACCGTGAAACCGCGGAAAAATTGTTTGGCGACCCCGAGCGTCGTCGTGAAGCTAAGACCGTCAACTTTGGAATTATTTATGGAATTTCTTCGTTCGGTTTAGCCAAAGATTTACATTGCAGTTTCCATGAGGCGGCCGCGGTAATTAAGAATTATTTTGCCACCTTCCCGAAAGTAAAAGCGTTCCTTGACCAGTGCGTTGCCAGCGCGAAGCAGTACGGATACATCTCAACTATGTTTGGCCGCCGTCGTTACATTCCGGAATTTTATTCTAAGGATAACAACATTGCGGCGTTTGCGACACGGGCTGCCATGAATATGCCGATGCAAGGCACCGCAGCCGACATAATTAAAAAGGCCATGGTTGCGATTGATCAAGAAATGCAAGCCAACCATATGAAAAGTTTGATGGTGCTGCAAATCCACGACGAATTGGTTTTTGATTGTGTTCCGGAAGAAATCGAAACGCTTTCGGCAATCGTTAAACGTCATATGGAAGGCGTGGTGCAACTGCCATTAAAGTTAGAAGTAAATCTCAGCGTAGATACTACGCTTTAACATCGGACAAAACTTGACGGTTTTGGATTAAGTAAATCATGCCAGACAGCAGACAGAAGAACGTTTGTAAACCAATCAAAACGTAGCCAATAATTTGGAACGCTAGCAAGCCCGCCCAGTCGGTTGGTAAGCAACCTTGTAACAAGAGCCAGGGTAAAGCGACGAACGCAACCGTGGTTTTGATTTTACCGAAAATGTTGGCGGCCAAGACTGTACCTTTGGTGGCGGCAATCATGCGCAAACAATCGATAGCGAAGTCGCGGCACAGGTTAATGACGTAAACGATGACGGCTGCCCATAATGGCAGGATACCGGTTACGATGATTAAAAACAAACCAGTATAGGACAACATCTTGTCGGCAATCGGGTCGAGCATTTTTCCAACGTTAGAAACTAAGTTGTACTTGCGGGCAATTTTGCCATCAAGGAAGTCGGTCACCGCCGCAACTAAGAAAATTGCAATCGCGATGTACTGGCTGTATGGAACGAAATTGGTAAGATAAAAAAGGTACACAAATGGCAATAAAGCAATGCGTACGGATGTAATGATGTTGGGAATATGTTTTGACATAAGCACCTCTAAAAGGTATAATGGAACATACCCAAAAAAAAGTAAAGGAGAAAATAACGATGAATGCAGGAGTAGCAATTGCTCTCATCATCGTGGCTCTGTTAATTGGTTTGGTTGGAGGTTGGTTCTTGTGCTCGTTCCTTCAATCAAGTAAAATGAAGAAAGACCGACAAGCCGCCAGCGAATTAGCCAAAAAAGCGATTAACGATGCCGCGACGATGAAAAAGGAAAGTCTGTTAGAAGCTAAAGAAGAAATTCACAAATTAAAAGTCGAATGCGATAACGAAATCCGCGAACGCCGTAATGAAATTCAACGCATGGAATCACGTATTCTGACGCGTGAAGAGCAACTCGGCAAACGTGAAGAAAATTTGGAAAACAAAGAACTGAACTTGGATAAGTTGCGTTCCCAAATTGAAAACACGAAAAAACAAGTGGAAACCAATTTGGCATCGGCGGAAAAAAACAAAGCCGAAGCCATCGCGCAGTTGGAAAAGATTTCGGGCTTAACCAAAGCCGAAGCAAAAAAAATGATTATCGACAACTTGACCGAAGAAGCCAAAGCCGACGCGGTTAAAATGATTCACGAAATCGAAGAAGATGCGAAAGAAAACGCGGACGCCAAAGCTCGTGAAATTATTACCAATGCGGTACAACGTTTGTCGACCGATACCAGCAACGAAATTACCACTTCGACGGTCAACATTTCGGGTGATGAAATTAAAGGTCGCTTGATTGGTAAAGAAGGTCGCAACATCCGTTCGATTGAAGCCGCCACCGGTGTCGATTTGATTATTGACGATACGCCGGATGTGATTACCGTTTCTTCGTTCGACCCGTACCGTCGCGAAATCGCGCGCTTGTCTTTGGAAAAATTGATTATGGACGGTCGCGTTAATCCGGCGCGAATTGAAGAAATCGTCGAACGCACCAAGAAAGACATGGAGCAACAATGCAAGAACGTCGGCGAACATGCAGCGTATGACGCGCGCGTCAACGGCTTGCCGGTTGAAATTATCAAGCAATTAGGTCGCTTGAAATACCGTTACAGTTACGGTCAAAACGTTTTGAAACACAGCGTGGAAGTCTCGCTCTTGGCTGGTTTGCTGGCAACAGAGTTGGGCGCTAACGAACAAGTTTGCCGTCGCGGTGGTTTGTTGCACGATATTGGTAAAGCGACCGACCACGAAGTCGAAGGCACCCATGTTTCCATCGGTGTCGATTTGGCTAAACGTTGCAAAGAATCTGAAGCCGTCATCCACTGTATCGAAGCCCATCACGGCGATGTTCCGTTCCATTCGGTCGAAGCCATCATCGTCCAGGTTGCGGACGCCATCAGTTCGTCTCGTCCGGGCGCGCGTCGTGAAAACTTGGAAAATTATATTAAACGTTTGCACGACTTGGAAGACATTTGTAAAGCCAAAACCGGCGTGGATAAATGCTATGCGATTTCGGCGGGTCGTGAAGTTCGTGTCATCGTTAAACCCGAACAAATTTCGGATGCCGATGCCGTCTTCATGGCGAAAGATATTGCCAAGGAAATCGAAGCCAAATTGCAATATCCGGGACAAATCAAAGTCAACGTCATTCGCGAAACCCGTGCCACCGAATTGGCAAAGTAATGGTTCGCGCAACACAACAAAAAAGGCCGCACAACGCGACCTTTTTTTTGCTTTAATTAAAAATTACAAAGCGGATTTGGATCCGCGCGCTTCTTTGCGGGCGCGTTTGCGAGCGTTAGCGCTTTTCAGTTTCTTGGCAACGCTTGGCTTGACAAATTCTTCTTTGCGTTTCATGTCCGCCAAAATGCCGTCTTTTTGGACTTTGCGTTTGAAGCGTTTCAAAGCATTTTCCAAACTTTCGTTTTCACCAACGATGACTTGACTCACTATTTTCACCTCGCTTTTAATTTACAAAATTATGAAAAAATTGTATACTATCTGTGATGCAAAGTCAAGCGCCAAAGGTCTATCTTGTCACTTATGGTTGTAAGGTCAATTACTACGAAAGCGAAGCCGTCCAAAGCAATTTGAACGCGATGGGCATTGACTGCGCCATGGTTTCTGATGGTGCAATTTCGCATTTGCCGGACGCCCAAGTTTTCGTGCTGAACTCCTGCGCGGTGACCAGTATGGCGGAGAAGAAATCGCGTTACGGCGTGTCCAAAATTAAGCGTTACCACCCGCAAGCCCAAATCGTGACGATGGGGTGCGCTTTGGGTCGTAAGACGCCGGAAATGGTCGCGTTAGAGGTCGCTAATTGCCTTGCTAACGCGAATTATCCCCAGCCGGCAAAATTACCCGCAAACGGTGCCGTCGTGCAACACAAGCGCGAAAAAGCCTTTATTAAGGTGCAGGACGGTTGCCAAAATTTTTGTACCTATTGCATTATCCCGTACCTTAGAAACAAAATTGAATGTCGCCCGATTGACGATGTCGTCGCGGAAATCCGCGCCCAAGGTCCCCACGTGACTTCGGTTGTGCTGTGCGGGATTAACCTATGCTATTATCCCAACTTCGGCGACCTGTGTCGTGCCGTGGATGCTTGCGGTATCGCGTGGGAAATTAGCAGTTTTGAACCGCCGATGATGACCCCCGAACTGATTAAAACTTTGGGGCAGTGCGCCCACTTTGTTCCGCATTTTCATATCTGTTTGCAGTCCGGCTCGGATGCGGTTTTGCGCGCTATGAACCGTCATTATACCACGGCGCAGTACGCCCAAATTATCGCCAACCTGCGGGCGGAGTTTCCCCACGCAATCTTTGGCACTGACCTGATTGTGGGGTTCCCGACCGAAACGGAGCAGTGCTTCGCGGAAACGGTGGCGTTCCTGAAAAAGATTGATTTCGACACCATTCATATTTTCCCGTATTCGCCCCGTACCGGCACCAAAGCCGCCGCGCTCCCGCAAATTCAAAACAGTATTGTCACAAAGCGTTACGAAGACGTTAAAAAATTAGTGAAGAGTGAACAGTGAAGGAGATATTTAGTACGCTTTTTCGCTACTCTTAGTATATCACAAAGTGTGATTTTTGGCAAATGTTTCTGATTATTATAATCAATCAAAATACCTAAATTTTTCATTCTTCATTCTTCATTTTTCATTGTGTTGAAAACATTTTTTTTATTCAAATCAAGTAAAAATGATTTTACATATTTACTAAAATGTGTTAAATAATAGTGTTAATTGGGGGGAATAACAGACAGTGAAAAACGTGAGAAAAAAAGCGTTCATCCTAGTCGTGGGGATAATCATTGCCGCAGGCGCGCTTTTTACTGCTGTCTATGATGTACTATATAGATATAACTCCTCTAATACTACTAACCTTAATGCTGCTACAGTAAATAAGACGGGGCAGACGTATTTTGATGTGGTTGGAAGTAGAGTACAATGTGACGAGACGACGACATTAAAATTTGATGTTGGAAATTATTTATTGATTTTTGAAGGGCAAGTTGCAGGTAGCGCATGGGATAATGGTCACCCTGCAACCTGTCTTGCTTTTTACAAAGCAGATGGAAGTGCAGAACGACCAAATAATATGACAGTTCAGATTGGTGTAGGTGGTGGTGTGGGTGTGAATGGTAAAGGTTGGAACGGTGGTGGATACACAAGCGTAAAAACGAACTTTGCTAGACCGAGTGGATGGACAACCGAAAATGAACTAACTGCAATTGCATCTGGTGGTGGTGGGACTGGACGAAGTACCTCTTCTTTTATGAATGCTACTGGCATGACTCAAGAACAGGTGTTTAAGATGATGGATGGTACATTCAAGGGCTGGGAAGGTGATTGGTGGGATGTACATGGACAAATTAGCAATAACTTTCGACATGTCTCGGGAACGCCAGGGTCTTGGTGGGGAGACGGGATTCGTTGTGACAAGGTAAATGTCAGAAGTGATGGTAGTGGTGAATATTCGTTTAGGCGTAGTGTAGAAGGGTATGCCGGTGGTGGTGGCGGGTATTTTAATGGCGGTGCGAGTGGGTTGATATACAATGATGAGGAAACTAGTTGTTTGCAAGTTGGCGGAGGCGGTTGTTGTACGCCGTGGTGTTATCCATTATACGCAAGTGATTTAGAAAATGGCCCAAAATATCCTGCGGGGACTGTCTCGGGGTACGATGGGTTTATGCGTACCAATTCTCATTGGGGTTATGTTGAATTTTGGAGAATAGACCCAGTAAAAACTAGTTATCCAGAAAGTAGGGTTGTAGAATATGAAGATGGTGTGGCTGAGTTGCGGGCTGGGATAACTCCAGAAAAGGATGGTAGTGGACGTAATACCCCCGAAAGTGCAGTAAAAGCGACACATGGATATTTTGCTGACTACGACTGTGGCATACGTGCGGGCTGGGTATATAGCGTGAGTGAGGATGGGAAGAGTTGGCACGGGGTGGGGCCTGATGGATTGCGGAGTGCAACGAAGCAAGACATCTGACGCGAATGCGGCAGATAGATTAGTGATGAATGAAAAAGTGAAGAATGAAGAATGAAAGAGTGAAAAGTGAAGAGTGAAAAGTGAA
>JAHAXB010000013.1 GCA_018384735.1 Eubacteriales bacterium | reverse complement strand
TTAACTGAATTCCAACGACTTGCGGCGGATGTTCGGCGGGATTCGGACACCTTTTTGATGCGTTCAATCCGCGCATTTACGGATTTTGACCAAAAGTTTTGACCATCATTTTCGAACAAATTGAAATCTTGGATGATGCTTGCAATACATGTGCAATCCAAATGCAATGCAAATGCAATCGCATCCACATTGGTCAATGGCAACACACCATCGTTTTGATATAATTGTTCCACGATGTGCCAAAATGCACCATAACCGGTTGCCCCGAATTTCACCATCAATTTTTGGATTTTCGGGTCGGCGAATGCATCGTAATCATGTGGAAAATATCGCTTATTCATTTTTTCTTGATTAATATGCGATGAAAGGAAAAGAAATGAACTGGAAATAATGATTCGCAAGAATGGCAAATAGAGCAACCACAATAATGATGTGGCGCGCATATACCCACCATTTCTTCGTGCATGGAACAAAACCGGTTGCGATTATGACCATAAAACCGACCATTTCGGTCGATAATAGACCACACACCGATATAAGGAACAAAAGGGATTCGCCAATGCACATCAATACGAATTTCGGCGACATTTCATTCAATTTTATATCGCGTTGCTTTTCCTTGCGCATACGGCGCATGATGGTCAATTCATGGTATCTTGCGCGAATGTTGAATAACTGCAAGAACCGGATAATTGTTGCGATACCAACAACTATGTAAAAAATGATTGATAATGTTTTCATAAAATCAAAAACTTGGATTGATATTCAATTCGACATTAACGCCGGGTTCGGCGATGGTGGTTATTATGCCGGTGTTCCGTTCCACGATTTCCCGGAACATAGCCGCATTTGAATTTCCATCCGAAAGATGAATCAAGATGATGTTCCGGACTTGTGAAAGGTCGTTGGCGGCAAGTGTTTCCAAACATGTATCCAAGGACATGTGCGATTTCACGATGCGGTCACGCACCATCGGCAGAATTGCCCCGCGTTTCATGTTTTCATCCAGTATGGATGTGGAATAATTGCATTCAATCATCATGTGATTCAATCCGGCGAATTTGCTTGGCAAATACGCGGTATCGGTGGCAAATACCATCGTTCCCATTTCGGCGTGATTGATAAGGAAACCAAACGGTTCATTGGCATCGTGAACCACCTTGAAAGGTATGACACCGAATCCGCCGATACGCATCATCTTGTGATGTTCCATCACATGACAATCGCCGGTTGCACCGATGGCATCCAAAGTTCCCTTGGATGCATACACCGGAATGCGCCGTTCTTGGCATTTCCCGATGCCTTTGGCATGGTCGCCATGCTCATGTGATACAATTACGCCCTTGACCTTGGAAAACTCGAAATTGACCGCCTTTTCGACCTTTCCGAATGGAACGCCGCATTCAATCAACAACGATTCGTTTTCCCCATCAAGCAAATACGCGTTTCCGGCGGATGATGAACCAATGATTCGCAATGTCATGACCGTTTGGTTTTACTGGTTTAGAATCCGGGTTGCGGTATTATATCGCCGGTGGCGGTGTCAACAACCACTTGTGATGTGGCATCATCGCCACTTGCCGGGTCGAATCCGATGATTTCGGTATTGGCGTGTTCCGCCTTTTCCGCCGCGACTTGAACATCGACCGGTTCTTCCTTGAATTCATCCTCGGTGTAAAGTGTGGACAACTGGTTCGGGAATGCCTCGCGCAATGCTTGAACCTTGGCGACCTTGGCAATCATGGTTGATTTCATGTTCACCCAAACCGACTGGTTCTTGTCATAATCCGACAAATTGACCTTGGCAACGGTCGGATGTGTGCGGTCGGTGCGATAAACCTTGCACCATCCGCCGACAAGGGTTTCACCGGGTGCAACGAAACAACCATCCCTTTCGATAACCTTGCCATCGGCGGCAATCACAATGACACCGGCATCGAATCCGTCATAATTGCGACACATGTCCGCGCGCTTGAAAAACGCATCCTTGGACACAATCATTTGTGCGGGTGAATTCTTGTACTTTACCAAGAATGATTCCTTGATAAATGGGTTCAACTGGTTGAACTTACAAAGTGCGATGAACGAAACGATTTCATCATCGGTTACGGTTTCATTGCCGCGCAAAAGTGTGTCGCGGACAATCTTTTTGGAAAGTTTGATTTCGTAACCACCGACATTGTATGTGGTGATTCCGGAATTTGCGGATGTGGTCGTTGCGACCTCGTTTGTTTGATTACTCATGATAAGATGTTATTTTGGATTAATAAACTTTCAATTCCGGGTCGTTGGTGACCACAAGATTGATTATTTGTGATGTTGTCGGAATAAGGTTGTTGACCGATTCCCGGTTGTCAATGAATATCGGCGCATTTACATCGTAATACGCGCACAACGCGTTGATGATGTCAAGACCGGCATTGATTTGGTCGGCGGTGTTGACGGTTGGGAACGGCTTGCCCTTGACCGTTGCGACACATGTTTCAACCACATTGCCATCGATGGTGTAATCAAACATTTTGAACTTGACCATCGTGAAAAGTTTGGCGATGCGGGATTCCACCAATTCAACCTTTTCTTTGGTGTACTGACCGATGATGTATTCATCGCGTTCAATGTCTGCGATGGACTGCGCAAGTTTGCGCCCGGTTTCGGTCAATGTTGCGATTTCGACATCCGCTTTTTCGATTGCCTTGCGGTCATTCAACTTGGTCATCAAACCGTCACGAACCTTGGATGCGCTTGCCTTTTGTGCCTTGATTTCCGCAATCTTGGCATCATTGGCGGATGTGTCCGGTCTTGTTTCCTTGGTGGCGGCATCAATCTTTTCGGACAACTGGTCATAGACCCTTTTTGCATCCACCCATTCCGGCAACGATTTCGGGTCGATTTCCCTTTCCTTTTCTTCACCGGTGGCGGCAATCTTGGATTCCAGTTCCGCGATTTCTTGACGCAATGTGTCAATTTCTGCGTTCTTGACCTTGATTTCCTCGTTCCGGGATTCGTTGTCCTTTATTGCGGTGGCAATGCGGTCGGCAATGCGCTTTCCATCGGCGGTGATATTTTCAAGTGTGATGCGCTTGTTTTCCGCGAAACGCGCGCGGGATTCCTCGACCATTGATTCCGGCAACGGCTGACCGCATGTTGGACATGTGGCGGATTCATTGAATGTCTTGCCATTGACATCGAACCATTCCTTGCGCTTTTCATCGCGGTCATGTTCCAGTTTGGCGATAAGTTTTGCGCTTTCGGACAATACAACCATAATGGATGAAATCTTGGTTTGCCGGTATTCAATCGCGGATTTCTTGTGGTCGATTTCATTCTTCATATCGGTCAACCCGGTGTTTGCCTCATGAACACGCCTTTTTTCAGCGCGCACCGCATCATTGACAATATTGTCCATGCGGGTTGCACAATGCATCAAATCGCGGCGCAATTGTGCGGTTTCTTCAAACTTGGCATTGGCGGCGGCGGACATATCGGTGGATATGCGGTTAAGTTCCGCAATCTTGGCATCCAGTCCGGCGATTTCTTCATTGACGGAATCCAATTCCTTTTCAATTGCAATCCAATCGCATGATTCCGGTTTCATCTTTTCCGTTTGGTCGATGCGCGGTTGGATTTCGTTCAATTCCTTGCGCAAAGTGGTCTTTTTGGCTTTGATTTCCGCCTTGAAATCATCGAATGACTTGCCGGACATCTTGTCGAACAACGCGCGAAAATCGGCGTTCTTGGCAATGATTTCATCTTCATCGATGTAACCCGCCATTGCGAATAATTGTTCGCGCTGAACTTTCCAGTTCTGCGATGTAAAGAACAACGGATTGGTGACCATCTGGAACAATTGTGCATTGATAAGGTCGGCAATGCGCTTGTTGTATTCATTGATTGATACCGGAACATCGTTCCAAAAACAACGCGTTTCGTTTCCCTTGAACACTTGTTCAACACATCCGCGCGGTTTCACCCAGTTTTCGACCAACTTGCGGGTCAATGTCAATGGTTCACCGTTGACGGTCATGA
>JAHAXB010000062.1 GCA_018384735.1 Eubacteriales bacterium | reverse complement strand
GCACAAATTCATCCGAATTGAACCAGTTTCCTTTTTGATCTTCTAACGAAAAAGTGGGTAAATGCGTCCCGATTTCCATGGTTTTTTAATCGATTTTAATCTCCCGAATATTCGACAAAATTACGTGGCGTTTCGTACAAAGTCACTTTAAGGTCCAAACCTTGATCTAATTTTGCTTTGATTTTGTTCCAAATTACAATCACAATATTTTCGGCTGTCGGATTCAAGGTTTTGAATTCTTCGACTTCGATGTTCAAATTTTTATGATCCAAATAATCTTCGACTTCAACTTCGATGATTCTTCGCAATACATCCAAATTCATCACAAATCCAGTTTCGGGATCAATTTCACCGCGAACACTCACAATCAATTCATAATTATGCCCGTGATAATGCGGATTTGAACATTTACCGTAAACTTCTTTGTTTTTTGCATCGTCCCAATTGGGGTTGTATAAGCGATGCGCCGCATTGAAATGTGCTTTTCTATTGACCGTGACTTTCATACAAGCAAATTAATGGTTTTCTTTGAGTTCTGAAAGGTATTTTTCGAAAATAATTTTGAACCAAGCTGTAAAATTTTCTGGACTTTGATTCATTTCAATAATCAAATCTTCAATCGAAATCCAACTATACGCCATGACTTCTTCGGGATTCAAAATCGGTTCGTCGTTGTAATGTCCGACAAAAACATGATCCAATTCGTGTTCAGTCAAACCATTTTCGAACTGTGCTTTGTACAAAAAATGAAACTTATATTCCAACTCCACCACAAAACCCATTTCTTCTTGCAAACGTCTTTTTGCTGCATCCAAATAAGTTTCGTTTTCGCGCGGTTGACTGCAACAAGTGTTGGTCCAAAGTTTTGGCGAATGGTATTTATCGGCTGCGCGTTGTTGCAACATCAATTCACCTTTATCGTTAAAAATAAACACCGAAAATGCACGATGCAACAAACCTGCAACATGCGCTTGTTGCTTTTCCATAAGCCCAAGGACTTCATCGTTTGGATTGACCAAAACCACAAATTCTTCCATGCCGCAAAGTTATATAAACTTAATAGATTAACTGAATTTCTTTATGCTGAAATGATTTTAATTGACCATCTAAAAACTCGACCCAAAGCGAACCGTTTTCATCTGAATTTCGGATAATACCTTTTACGGCTTCATTATCAACTACAAAGTCGGAAACTT
>JAHAXB010000061.1 GCA_018384735.1 Eubacteriales bacterium | reverse complement strand
GACTGATACTTGTTGTTGATGATTGCCAATACTTTTTCGTAAACATTCAAATCAAGGTCGGACATTACCGATTCGATTTCGTAGTCATAAGGGATGCCCGTTGTTCCGATTTGTCCGGCTGGGTTAAGTGTCAAGCAGATGGCGGCGGCATCGGTCGCATCCATTTCATTTTTTGCGTTGTTGAACTCAATGATGAAGAACTTGTTTGCGTCAACATCGCATCCGTAGTCATTGCATTCATCCTTGGGGATGAATCTTGAACGTGTACGGATGTTGTAAGACTTGACCTTGAATTTCCAATTCTTGTCAAAAGTCACCATCTTGTTCATGTATTCAGAATCAAGAACTTGTTTGATTGCCTGTTTTACTTGCTTTTCAGTTGCCATATTGTTGCGAAAGTTTTATTTGTTTACCCGTTCGGGTGTGTTTCACTATGAATCACGTTGCAAAGATAATAGATTTATTTAATATAACAAACTTTTCGCCAAAAAAATGCACTTACAATGCAAATTTGTTGATAAGTCGGGCATAACTTGGGGAAATTTTCGGGGTGTTTCACTATAAAACACGTTATCTTTGCCACGATTTGATTTACTAATAAAAAATTTGTTCGTATGAAGAAAACCATTTTGGCATTACTTGTGGAGAAGTTCCAAGGCGTGCGAAAGGATGCGTTGGGCGTACTGGCGGGCGTTCTTGCTTTACAGGCAACCAACGAGGATGAAGCGAAAGCCCTTGTTGAGAAAGTCACCGATGCGCAAGTGACGGAATTTGCAAAGGACTATCGCGCCGATGTGGACAAAGAGGTGTCCGAAAGTAACAAGACGTTTGAAACCAATTTGCGCAAGAAGTACGATTTCAAGGAAAAGGAAGTTGAACCCGGCAACAAACCATCCGAGAATCCGAACGACATTGCGGAAATTGTCAAAGCGGCGGTCGCGGCAGCGGTCAAGCCATTTGAGGAAAAATTGTCCGGTTACGAAACCAAGAACATTGCCGATTCAAGGCTTGCGAAACTCAACGAAAAACTGAACGATTGCAAGGATGAAACATTCAAGGCGCAAACCTTGAAAGATTTCGCCCGCATGACATTCGCCACCGATGACGATTTCACGCAATACTTGAACGACAAGACCGCGGACATCGCAACGGCAAATCAAAACATGGCAAATGTCGCGCTTGGCGGTGCATCCGGAAAGCCCCTTTTCGCCCAAAAGGGTGATGATGGTATTTCCAAGGGTGTTGCTGATTTCGTGGCAAGCCAAAAGCCCGAAGCAAATGCGTTTACGGGCAAAGAAGTTTAACCCTTTAATTTGCACAAACTATGTCATTGACAATTAAAAGAGCAAAGGA
>JAHAXB010000050.1 GCA_018384735.1 Eubacteriales bacterium | reverse complement strand
GACCAATGTTGCAGTTGTCAAAGAATCTTTGACAACCGCATTGGTTGACACCACCAAGACCGCGCCCGGCGCAACAACCATCGTTGAAATTGAATTCTTTGAACCGCCGACCAGTAAGGACGCAACCAGTCCGACCGCGCCGCCGGTCATTACAATTGTCGATGATGGCATCCGCATCGATAATGCCGACAATGTGAAATCAATCAAGGCAAAAAAGACCAAGACCGAATCGGTTGCAACCGGCGTAACGGTGGAACATCATGAGGAATCCGCCAAGGTGGATTCGGTGGTTGTTGAAACGATGACCGCCGAAACCCATGATGAATCAACGCCGGTTGAACCGTCACCCGGTCGCAGAATCAAGACAACGATTTTGATAATTGTGGCGACCATCATTGCCACCATCATCGGGATGTTGTTATTGAAACGCACCGGATTTTCCGGTCGTATCACAAAGGTGTTGTCACTTATCGCGGCGTTATTCAAATAAATTCGTATATTTGCCGCGTGTGATGACATCATGATGAATTGATGATGTTATTTTGGCGACCGCACCCGGACATCCGGGTGTGGTCTTTTGATAAGCGGGGAAACGAAAAATGACCGAAAAATCGGTCATTTCGTGTACATAATCGTGTACATTGTGCGTATTTGCTTGATAATCAAGCGAACTTGCGGAGAGTGAGGGAATAACACCCGCCGGTTCAATCGGTATCATGAAAGACCAAACCGCGTGTTCCGCATGGTGTCGGCGGAATTGCCGAACTTGGACAAGTTCACGAAATGTCATGCGGTGTCATTAAATCGTGTACAAAATCGTGTACCAGTTACCGACATCATATTGTGTCAAACTTTTCCATTGACCGCGCTTTTAGTTCATCGACAATGGCAATGTATGGTTTCATTGACTTATATGTCGCATGTCCAGTCCATTTCATAATGACATCCGCCGCGATTCCCAATTGCAAGGCGGTCACCACAAATGTGCGCCGGGCGCAATGGGTTGTCAGCAATTCCCATTTCGGCAATTCATCTTCATGGCGGACATTCCCGATGTAATACACAATCCGGATGACATCATCGAATTCGCACAATTGACCGATTGTTTTCAAGTGTTCGTTCATCTTTTGGTTGGATATGACCGGCAATGCAAGGTCACCCGGAAAATGGAACGGTTCGTATTTATCAAGGATTGCGCGCGCGTGTGAATTCAATTCGATGACCAATGAATCGGTGGTCTTTTGGGTCACGACATGGATGCAACCGGATTTAATGTCCGACCGGCGCAATTTCGCCGCATCCGAATATCGCAAACCGGTGTAACAACAAAACACGAATACATCCCGCACATGTTCCAACGCGATTTCATCCGGGCGGAACTTGAATGTTTCCATGTGTTGCAGTTCCGAAAGGGTCAAATATATGATTTCCTTTGACGCATTGTCCGAACCCTTGAATTTTGGATGGAATGTTTCGTGTATCATCCCGGTGTAATATCCATGATGATGTGACCACCGGATGAACCATCGAATGAATGAAAGTTGTTTGGCGATGGTCGTGTTCCGCATCCCGGAATCGGAAAAGTATTTCATCATCTTGACCAATGCGGCATCATCCAGTTCGGCGAATGTCATCTTTGGGTGTACCTTTTTGAATTGCTTTTTCAATGTCTTGAACTTGGTCGTTGTCGCCGATGTCCAGTTGTTTTGAACGCCGACATCCGCGATGAACTTGTCGAACACCTTGTAAAAGTCGGTCGGCGCATCCTTGATGACCGGCGTTTCCGTCTTGCGACCGATGGCGGTGTTGAACGCATCCTTGATTTCATCGGATGTCGGCATTCGTTTTTCAATCAGTTCGAACCGGGCAAACACATCATTCATGATTGACCGCCATTCATCGATGGTGGCATTGGTAGATGATGCATGCAAACACGATGCAATTGCATAACCTTTGGATTCATCCCAATCGGATTCATCGATGGTGATTCCAGTCGGAAAATCGATTGGACTTTGTGCGCGCATAGTCACGCGCATCCGGATGCCAAGACCGGTTGTTTGACCGGCATGTCGGCGATGCAATATGAATTTAATCTTTCGGCGTATCTGCATGATTTCGTTCCAAAATTTCCTTTATGTGTTCTAAAATTGCCGGTTTCCGTTCCAAAATTGGCGTTTTCCGTTCTAAATTTCCCGGAATCGTGTAATTATTCATGCGATGGTTTCAACATCTTTCCGCGACCCAGTAATAACCATTCCGGGTTGACACCAAGGTCGGAACATATCGCCGCCAATGCATCAATGTCGATAGTGGTGTAATATCTTGCGTTGGATGGGTCTTGAATCCCGGTGCGGATGCGGGAATACTTGGTGCGGTTTAATCCATGTTCATCGCAAAATGTCTTGATTCCGCCGTATCGACCAAGTTGGATGCCGGTATCAAGGGCATCATAGAATCGTTTTTGTATCATGATGGCGCGGCCATTCATTCGTTTCATGGGGGACATTCAT
>JAHAXB010000047.1 GCA_018384735.1 Eubacteriales bacterium | reverse complement strand
CAGTTTGGGCCGATTTTGGCCCATTTCTTGGACTATTACTTAGTTTCGGGGGTCCCGGAGTGATTTCCATGATTTACGAACCCCGTCGTGCGTGTACGTGTCGGTCATCGACACTCACAATTTTTGCCGATTCTGGTCCGTTTCGTGCACTTTTACTCACCGCTTTGGGGTCCCAGAGCGATTTCCGTGGTTGTTGAACTCCAAGGTGCACTTACGTGTCTGTCATCAACATTCATAGTTTTTGCCAATTCTGGCCCGTTTCTTGGACTATTACTCCGTTTTGGCGTCCCGGCGTGATTTCCATGATTGATGAACACCGGGGTGCGTTCATGTGTCGGTTCGCAACACTCGCATTTTGGGCCGCTTCTGGCCCGTTTCGTCGACTATTACTCACCGTTTTGGGGCCCCAAAGCGATTTCCATGGTTGTTGAACCCCATGGTGCGCTTACGTGTCGATCATCAACGATCGCAGTTTGGGCCGATTTTGGCCCGTTTCTTGCACTATTAATTAGTTTTGGGCGTCCCGCAGTGATTTCCACGATTGACGAACTCCGTGGTGCGTTTACATGTAAGTCATCAACACACAATTTTGGTCGACTCTGGTCCATTTCGTGCACGATTATTCACCATTTTGGCGTCCCAGAGCGATTTCCATGATTGACAATTCCCGGGGTGCGTTTGCGTGTCTGTCCTCAACACTCACAGTTTGGGCCAATTCTGACGCGATTCGAGGACTATTACTCAACATTTAGGGGTCCCGAAGCGATTTCCATAGTTGTTGAACCCCAAAATGCGTTTACGTGCCGGTCATGAACACTCACAGTTGTGGCCGATTCTGGCCCGTTTCATGGACTATTACTCACTGTTTGGGGTCCCGGTGTGACTTGCGCAATTAACAAACCCCGGGGTGCGTTTACGTGTCGATCATCAACACTCGCAGTTTCGGCCGATTCGGGCTCGTTTTGTGGCACTCGCAGTTTTGGCCGATTCTGGCCCGTTTCATGGACTATTACTCACTGTTTTGGGGTCCCGGAGTGCTTTCCTTGATTAACAAACCCCGGGGTGCGTTTACATATCGGTCATCAACACTCATGGTTTTTGTCGATTCTGACTCGTTTCGTGGACTATTACTCACCGTTTTGGGGTCCCGAAGAGATTTCCATAGTTGTTGAACCCCAAGGTGCGCTTACATG
>JAHAXB010000032.1 GCA_018384735.1 Eubacteriales bacterium | reverse complement strand
TATGCTCACAATGTGGCGAAAGTTTTTACGATTGGGTATGCGGGAATCGGGTTACCAAAGTTTATTGAGGTGTTGCAACAAAACGGTGTAACGGTTTTGATTGATGTGCGCTCGGTACCAAAGAGTGGTTATTTTACCGATTACAATGATGATGTGTTATCCCAAGAATTGGCTCAACAAAACATTTGTTATTTTCATTGTCGTGAATTTGGTGCCCGCCAACTTGATTACAAATATGCAACCATCGCCAACAGTGAACCATTTCAAAAAATCATTAAACGACTAAACGACAGTGATAAAACGGTTTGTTTAATGTGTGCGGAAATCGATCCAATTAATTGCCATCGCTTTATTTTGGTTGGTCGATACTTAAATAACATGATTAATATTATCGCCAAACGCAACGGGGAAGTGCTTTACGAAACCAAAGCCGAAACCGAAAAGCGCATCAATGGCGATTACGACAAACAGGGCGCGAAAATTGCCTACAAGAAATAATTTGCTTTATCGTTTTACATGACACTTGTTCCGCCAAACAGAACCTAACTATATATGATGTTTTGATCAGTATTGTCTGATATGAACTATGTATGATTGATTGACTTGTATGTAAAAATGCTATAGTCTATCGGTAGAATTTTTAGAATAATCAAAAGGATTAAATTGTTTTATGGAAAAATTTCGGTTTAACCTGATTGAAGAATTAAATCACTATCAGCCTTTTGATATTACGGAAGCAAAAAATTTACAGTTAACTAAAGACTTTATTAAATCAAATAAAAATTTATTTTCGCGTTCGAATTTGGTCGGACATATTAATGGATCGGGCTTTTTATTGAGTAAGGATTTGTCTCAAATATTATTGACTCATCATAAAGCATTAAATAAATGGTTACAATTTGGTGGGCACAGTGATGGGGACGAAAATACTATGCGTGTTGCGATGCGAGAAACTTTTGAAGAAAGTGGAATTAAGAATTTTAAACCATTGCGTGTAAATGGTTCCTATATTGTGGATGTAGCAGTTAATGATATTCCATCCAACGAAAAGAAAAAGGAACCAGCACATAAACACTACGATATTTACTTTATGTTTACAACACCACAAAAAGAATTTGTGATTTCAGAAGAAAGCAATGATTTAAAATGGTTTACTTTTGAAGAATTCAAGCAATTGGAACCAACTCCTAATCGATTACGATTTATAAAAAAATGGGAAAATTTAAGAAGCAAGGAAATAACAAATGGAAATGAAAAATAAAGAACTTCGTTTTCTCTTAACGCAATCACGAAGGTTTGAATAATTAGGTTACCATCTCTCCGCCAGATGAGACCTGACCGGTGCGGTCGGGTCTTTTTTGTGGGTATTGACGCGGGGGGAGCGCAAATGGTATCATGTTGCTGAAAAATGAAACTATTTAGAGGTCTAAAAAAGCAAAAAGAGGTCGCGTTCGACGCGGTAGCCGTGGCCAAAAATATGGTTGCCATGGCATCGGAGTGGACGGGTTGTGTTCAACGTATGAACGAATATGAACCGCGCGAAAATGAACACCAACGCATGGTCATGGTGCGCAATCAAAAGTTTTCACCCCGAGCGTTGAAACGGGCGTGGCGCATTCCGAGTGAGTTGAAAGCCATGCTGGCCGATATGGACGAGTTCCAACGTAAACTGGTGTTCGCGGAAATTGTGAAATTAGAACAGGCGGCACGCCAAGAAGTACGGGCGACCGGAACTTGGAACTGCCACGGTGGCGAAGTCATGAAAGGCTGTAAAGCGTTGACTTGGTTCAAAGCCGATGTCGAAAAGGAAGCCGAACGCCAAATTTAGTTTTTTGTCTTGTCCGCGGGGACGGGGTATGTTACAATGCAGTGTAAATAAAAGGAGGTTTTACAAATGAAAAAATCTACTCAAATCTTGGAAAAGGTGTTCGACATCTTGGGTGAAATCTTAGCGTTGTTGACTTTGACACTTTATGTGGTTTTGTTTATTAACGCTAACTGGAGTTTTATTCCGGTGGACGTGTTGAAAATCTTAAATATTATTAAGGACTATGCGGCTTTGGTGGTCGTGGTCATCGTGGGCTGTGAAGCCATCGTCAAACGCGGTTTCGTGTTTAAGGTTTTGTTCATGTTGATTTTGGCGATTATTATTATCGCGCAATTCTTCCCAGGCACTTGGGAAAATATCACTAAAGTTTTCTAAGTGAAAAGTGAAAGGTAAATAATGCAAAAAAGCCCGTATCGCGGGCTTTTTTGTTGTGAAAAGTGTTACTTCTCTAATTGCGCCAAGATGTCGTCGACGGCGGCCTTTAATTTGGCGTCTGTTTTTAATTGGTCGGCAATTTTGTTGCGCGCAAAAATGACGCCGGCGTGAGTACGTCCGCCCAAAATTTCGCCAATCTCGGTCAAAGGCACATCTTCCAAACGTTGGGTTAATAAATAAGTTGCCACCGAACGCGCGCTCGCCAATTTATCCGTACGGCGCTTGCCGGTAATTTCGTCTGGCGTTACATCAAAATAAGCGGCAGTCGTCGCAATAATGCGGGCTGCAATGTCACCCACGCGTGCGGTTTCCGCGTCACCCGAATTATCTGCCAACGCTTTGTCGCAATCTTCAATCGTGGGAATGGTGTGTCCGTTCAATTCGGCATAAACAATAATCTTGACCAAATGACCTTCCATATCACGAATGTTTTCGTTGACCTTATTGGAATATTCCGCAATGTGCGCGGCCACTTCGTTGGGTAAGTATTTATCTTCCAAAGCCGCTTTCTTTTGTAAAATTGCGGTGCGCATTTCAATGTCGGGGTTGCGGATGTCCTGGAAAATACCGCTCTTTAAGCGCGACTGTAAACGTTCGGACAAAGTGGCAATTTCGTTCGGGTGACGGTCGCTGGTCAAAACAATTTGGCGTTGGTGTTCAAACAAGTCGTTAAAAGTGTGGAAGAATTCTTCCTGCGTAGCTTGTTTGCTGGCCAGTTCTTGCACGTCGTCGATTAACAAAACATCAACATTACGGTATTTTTCACGGAACGCGCCGAAGTCACCTTTTTGTTTAATAACGCTGACATAATCGTCGGTGAATTTTTCAATCGAAGTTAAAACCAGTTTGGTCGACGGTTTGTCTTCCAAAACTTGGTTGGCAATCGCGTTCAAAAGGTGGGTCTTACCTAAACCCGAGCGACCGTAAATAAATAACGGGTTAATTTTTTTGCCGGGGTGCTTGGAAACGAACTCCGCCATGGCAGCAACCTCTTGGTTGGATTTACCCACGATAAAATTCGCGAAAGTTTGTTGCGGGTTAATGTTGTTATTGTAAATAATTGGCTCGGGTAAAACAGTTTCCTCGGCCGGATGATTACTGGCTTCGCGACGTTCTTTTTCTACCGCGTCGATAATTTCGATTTTTTCCACTAACGGTGCCACGGTTTTAACCGCATGTTCAATGTGCGGGAAGTGGCGCTCGTTACGGGCATAGTTAGCGTCATGAATGGAAGGGGCGGACAAGACAAAAGTTCCGTCCTCGAAACTTTCCGGAATCAACGGTTGAATGTACAGGTCGTAAGAAATACTGCTGACATTGTTTTCAATAATCGGTTTCGCTTTCTTCCAAATTTCATTGACATCCATGATAAAGTTATCTTATCACAGACCACGTGGTTTTGTAAATAACTGTTCTTGACCCAACGAAAAGTAACTGTTGACGGGAGCGGGGTGGATATGTTAAACTCATCTTCATGAAAAGAACTTGGCAACCTAGTAAAGTTAAACGTCGTCGTTCGGTTGGTTTCCGTAAACGTATGAAGACTGTGGGCGGTCGCAATGTTTTGCGTCGTCGTCGTGCGCGTGGTCGCAAACGCTTAACTACCAAATAAAATGTTACCATTAAGGTACCGCTTAAAGAAGCGCAAGACATTTAACTACTTACACCAACGCGGAAAACGTCAGAGTGGCGCATTCGTGGTGGTGTATTTTTGTGCTGCCAGCAATTTGAAAATTGGGTTCAGCGCCAGCAAAAAAGTCGGGAACAGTATTGTGCGTCATCGTTCCGCGCGTTTGATGCGGGAAGCGATGCGCCCGCTGTTGACCAAAGTTAATCCGCGTACCAATTTGATTGTGGTTGCGAAACCCGAACTGCCCAAACAACATTTATTGTACATTACATTGGATTTGGAAAACACTTTGAAAAAAGCCGGTCTTATGTTATAATCAAACTTATCATGAATATTCAGTTTCCGTCCGGTTCGGGCATTCAAGGTTTGGTTTACTGGCTGCTTTCCAATATTATGGGGTGGGGCTGGGTCTCTTATGCCTTTGCGATTGTTTTTTTTACCTTACTAATTAAGTTAATGATGGCGCCGTTGGATTTCTTGAACCGCTTTTTAACCCGTCGTACCCAAATTAAGCAACAAGCATTGGCGGGTGAAGTCGCCGACCTGCAAAAAACTTATGGCAATGACCCAATGGCTTTTGCCCGTGCGCGTCAAGCCCTGTACCAAAAAAATGGGGTGGGTGGCTTAGGTAGCAGTTTGGTCGCGCTGGTAAGTATTATCTTAACCATGGTGGTCTTCTTCCAAGTCATGGGCGCGTTGAACAATATCTCGAACTATAACATCCGCATTCAATATGAAGAATTGCGAAGCGTATATCAAGAATATAAAGAAGGTCACACCGAAGAGGAATTGACCGCAGCATTGAACGAAAAATACCAAGCAACCAACATTAAAGCGGGTTGGATTAAAAATATTTGGCAACCGGACAGTCCGATGGCAAAACCGGTCATGTCGGTTGACGAATACAACAAAAAACAATCCAAAGACCATCAATTAAAGACCGACGAAGAAAAAGCCGAATACAACGCTATTTTCAGTCACATTCACACGGATAAGCAAACCAACGGGTTCTTCCTGTTAGCGGTAATTTCCGCGGTAACCATCTTCTTGTCGATGAAAGTGAACGCTATCATGGCGAAACGCCAAGCCCCGAAGAAGCCGGTGGAAAAGAAAGCCGAACCAATTATCACTTATTCCTTGCGTGATGCTAAGCAACAAAGCAAAGGACAAGAACAACCAATGATTGACCCCGCGCAAATGTCCAAGATAATGATGTGGACGATGCCCGTGGTTTATGTCATCTTCGCAACCGTGCAAACTTCCGCTTTCGCGATTTACATGATTGCGTCTTCGGTCGTTTCAACTTTGTTGTCGGTGGGCTTCGCATTCTTGATTGACTTGATTATGCGCCACATGAAGCAACCGGAAATTAAAAAAGATTTCGACGCTACGGTAATCAACCCGCACGCGAAGTATTTCAAAGGAGGAAGAAAATGAATCAATCAGTAACAGTTAGTGCCAAGTCTTTGGACGAGGCCATTACCAAAGGCTGTGCCGAACTGGGCGTAGCTTTGGACGAAGTCGATTTTGAAGTCGTCGACGAGGGCGGTATGTTCCGCAAAATGCAAGTTAAGGTCACGGTTAAAAACAGTGCTAAGGAAACCGAACCAGCACCGGTTCAAGACACAGTGCAACCTGAACCAGCCAAAACCGAACCCAAGGTTGAAGTGGAAGCCGGCACCGTGGAAGAGTTTGTCATTGGCGGTGGTAAACCGAAAAATGCTAAAACTCCGAAAGCACCCCGCAAAGTGACGGACTTCGACCCAAACTGCCCGAAGTTCGCGAAAACGATGGCGTTCGCGGAAGAGTTCTTCAAATTGATGGGGGACAACTTAGCCGTCGTCAGTTCACACACCGATGACGAATTCATCATCTCGGTTAGTGGCGACGATGTTGGTCGTTTGATTGGTAAAAACGGTCGCACCATGGCAGCGATTAACACGATTATTAGCGCGATTGCGATTAACACCCACTGCGACGAACCACGTCGTGTCATGGTCGATATTGGTAACTACCGCGAAAAACGCCAAGAATACTTAATTGATTTGGCCAAACGTAAAGCCGAACAAGTTAAACGCACGGGTCGTGCGGTACGCTTGGACCCAATGCCGGCGCGCGAACGTGTAGTTGTGCATTTGACCTTGCAAGATGTGGAAGGCATTATCACGGAAAGTGAGGGCGTCGAACCGCATCGTTACTTGGTGATTAAGCCCGGCGCTAGATAAAATTAAAGCGTGAAAAGTCCGTATGATGCGGACTTTTTTATGGCGGATAATTTTTTGTTGTCTGGGGCAATTTTACTTGATAAAAACGGGTTGGTTGTTGTATCTTAATTAGGATATGAAACAAACCATGCCGGAAGTTTATTATTACACGGACCCGTTGCATGACGAATTTTCGGGGATTACCAAAAAGACTATTACGGTGGATAAAAATTTCAAATATATCTCCCGTAATCCGTTGTGGCGTTTGGTTAGTTTTTTTATTTATCGTGTAATCATTACCCCTTGGGCTTATTTACATTGTAAGTGCAAATTTAAATATAAAATTGTCAACCGCCAAGCGTTCAAACAACACAAGCACGACGGCTACTTTGTTTATTCCAATCACACCTTGATGGGCGGGGACGCTTTTTTCCCGAGTATTGCCAACGCACCGCGCAAACCGTACATTGTGGTCAACGCGGATAACGTCAGCACCAAAGGTACCAAAAATTTCATTATGATGCTGGGCGCCATTCCAATTCCAACTAAATTGAACGGGATGCCGAAATTTATCAGCACGATTAAAACCCGCTGGGCGCATAAACACCCGATTTACATTTACCCCGAAGCCCACTTGTGGCCGTATTACACGGGCATTCGTCCGTTTGAAGCCACCAGTTTTAAATATCCCGCTGAACTGGATTCGCCGGTTTACGCTTCGACTACGACATTCCAAAAACCCAAACGCGGTCGCGTCCCCAAGGTTACCATCTACATTGACGGACCGTTTTATCCGGACCCGAATTTGTCGGTCAAAGAAAATCAACAGAAACTGCGTAACGAAGTCTACCAAGCGATGGTGGAGCGCAGTAAAAATAGCACATATGAGGTAATTAGGTATGAACGAAAGAATTAGTCTGCTTTATAGCGGTAACGATTACGCGTTTGACGGGGTGGTGACTTCCTTATTATCAATGACGAAGCATTGCCAACGTCCGTTAGATGTTTATGTCTTTACCATGGATTTGTCGGACAAGGACCCGAAATGGAAACCTTTGGACGCGCGTCACGTGGCGGTCTTTGACGAAATTTTGCATCGCGCTAATCCCGCCAGCCGTGCCATTTTGGTGGACTTAACCAAAGAATATTTGGCTGAATTGGATGGCAACATCAACGAACAAAATCTGTATACGCCGTTTGCCATGCTTCGGTTATTGGCGGATAAAGCCCCATTGCCGGGTAAGGTTTTGTATTTAGATACCGATACCATCGCCATGAAAGATATCACCGAATTATGGGAGCAGGATGTTACCGACTATCATTTCGGTGCCGTGCTTGACCATTACGGTAAGGTTTTTATCAGCCCCAAGTATGTCAACTCCGGCGTGATGTTAATGAACTTAGCTGTCATGAAACAGGAACGTGTGCTGGAACGCTGTCGTGAACTAATTCGTACCAAAAAAATGTTATTCCACGACCAATCGTCCTTAAATAAGGTTAGTCGCGGTCACATCAAATACTTGCCACATAAATATAACGACCAAAAGATTTTACATAAAGACACTGTGATTCGCCACTTCGCCAAAACCATTGCCTGGGTGCCGTATTTTCATACCCGCAACATTAAACCGTGGGACGAGCAGATGTTACATAAGTACCGTATCCATTATGTGGACGATATTTTGGCGGCTTATTTGGAAATTAAAAAAAATTTCCTAGACAAAAACCCAATTAAAAATTAACCTACCATAGGAGGAACATATGAACCAAAACATCATTCCGATTTTTTTAACTTCTGACGATAATTACATTCCGTACTTGTGCGTGGCGGTCAAATCGATTATCGATAACTGCAATCCAGAATTAACCTACAAAGTTCACATTTTAAACAACGGTTTAACTCAAGCCAATATGGACAAAGTGAAAACCTTTGAAACGGATTTTTTAACCATCGAATTTAACAATGTGACCGAACAAATTAAACCGTACAAAGCGGCGATGGATAAAGCGTTGCGCGACTATTACAGTGACGCGATTTTCTACCGCATTTTTATTCCCAAGTTATTCCCGCAATACCACAAAGCCATCTACATTGATTGCGATGTGGTGGTTTTAACCGACATTGCCAAATTATTCAACACTGATTTGCAAGGTAACTATCTGGCTTCAGTTTTGGACGAAGTTGCGCCCAGTGTCCCCGTTCTGATTGATTATGTTGAAAACGCGGTCGGTATTCCGATTAACCAATATTTCTGCAGTGGTGTGGATTTATTTGATTTGGATGCGATGCGTGTCCACCAAGTGGAAGAAAAATTTATTGCTTTGTTGATGACCTATAACTTTGAAACCGTGGCACCTGACCAAGACTATCTAAACGTGATTTGTAAAGACCATGTTTTATACTTGCACGCAGGTTGGGATAAACAAGCCAACCCGACTCCGTACAACGATGATATTTATCTGGTTCATTACAATATGTTTATGAAGCCCTGGTTGTATTTCAATGTCCCGTACGAAGAATATTTCTGGCACTATGCTAAGGAAACTCCGTTCTATCAAGACTTGTTAAAAATGCGTGAAAAATATACCCAAGCCCAAAGGGAAGCCGATGCTATCGGTGCACAAAAGATGGGCGAAACTTGCGCGGCAATTTTAACCAAACCCAATACATTCAAGAAAATTTTGGCTAACACCACAATCGATGAAGTTTTGGCTAAGTACAAAAAATAATTCATTTTAGGAGCAGTGGTGGACAGCGATTTAATCAGTGTTTTAATTCCAGCTTATAACGTAGAAAAATATCTCGGACGTTGTTTGCGCTCTGTCTTAAAACAAACCTACCACAATTTGGAAATTGTCGTGGTCGATGACGGCTCGGTTGATAAAACCTATCAAATCGCGAAAAAGTTTGCCGATACCGACCCGCGCATTGTCTTGTTACAAAAAAATAATGAAGGCAATGTTGCCAAGGCGCGTAACTACCTGTTGGAACATTGCCATGGTCGATATTGTGTCTGGGTCGATAGTGACGACTATGTAAAACTGCACTATGTGGAAAAATTATACCAAGCCATTATCAGCCACCAAGCCGACTTAGCAGCCTGTCGTTTTGCGGTACGCTTTTTCCCGTTTCCGGTATTGCCACCTTTCCACAGTTCCGCGCGTGAATACTGCGACCAACAAATTTTGCCCCAGGTTGTTTATCGTACTGCCATTGTTTTGTGGAACAAAATTTACCGTATGGACATTATTAACGGGGCGGAGCCGGTGCGCTTCGACAACGACTATTGTTATGGCGAAGACTTATTGTTCAACTTACGTTACATTCAACACTGCCACAAGATGGTCTGCATCAACGACCGTTTGTACCATTACTTTTGGCGTATCGGTTCGGAATCGCACAAAAAGTTTTCCTGCGCCCACATCAATCTGGTGAACAAACTGATACAGTTAAGTGCGGCTGAAACCAACCCTGTGGTGCAAAATACTCTTACTGGTTGGGCGACCTTCAGTTGTTGTGCCGAAACCTTTTTGGCGGGGAAACGTCACAAACAAGAGGATTTTGAAGTCTTAAAACAGTTTGCTTATCAAAATCGACATGCAATTTACAAAAATCGTTTGGCAAAACCTAATCTCAAATGTATCCTGTGGTTAGGGTTAAAAACTTGGTGCCGACCGCAAAAACCCGCTAAAATAAAGATAAAAAAATAAAGGAAACTAACTTGTCGTGGACATCAACATTCTGAAAGAATCACCTGCTGAGTTTGAAGCCGCCTTACAAAAACAAAAAGAATACGAGCGCGTCGGTAAATTTAACACCGATGAAAACGAAAACACTTATGACGGTTGTGACCCGGTGGATGAAACTTTTAACTACTTGCGCCGTCGTTATCGTGACCGCATTAAACACTTTTTTTACATTCGCAAATTAAAAAAATACTGCCGTAAAATTAACCGCGGTTTAACCAATTTGAAAGTGGTGGGGCGTACCAACTTGTTTGGTTTGTTCGGCGGTTACATTGTTACTTGTAACCACATTAGCAAGGTGGACTCCTTCGCGGTGCGTGCTGCGGTTGGTTATGACCTGAAATTTGTCGCTGCGGACTTTAATAACTGGAAAGGTAAAATGGGCAACATCGCCCGCAATACTGGTTACTTACCCATCCCCGCAAATTTGAATTTGTCCGTCATGCGTAAGTTCAACCACGCGATGGAATATTTCTTGCGTAAGCGTTGGCCAATCTTAATTTATCCGGAACAAGCAATGTGGCACGAATACAAAAAGCCACGTCCGTTGAAACCGGGGGCTTTCCACTATGCAGCTAAGTACCGTCGCCCGATTGTGCCTTTGTTTATTACGATTGAAGATAAACCCGAACGTTTGGATGAAAACGGACGCGTGAACTTTGGTAACTATACCATTCACATTTTGCCACCCATTTATCCACGTAAGGAATTGGACGAACGCGCTAATGTTGAATATTTAATGAGTGCGAACTTTGAAGCGTGGCGTCGTTGCTACGAACGCACTTACGGTATCCCGTTGGAATACGACACGGAAGTAACCGAAAATACGCCGGAAATCATAAAGCAATTTGCCAAAAAACGACCGGACGACCAGCAAGCACAATAATGTTGCTTGTCAGCAAATTGTAATTTGTGGTAACCTTTCACTAGCGACAGTGCGAAATCCGTGAATCGTACCTAGTTTTTTAAGGAGACTTGACTATGACTACTGAATTGAAGAAATTGCCCGAGCATATTGGCTTTATTATTGATGGCAACGGTCGTTGGGCAAAAGAACGTGGCTGGCCCCGTAACAAGGGTCATCAACACGGAATTAAAAATTTGGATGTCGTGATTAAAGAATGTTTTTACCACTACAATATTCCGTATGTCAGTATCTATTGCTTCTCAACTGAAAACTGGAATCGTCCCAAGGGCGAATTGGATTTCTTGTTTAAGTATTTTACCGAATATTTGAAAGCCAATAACTTTGTGAAAAAATATCCCCATGTGCGTTTGAACATCATGGGCGATTATACTAAGTTTCCGGCGGCGTTAGTGAAAAATGCGCGTGCCGTGATGGAAGCGACCAAAAATGAAACGCAATACATTTTGAACTTAGGCTTGAATTACAGTGGTCAGGACGAAATCGTGCGTGCCGTCAACCAAATGTTGACCGACCATGTCGCACCGACCGTGGACCGTGCGACCATGGAAAAATATTTGTATACCCATGACCAACCGTTGTTGGACTTTGTGGTACGTACCAGCGGGGAACAGCGTTTAAGCAATTTCATGTTGTGGCAAGTTTCCTACGCTGAATTGTATTTCCCGAAAATTTATTGGCCGGCATTTGGTGCGGAAGATTTGTACACCGCGTTGTTAGAATACCAAAATCGCCACCGCCGTTTTGGTACAATTCAAGGTGAGGACGCATAATGGGGGAAATCGTTGCTAAATTTATCGTAAAACTTTTTGGCGGTAATTCAATTTTAGGAACCATGTTTTTGGCGATGTTGCCGATTACTGAATTGAAAGTTGCGATTCCAATGGGTATGAGTGAATCTATTTGGGGTTCATCGGCATTACCTACTTGGCAAGCATTCTTATGGGCATTGCTGGGTAGTTGCTTGGTGGTACCCGTGGTGGCTTTGTTGTTCCGTCCAATTTATAATTGGATGAAAGACAAAAAGTTCTTCAAAACTATCGTGGACTTTTTGGTTGGCGACATCACCAAACGTTCGGAAAAAATCAAAGCCGAAAACCAAGGCAAAACTGCGCGTCGTACTTTGTGGTTAAAAATCTTAGCGGTCTTTTTGTTTGTTGCGTTCCCTGTGCCATTGACCGGTGTTTGGACGGGTACTTGCTTTGCGGTCTTGTTGGGATTGAATTTCTGGGTAATTTGTGCCGCTGTCATTGCTGGTAACGTTTTATGTGGGGGAATTGTGACACTGGCTTGTAATGCTTTCCCACAGATTACTGACATTCTATTGATTGTGTTCTTGCTTTTAATTTTGGCAGCAATCATCACCAAAGTTATCTTGCACGTACTCAAAAAACGCCGTGCCATCGTTACCACGGAAAACGCCACACTGGAAACTGACCCAGAAGCCAACAAATAAGTGTTTTTTGTTTGCCACGGATATGGTTGGCGGGTAAAATGGTAATGATGAAAAAAGCAAAGGTGACGGAACAAAAAAACATTAGCAAGGGTACCGTATTGGTTACGGGCGGGGCGGGCTACATTGGCAGTCACACCTGCGTGGAGCTTTTGCAACAGGGCTACGACATCGTGGTGGTAGACAACTTCATCAACAGTTCGCCCGTCAGTTTGGACCGCGTGACCCAAATTACCGGCAAGACCTTCCCGTGGTATCGTGTCGATTTGCGTAACCGTGCGGAGTTGGCGCAGATTTTTGAAAAACACCACATTGACTGGGTTATCCACTTTGCGGCTTTGAAAGCGGTCGGCGAAAGTGTGGCGCAACCTTTGCGTTATTACGAAAATAATTTGAATGCGACTTTATCGTTGTTGATGGTCATGCAAGCGTACGGCGTAAAGCGCATTGTCTTTTCGTCCAGCGCGACCGTTTACGGTAATCCGGAATATTTGCCTTTGACCGAAGATTGCGCGTTACATACCACGAACCCGTACGGCGCCACCAAGTTAATGATTGAAAATATGTTGCGCGATATTTGCGCGGCGGATAAAAACTGGACCGCGGTCATTTTGCGTTATTTCAATCCGGTCGGGGCGCATCCGTCCGGTTTAATTGGGGAAAACCCGCAAGGTATTCCGAACAACTTGACCCCGTACATCGCCCAAGTTTTAACCGGCAAGTTACCGTTCCTGCAAGTCTTTGGTAACGACTATGACACGCCGGACGGCACGGGCGTGCGCGATTACATCCATGTTTGCGATTTAGCTTTGGGACACATTCAAGCCATCGCCAAAATTAACCAATCCGGTGTCTATACATATAACTTAGGCACGGGACAAGGTTACAGTGTTTTGGACGTGTTACACGCCTTTGAGCGCGCGGCCGGTCGCACCATACCTTACCAAATCAAACCCCGTCGCGCGGGCGATATTGCGGCCTGCTATGCGGACCCCGCACACGCTGCCAAAGATTTGGAATGGCACGCTAAATACGATTTGGACGCGATGGCGCGCGATTTATGGCGTTTCTATTCGCAAAACCCACACGGCTACGAAAACCAAGCATAAATTTTTTTTGTGTTCGTTGACAAAAAACACGCGAAAAGACTATACTAACTTTGATGAAAATGGACTTGCATGACACGGCCCGTGTGCCATTTTACCGTCGTGTCAGTTACCTGTTTATCCCGGCGCTGTTCGTCGTCTCATCCGTACTGTTGGAAGTGATGATGTTTGCGATTATGGGAATGGCTTTCCCTAAGGCCTATGTTTTCAGTTTGTCCATTGTTTTAATTATTGCGGCGTTGGTGGCTTTAATCCGCAAGAAGTGGATTCAAACCATCTTTTGTTCCTTGTTGTTCGCGTGGCAGTTGACCACCTCAATTTCTAACATTATCGCGTACGATGTATGCATGGAAATTTTTTCGTTGGAAACTTTGAAGACTTTGATTATGGCATTTGGTAACGCGGGGGCCGTCAACATTGACTATTTGTTCTTGGTGCCGATTGTGGCTTTGATTGTGGTGTATGTGGTTGGCGTGATTTTAATCATGATGTTTTGTCGTGCGCCCAAGACCAAGCGCCCAAACACTTGGCAAGCCATCTTTTGTGGCGTGTTGGCGTTCGTCAGTTTTTTCAGTTACACCTTAGCTTATTCGGGCTTGTCCGATTATAAAAAGGGTCACAACTATTATGTCGCCAATTTGAGCAACGAAAAGTTCTTGTACGATACTTTCAGCAACCGCGTTTCCAGTTTACGTACTTTCGGCAGTTACAGTTACTACTTGGATAACTTCTTGAAAATTTGTGGCGTCAAAGCCAAAATGACCGATACCCTGAAAGTCAAATTGAACGAAGAATTTAAAGCCAACACTTTTGCTTTGCCTGAGGACCAAACTTTAAGCGAAGGCGACAACCTGATTATGGTGTTAATGGAAACCTTTGAACGTGCCGCCATTAACCCCGTGACCATGCCCAACCTGTATGCTTTCATGAAACAAAGTTGTGTTGAGGTCGACGGTTATTACAGCATTGAACGCACCTGCTTTACCGACCACATTGCGCAAACCGGCATGCACGAATCCGGCAAAGAGTTATGGAACAATTACGGCAACGTGACCATTCCGCATTCACTGGGTAACATTTTCCAACGCAGTGGCTACCAAACCAAAGCGTTCCACAACTACGATGGACGCAGTTACCAACGCGAAAAAATCTTTACCAGCCGTTTGGGCTTTGACAGTTTTACCGATTTCAATGATTACGACAATCCGCACTATACCGCGCACTGTGGCTTAAACTCGGACAAAGAATTGTTTGTGGAAAATATGAACGAAATCGCGCCGGCGGATAAGAATTTTTACAGTTACTTGATTAGTGTTTCTACGCACGCGTTGAACGCCAGCCGGTTTAACTTGGGCGATTATTATCCAGAAATCTTTGAGTACTTGTTCAGCGAAAAAAACGCGGACGGCAGCAAGAATGAAAACTGGGAAGCGTTGAAACAAATTTATCCGGTTTTGGCTAACGGTAACGCCACCGAAGTTTTGACCGCGAAAAACTATTTAGCGGGTACCTATAACTTTGATTTGGGCTTTGGCGCCTTGTTGGAGCATTTGCGTACCACCACGGACGAAACCGACCCGTTGGGACGTAAACTGATTGAAACTACCGCGATTGTCATGTTCGGCGATCATTATTACTATGTTAATCCGTTCGCTTTGGAATCGGAAAACAAAAATCCGCGCGACTTGATGGGTAATCGTTCGCCGTTGATTGTTTACAACCCGAAGCAAAAAATTAACGCCACTTTAACCCAAGGTCAAAACGCGCATAAGCCCGCCAACGAACGCGTCAACGGTGGTTACACGATTCAACGCTTTACTTCGACCATGGATATTTATCCGACTACTTGCAGTTTGTTTGGCATTCAAACTGACCAACAATTAACTTATGGTCACAGCATTTTTAGCACCGAACAATCCATCGGGGTCGGCTACTTAGGTGGTTACACTTGGGGCGCCTTGGATGAAACCGACGGTTCAACCATTAAGCAATACGCCTATCGCGGCATTACTTACTATGACAAAAAAGTGAATTGGCAACTGTGGCGTACGCTGGATTTCGTGGAATTTAACGGGGTCGCATTAACTCCCGAACAAATTGAACAGGTCGCACCCTTGGTCAACCGCACTTACGCTTCGGTGTTCTTGGATACTTCGTTGTACGACAGCAATGGTTTCAAAGACTTGGCTAAATCAAAGGCGTACCACCTGCGTAAAGTCGAGGACTAACTATAAATCCAAAATCACGTGATATTCGGTTAGCCATAACGCAATTTGGTAAATGAACGCCAAATACTGCGGGCGTTGCATTAACTGACCAAACCAAGGGCGGGTTCCCGCAGGGTTTGTTTCGTGCAAAACTTGGTTCACATAGTCGCGCTCCACGATTTGCCAAACGGGATGTTTTTCCTCCGTAATTAAGGCGCGCACCTTGTCTTCAATTAAAGCAGTATAAACCGGATCCACAGTTTTGGGATACGGGCATTTTTTGCGGTTAATAATTTCCGTGGGTAACAGGTCGGACATCGCTGCACGCAAGATACCTTTTTCGTGTCCGCCGTAGTTTTTCATCGTCCACGGAATGTTGTAGACGTATTGCACTAAATTGATGTCGGTAAACGGCACCCGTACTTCCAAGCCACAACGCATGGCCATGCGGTCGGCACGCTCCAATAAATTCAGTCCGAACCAACGCATGGTCAGGTAACTGTAAATTTTCATTTGGCGGTCGGCGGGACTATCCGCAGGGGACAAGGGGACCTCGGCTACCGCATGGGCGTAAGTTTGGTTTACGAACTCCGCAAGTTTTAAGCGCGCCCGCAGGTGCTTAGCCACTGTTTGTTCGCGCATGGTTAAATCAATCGCCCACGGGAAAGTGGTGGCGTTAGCCGTGTCGGCACGATAAAACCACGGGTAACCGCAGAAAATTTCGTCGGCAAATTCGCCACTGAAACAAACCGTAATTTCCTTTTTGATGGCACGGCAGAAAAGTAACAACGAACTATCGATGTCCGCCATGGCGGGGTAATCACGGGCGATTAACGCTTCACGCAAACTGGCGCACAGGTCGGCGGAGTTTAACACTTGATAACTGTGGCGGGTGTGGTATTGTTTAGCGACCAAATCGATGTAGTAATTGTCACGGCTGGGCGAAAAATCCGTGGGTTTGAAATTGTCGTCGTTGCCCACATAGTCGACCGAAAAGGTTTGAAAACTTTGACCGGCGCGGGCGGCTAAGGCAGTTACCGCACTGGAATCCAAACCACCGCTCAACATAAAGCCAATCGTTTTATCGCTGACTAATTGATTTTGTACGATGTTGCTCAGCATGGTTTTGATGGTTTGAACGGTTTGTGGGGCAGTTTGCGTGTGGGGTCGACTTTGCAGTTTGAAATAGGTCTTGGTGGTGAAAACACCGTCCTGCCACCATGTGTAGGCGCCGGGCTTAATTTCTTGAATGTCCGCGTAGACCGTCTTGCCCGGGGTACGCGCCGGCACAATCCCAAACAGTTCACGCAGTCCGTCCGCGGTTACGCGGGGTTTGATGGTCGGGTGGTTGAACAGGGCTTTAATTTCAGAAGCGAACGCCAATGCACTGTTTTGCCAACTGTAAAACAGCGGTTTTACGCCCAACGGGTCACGCGCCAAAAACAAACGTTGACTGGTCTTTTCGTAAACAGCAAACGCAAAAATTCCGTTCAGGTGGTGCAACGCTCGGGGACCTTCCACCGCGAACAATTTCAAAACTAATTCGGTATCACAACTGGTTCGTAAACGCACGCCGTACCGTTTTAAGCGGGCGCGCAATTCGTCCGCGTTGTACAATTCGCCGTTATAAACAATTGTGTAAGTTTTCCCTTGGTGGGTGTAACTCATCGGTTGATGGCCGCGGTTTATGTCGATAATGCTTAACCGTTGTTGTCCTAAATAAACTTTGCTGTGATGATAGGTGCCACTGTCGTCCGCACCGCGGTGCGCCAAACTGTGGTTCATGCGTGTTAAAATGTTTAACGCTTGCGACTTTGGATAATGAAAATTGATAAAGCCATTGATTCCGCACATACGCCATTTTATGCGCCCGCGCCAAACTTTGTTAGTGTCGATTTAGTCCGCGTCGATATTGTCCATTTTGAAAACCGGGTCATTCATAAACTCTTGCACTGTCATATCAAATCCTTGCGCTAATAAATAGATTTTATCAAGTGTCACGGTTTTGCAACGTTTGTATAAAATATTGTAAATATTACTGGGGTCAATGGCAATTTTTTTACAAAGGGCATATTGCGAAATGTGATTTTTCTCAAGTAAATCCTTAACTCTAATTGCTACTGCTTCACAAGTTGTCATTGCCATATTATCGCAAATTATTATTAGAGAAATAGCCAAATATATTCGGTATACGAAAATATTCGTTGACTATGTGAATATATTCGGTTATATTTAAGTGTATCAAACAAAGGAGGATTAATATGTTTTGTCCGAATTGCGGTGAAAAAGTAGACGAAGAAATTTATAAGGTTTGTCCAAATTGCCGTACGCAATTAAGACCGCAAAACAACTTTCAACAACCGCAAATTGTTGTACAAAATCAAAATACGAATGGTGGGCGTGTTGTTGTCGGCGGTCATAGTATTTTGTTGCATTTGTTTTTTGGTGGATTTCTGTTGTGGATTCCGACACTGATTGCGATTTTTGATGGTAAACCGTGGCATTTATAAAGGAGTAAAATATGAAGTGTCCAAAATGTGGTAACGAAGTTGATACTAGTCTTTGTGCAGCGTGTCCAGTTTGTCGCACGCCATTATCAAACACAGGCTATCAACAAGAAATTGGCATGCAAGATAGTTTTGGTAATGTCATGACTGTCGGTGGCAATTTGAATCAACCCAAGCCGCGCAAGAAACTTAACCGCAAAGCGATTATCACCGTTATTCTTTTGGTTGTGGCTGTTAATATAATCAGTTGTATTGTCTATTTCGGTTTTGTTGCTAATCACTCGCGTACTTATGAAGAAAAAATTGAGTTGGCCAAGGAAGACGCAATTACAGTCGTTAATCAACAATTACGCTACGAAAATTTGAATACATGGTATGCCAGTGATTGCATCACTGATGATGGTAATAATAAATTTATTTTTTACTGTGAGGTTTATGGACGATTAAAAGATGGCAGTTATGGTTTTGTACAAACCTATGTTGGGATTGAATTAAAAGACAAAAGTATGGATTATAATTACTGGGGTGGCAGTAATATTTATCCATATGGTGACAATCAAGATTATTATGTCGCAATGCTCAAAGAACGGATGAAGTGGTAAATATCACTTGCGGTGGTAATTGATAAAAAGGTATACTAAAACCATCATGAAGGTTTATGGTGATTATCACACACATACAATCGATAGCGATGGCATCAACACCATCGATGAAAATATTGCAGCCGCAAAGAAACGTGGTTTGTCCGAAGTCGGTATTACCGACCATGCACATTACCGCGCCCGTAACAAAAAGAAACGCTTAGAAAACGCGCTTTTGGCTAAAGCCCAAGTACTTCGTTCGGGTAAATTACACGGCATTAAAACTTTTTATGGTACCGAATGTAACGTGGTAGGCATGGACGGCGACATTGATATTGCCAGCGACGAACGCCGTTTGTATGATTATTTAATCTGCGGGGTTCACATGTCGGTGCAACCCAAAAAGTTTTCCCAACTGTTTACTTATTACATTCCGAATATGTTTTGGTTTGTGATGCGTCGCATGGGGATTAACTGGACACCCAAGAGTTTGGTGCGCAAAAATACCCAAGCCGTAATTCGCGCCATTGAAAAAAATAACATTGATATTCTGTCACACCCCAGCCGTTATTTCCGTGTTAATGTTTTGGAAGTTGCCAAAGTCTGCGTTGCGCGTGGTACGGCCATGGAACTGAACAACAAAAAAATCAGTTTCCGTCCCGTGGACTTTGAACGCATGGCAGCTATGGGCGTGAAATTTGTTATCAGCAGTGACGCGCACAAAGCCGAAAATGTGGGGCGTATGGACCGCGTCGGCGATTTCTTAAAATTGTGTGATTATGACCCCGCGTGTATTTTAAACTTGGACAAACCTTTTGTGCGTCCGAACGGTTTATTGTTAGACCAAATTGTTAAGGCGGAAAATGGCCAATCCTGATTTAACCAAGTGCGACCGCATCATCATGGGCATTATTCGGAACAATGCTAACCGCGCCGCGAACTGTGATTCGGGTAACATTGCTAAACAGGTTAAGGCCGCCAGTTTTCAAATCGGTTTAATCCAAGATTTAAAAGCGGACGGACGCTTCCGTAAACTCAGTCCCAAATTGCAGGAGACCGCCAACGCGCGTGTCGAAAATCCGGATGCAACCTACGAAGAGTTGGCGCACATTTTGCACATTACCAAAAGTGGTGTGGTTAATCGTTTGCGTAAAATTATTCAGCTACATAATGCTCTTTGATGGCTTGGCGCGCACGGGAGATACCCAAAGCGTGGGCGGGCAGTTCGTCGGTAATGACCGAACCCGCGGCAATGTAAGCGTGGTCGCCGATTTGTACCGGCGCGATTAAGCAGGAATTGCTGCCGATGAAAGTCTTGTCGCCAACCAAACAATTGCTTTTGGTTTTGCCGTTGTAGTTGCAGAAAATTACGCCACAGCCAACGTTACAATCTTTGCCCAAAGTGCTGTCGCCGACATAGGTCATATGCGCGACTTTGGTGCCATCGCCAATGCGTGAACGTTTGATTTCAACGTAGTTACCGATCCGGCATTTGTTACCAATACTGGAATTGGGACGAATGTGGGCGTAGGGTCCGACTTCACAATCTTGACCAATTACCGCGTCCGTAATGTGGCAGCCGTCCAAAATGTGGGTTCCGCTGTGCACGGTGGTTTTGCCGATTAAGTGGGCGTTGGGTTCCACGGTTACATTCTTTTCCAGCACGACTTCCGCGTCAATGTAGGTGTGGTTGGGGTCGATAATGTTGACGCCGTTTTTCAAATGTTGTTCGTTAATGCGCTCCTGCATGATAGCGCGAATTTTTGCAATTTGGGCGTGGTTAAAAGCCACCAAGTAATTTTCTTGGCGCGCGCCGTGAAATTCGGTAACGGGGAAGGTTTCACTTTGTGCCACCAATTCGGTATTGAAAACCCAACCGCGGGGCAGTTTGACCGCCGGAACATTTTTGTGGAAACAGTAATCGACTGCGTCCGTGATGTCTTGGGTGGTCAGCAGTGGCATATCATCATAGGTAATCACCGTGAAAGTCGCGCCCGTCAGATGGTTTTTGAAAATCGTGATGATGTCATCGGTAGGTGAAACGATGACGGATTTAGTTTTGAATGGAGCCGCAGCCGCAGTAACCCATTGTTGCATGGTGCGACCACAAATCGGCTGGGACAACAGAGTGGTGTTTTGGTATTGTTCTAATGATAGTACCAAGACAAAAATGTTGTCATTTTGCATTGAGTTCCTCCACATGGACGGTAATGTTGCCCGTCAACTGATGATTGTATTTAACTGTTACATTATATGTACCCGTGGTTTTGATTGGTTCCGTGATGTTAATTAAGTGTTTGTCCACGTTGACACCTTTTTCCGCGAGTGCCGTGCTGATTTCCGCGCCGGTAATGCTACCAAATAATTTTTGGTTCGCACCGACTTTGCAATGTAAAGTTACCGGTGTGTTTTTTAATTGTTCGATTTGGGCTTTGATGGCCGCGATTTCGGTTTGGTTTTTGAACGCCACGCTGTCGGCTTTGGCTTTCATCTCGCTTAACACCGCGTTGTCGACCGGCTTGCCAATCTTATTTTTAATCACAAAATTTTTGGCATAACCGTCGTTCAAATTAACAATTTCGCCGGCTTTGCCGTGTCCTTTCAAATCCTTTAATAAATAAATTTGCATACTTTATTTTAATATAAGAAATAATAAATGTATAATGAATATTCGCTGTCGAAAAATTGATTGTAAATTTAATCACGCTGGTGCTTGTCACGCGCATGAAGTCAAAGTTTGTCGCAATGCTAATTGTACGACATATCAGAAAGAACACGGCAAGGTCGATTTAGAATTGGCGTCCGAACTGGCACCAACCAAGCCCCACAATGTACCTTTAGCGTGTACCATGGGTTCGTGCTTGTATAATCACGACTGTCGCTGTGCGGCTAACGGTATCGCCGTCGTTGACAACGAAGACACCAACCAAGCCGACTGCGCCACCTTTATTGAACGCTAGAAATTATATGTATAAAACATTGGTGGTTGGTCGAAAATCATGGCAAGGGAGGGGAAAGGAAATGGACATTCGCACAGCTACACAAATGGAAAGAACACGTCGTAATGCGATTGCAATTAGCACTTTGCTGGTGGTGTTAATGCTGGGGTTGACGACAACTTTTATCGCGATGAGTTTCGTACATCATGATAAAGGAGTGGTGGAAATACCTGATCCTGTCAATGGTCCCAGTACACAACCTGTCGTGGCAACATGGGTTATGCCTGTGAACGCTGCGTCCGCAACCGTTTTGAAAGCGGCCGACTTTGACATGTTGCAATACAACGCGACGACCAAATGGTACGAGTTCGACTTAGGTTACACATTGGGAGCAACCGCCGGCACTAAGGTCGTGGCTTGTTACGACGGGGAAGTTACCTCGGTCATCGAAAGCGGGGACGCCAGCACAGGTCGTTTGGTGCGGATCAAACACGCGGACGGCATGGAAACTGTTTACAGCAGTTTGGCCGAAATTACCGTCAAGGTGGGTGACAAAGTTAAAAGCGGCGACCAAATCGGCACTGTGGGTAACTCGGCCAATTACGAAGCGTTTGACATGCCACATGTACGCTTAATGACCTACAAAGATGGCAAGCCGGTCAATCCTGAAAATTTTGTCGAATTCCCGGGTGGCGAAAACAAATAATCGCGGAATTGAGGTCATAAAAATGGCTATGACAAATTAGTGGAAAAATTTTGGGAAAGGGGATAGACAAATCCCTTTTCTTTTTGTTATAATTTGTCGAAAATAAAAGGAGGGGGAAAATGAGCATTTTACGTCGTATTGTTTCATTTATCGTTTTGGTAGCCGCTGTGGTGGTGTTGGTTGGTGTTTGTATGCGTTACGATTGGAACACTTTTATGACCGCGTTCAAACCTTTTAACTTCAACAACATGGTGGATCAATTATTATTGTTTTTCCAAGTTGCTGGTAATGCCATTGTTTTGACGTTAGTTAGCTTCATTGGTTTGACGATGCCTGGCCGTGCCAAATAAGCCATTACGATGATGAATCAAAACACCGCCTGCGCGGTGTTTTTTGTTGCCCTTGCTTCGGGACGCGCGAACATGACCTTTGTCGACGCGCAAACTCCCAAGCGTAAATCCATGCTGACAATTACCCCAGCAAAAATGCCGCAAAACCTAGTTAAAGACCACGGTTAAAAATTATTTACCCAGTCGGGGTCGACACCGTACGCCAAAATGTAAGCGCGGTGTTGTTTTAATTGTTCGTCCATGGCGGCGAATAATTTTGCATTCGGAGTGGTGGCCGCCAAAACATCTTGCACGATGTGGAAGCGGTCGATTTCGTTCAAGACCCGCATATCAAAACCGGTCGTGATGGCACCGTTTTCGTGGTAACCTTTCACGGTGTAACGGTGACTGTTCGGGCGTTTAACAATTAGACTGTAAATCAAATTGCGGTAAGTGTGGGTGACAAAAACCACGGGCTTGTCGTTGGTGAAGTAGCGCGCGTAGTCTTGGTCATTCAAACTGTCTTCGCGACCACCCAAGATGCCCGCATCAATCACGTTGACCAAACGAACTTTTAAGTTTGGCATTTGGGCTTTTAAAATTTTCAGGGCTGCCATACATTCTTTGGTCGGCGTATCGCCCATGCAAGCTAAAACGACATCGGGGTCGGTTACATCATGCCAAATACTGATACCCGCTTTGACATCGGCCAGCGCTTGAGCGCCGGTACGCCAACCGTGGGTTGGGTGTTTGGAAGCGGTAATCAAGTTGATTTTGTTCGTATCGTGTAAGCACTTATCAAAGACCGCCACCAAAGTGTTGGCATCCGCGGGGAAGTAGCAACGCACAACGTGTTGGTCTTTGTCCATTAAGTGGGTTGCCATGCCAGTGTCTTGGTGACTATAACCGTTGTGGTCTTGTTGCCAAGTGTGACTGGTGTTAATGAAGTTCAAACAGGGCAACGGAGTGCGCCAAGGCATCAAGCGGGTTTGCTTCAACCATTTGGCGTGTTGGTTCAACATACTGTCGACCACGCGTCCAAACGCTTCGTAAGTGGCAAAGAAACCGTGGCGTCCGGTTAAGGTGTAACCTTCCAACATACCTTCGCACATGTGTTCGGAAAGCATACCATCCATGATTCGACCATCGGGAGCCAAGCCCTCATCGAACGGGTAGTGGGCGACTTGCCAAGCGCGGTTGGTAATTTGGAATGGCGCGTACAAGCGGTTGGATTTAGCTTCGTCCGGACAAAAGAAACGGAAACTATTGGGGTTAAGTTGCATGATGGCAGCCACATAGGTGGATAATACATTGGTGTCTTGCACAGTGGCTTTGGGGTCAACGAAAAATTGATTAACTTTGGGGAATGCCAAGGGTGCGTACTGACAGCCACCGCGGGTCAGTGGGTTCGCGGATAAGCGACGCGCTCCAACCGGACAGAAAGCCGCGATGTCGGCTTGTAAGGAACCATCTGCGTTGAATAATTCTTGCGGACGGTAAGATTGTAACCAGTCATTCACAATTTGCACATGGTGCGGTTGGCTCATGTCGACGGGAACTTGGTGGGCGTTGAAGGTGCCAGCGACAGTTTTACCGTCCACGGTCGTGGGGCCCGTCCAACCTTTGGGTGAGTTCAAAATAATCATCGGGTGTTTACCGTTTTGGGTACGGAAGCATTGTAAGCAATAATCAACAGCCTGTGCCATGGCTTGGTGGTCTTGCATGATATCGGCGGGGTTACGTCCGACCACGACTTCGATAGCTTCGTAACCCAAACCAGCAAAGAACTGATGGCGTTCTTCCGGTGTAATGCGGGCGAGTAAAGTCGGGTTTGCAATCTTGTAACCATTCAAATGTAAAATGGGCAGGATGTGACCGTCTTTTTGGTGATGCAAAAATTTGGTACCCCACCAGCTGGCGGACAATGGTCCGGTTTCGGCTTCGCCATCGCCTACAATCACAGCGGCGACCAGATTCGGGTGGTCAAGTACGGCACCAAAACCGTGCGCTAACGAATAGCCCAGTTCGCCGCCTTCGTGCATACTACCGGGAACTTGGGGCGCAACGTGGGAAGAGACACCACCGGGAAAAGAGAATGCCTGACATAATTTTTGAATACCAGCTTTGTCGCGGGTGTATTCCGGATAAACTTCGCTGTAAGTGCCTTCCAAGTAAGCGTTCGCAATGAAGAAGTTACCACCGTGACCCGGTCCCGAAATTAAAACCATGTCTTGGTCAAATTTTTTAATGGCACGGCTTAAATGTGCGTAAATAAAATTTTGTCCGACCACCGTACCCCAATGACCCAAGATGCGGGCCTTGATGTCGTTACGCGTTAAGGGACGTTCCAAAATCGGATTGTCGCGTAAGTATAATTGGGCTACGGCTAAATAATTAGCGGCGCGGAAATAGCGGTCCAGTGTGCTAAAATCTTCATTTTGTTTCATGTTTTGATTATTCCACATTTTCCGGGTTTCGGCAACTTTTCTGTGCAAATTATCTTGTCATTTGCCACGGCGGGTGTTATAATCTCAACATACGCCCAGGTGGCGAAATCGGCAGACGCAAGGGACTTAAAATCCCTCGGGGGCAACTCCATATCGGTTCAAGTCCGATCCTGGGCACCAAAGAAGACCAAGTCGTACGATTTGGTCTTTTTTGTTGCTCTTGTTTGACACATGATTTTGGGCGGGGTACAATGCGGTTATGGAAACAAGTCAAAATCACTGGGTGATTGAGACCAGTAATTTGACCAAGACCTATGGTAGCAAAACCGTTTTGGACCATGTCAATATGCATGTGGCACAAGGCGATATCTATGGGTTCATTGGTAAGAACGGCGCTGGTAAAACGACTTTGATGAAGTTGTTGCTCGGTATGTCACAACCGACCCAAGGTACCATCAGATTGTTCGGTGCCACAAAATTAACTCAGGCGCGTCATCAAATTGGCTCACTGATTGAGGAACCCGCTTTGTACAAAGGTTGTACAGCGGCGGAAAATTTGCGACGCTTTGCGCTACTGGCGAATGCAGATGCCAGCGAAATCGACAGCATTTTGCGTTTTGTCGGTTTGGGGGACGTGGGCAAAAAGAAAGTGGGCAAGTTCTCGTTGGGAATGAAACAGCGTTTAGGTATTGCGATTGCCATGCTCGGTCATCCCGATATGTTAATTTTGGACGAACCGATTAACGGTTTGGATCCGGAAGGTATTAAAGAAATCCGCGACCTGTTGTTGCGTTTGAACCGTGAACAAGGTGTGACCATTTTGGTTTCCAGTCACTTGTTGGACGAGCTGGCTAAAATTACCACCCGCTACGGTATCATTAACCAAGGTCGTTTAGTGGAAGAAATTGCCGCGGACGAATTGATGAAGCAGTGCCAACAAAAATTGCACATTGTAACCGACCAGCCTGCGGTTGCCGCCAAGGTCATCAAGAAACTGGCACCTAAAGCTAAAATTAGCGCCAACGAAAACAGTTTGGATGTGGCTGGCGAAAAACTGGAAAGTTCTAAAGTCAACACTGAATTGGTCAAAGCGGGCATTAATGTGGAAAGTATTACTTTTGCTACGGATAACATGGAAGATTATTTCATCCAACGCATGGGAGGTCGAGCATGATTAACTTGTTAAAATTTGAGTTGCGTAAACTGCGTCAATCCAAAGCCTTTTACATTATTTTTAGTTTAGGTTTAATCAGTATTACTTTGATAATGTTATTAAGTAAGGTGATTACGGATCTCGCATCGGTTTTGGGTTCGCCGGATTTGAACGCCACCAATATGTTATTAACCGCGTTGAGCAGTGGCAGTTTTGCCTCGTTGATGGCGATCTACTTAGCGTTGTTTGCTTGCAGTGATGATGCACAACATACCATTAAAAATATTTATGCCCGTGGTTACAGTCGCACTGCCGTTTACTTCAGTAAATATTTGGTATCACTAGGTGTCGTGCTGGTCATGGCTGTGATTTACATGGTGTACAGTTTCTTGTTTGCGAATATTCTGGGGGCACCAGCCCGCAGCATTCCCGCTTACCAATGGGGCAGTTTGGCTTTGCAATTTTTGTGGTTGATTGGCTTACATGGTTTGTACTTTGGCCTAAGCAGTATGATTGGACGCTTGGGTGTGGCTGTTGCAGTCAACGTTGTGGGTATCACTATCGTGTTCGGTTTGTTAGACCTTTTGATTTCTTTGATTTTTGTCCGTGTGAAAAATTTTAACTTTAGCATTAGGGATTATCATTTAGAATCGGTGCTAGTGACTTTGATGGGTAATAAGTTGACTAAGGCGCAACTGTTACGCGCGATTTTGTTGCCGATTGGTTACACCGCGGTCTTTGTCACGGGTGGTTGGTTGGTCAGTCGCCGTCGCGAAGTTTAACAACTGAGTTCACAGTCATAACCTTGATAAATGACAACCGAGTGGTATTTACCCTCGGTTGTTTTCTTTAGTAATAAGCCGCGGGCATCCAAACGCAAGTTTTTGTCGTCATAAGTTAAGGTGGCCTTACCAGCATTTACGGCTTGATAAATTTCGTCCCAAGTTTTGATAACCTTATTGCCGGAAACTAACTGGATTTGCCAAACCGTGGTATCAAGTAAATTATCATCAATCTTGACACTGCACAGGTAAACTTGGTTACTGTTGGCATTGGCGGTTTTGCGTGTGTGGTTCACAATTACCGGTAGCGACAAAGCAATCACGCCGCAGACCAAAACTACGACCAAATTGAGGACAAATTTACGACGTGACATATCCTCAAAATACAACGCTCCGGCGGGTTTACCAAACGAAATTTGTCGAAAAATGTCGGCAAAAAAAATTAACTCAGGTCTTGCAATTATTTTTGTGAGTGTGCTAAACTACTGACAAGATAAAAGGGGTTTTCACAATGGATAAAAAATCTCAAATCAATCATGGTATGATACCAGATAATCGCCCGTTACCAGAAAGAGTTCACCAGATGTTTAACAAGGAATTTGAACCGCGGATGGTTAAGGCTTTTGGTCCCAAAGAAAAGTGGGATGAATCATTAAAAAACTATTGGGAAATGTCAAAGTTGGCGGCGCTGCAAGCTTCTGTGGGGAAAGTTGAATTCTACAACGAAAGTAATGAAAAAGATGACCTGTAATTCAGGTCATTTTTTATGTGTAAAAAAACGTACAAATCATTTTCATTGTGCTACAATATTTTTGTAGTAATAAAGTAAGGATACGGAAGGGAAATGTGTAAGGGTGTGGCAAAGCCGTTTTTAAAATGGGCAGGTGGTAAAGGTCAGTTGCTTAATTCTTTTAGCACGATGTTTCCAGATGAACTTGCTAACGGACAAATTAAAACTTATATTGAACCGTTTGTTGGTGGTGGTGCTGTTTTATTTTATGTCTTACAAAATTATCCAATCGAAAAAGCATATATTAACGATATCAACAAAGAATTGATTAATTGTTATCGTTGCTTAAAAGCCGATGTGCAAGAAGTAATTAAACAGTTGGCAAAGTTAGAAAAGGAATATTTATCCAGCGAAGACCGTACTCAATATTTTTATTTAGTGCGCAATCGTTACAATGAAATTCATCTTAATGGTCATTATGATTTTGAAAAATGCGCTGATTTTATTTTCTTAAACCGCACCTGTTTTAATGGACTTTATCGTGTCAATCGTGATGGGAGATTTAATGTACCACACGGTCGCTATAAAAATCCTTTAATTTGTGATCAAGATAATTTAATTTTGTGTGCCAAACTTTTACAAAAAGTTGAAATCAGCTTTGGCAGTTATGAACAAGTTTTGGATAAAGCCGATAAAAATACTTTGGTCTATTTCGACCCGCCCTATCGTCCATTGATAGAGAATAATTCTTTTGTGAGTTACGACAAGTCAGGATTTGACGACAATGACCAAATTAAATTGGCAGATAATTATAAATTATTAAACAATAAAGGTTGTTTGTTGATGTTGTCAAATTCCGACCCAAAGAATACTAACAAAGCGGATAATTTCTTTGATGACTTATATCGTAATTTTAATATTGATCGCGTCTTTGCAAAACGAATGATCAACTGCCAAGCAAGTAAGCGCGGCGATATAACAGAGATCGTAGTAAGAAATTACAAAAGGAGGAAATAAAATGATTAGAAACGGCAAAGGTGGCGGAAATACTCGCACTGGATTAGTGTTTGAAGGAAAAGTTGATTTGGCTACTTTTTTAAGTAGACAACCACATTATAGTATTCAAGGACATGATGTTTATTTTGACAATGAAAAGGTTGCACGAGTTTTCAAAAAGAATGACTTCTATGCAATTTTCTTAAAAGAATTAAAAATCGATTGGACAAAGTGTATTTCAAAAAAACTATTACCAGATGATAGCATTTTTGTGTTGTTGAATAACACTTTATTCATTATTGAATGTAAACATCAGCAAGTGGCTGGTTCAGTCGATGAAAAATTGCAAACTTGTGATTTCAAGAAAAAGCAATATAAAAAACTAATGGCACCAGCTAATATCGATGTGCAATATATTTATCTTTTAGATGAATGGTTCAAAAATGAACGCTATAAAGATGTTTTGGACTATATTCAATCAGTTGGCTGTGATTACTATTTTGAATATATCCCATTAGCAAAATTAGGATTACCTGTTCCACCAGAAAACATTGAGGACTGATCTACGTGGCAACTGAAGAATTTGAGCTTGAGACTAATACTGTTTGGAGTTTTCCCAAGCGTGGCAAATGGGCGACACACGATGCTAAATATCGTGGCAATTTTTCACCTTATGTTGCCAAAAATATTATCTTGCGTTATTCACAACCAAACGATTTAGTTTTAGATCAATTTGTCGGTGGGGGCACAACTTTAATTGAATGTAAGTTAAACAATCGTAATGCAATTGGTATTGATATAAATCAAATAGCTGTTGATTTAACAAAATTAAAACTCAATTTTGAATGCGAGTATCAAAATAAAATCAAAGTTGAACTGGGTAATGCTTGTGATTTGAAAGACATTAAAGATGAATCAATTGATTTAATTTGCACGCACCCACCCTATGCTGATATTATCAAATACAGTGATGGTATTGATGGCGATTTGTCGCAATTAAAATATAAAGATTTTATTGTGGCGATGGAACAAGTTGCCAAAGAATGCTATCGTGTTTTGAAAAAAGATAAATTTTGCGCCATTGTAATGGGAGATACTCGTAAACACGGTATGGTGCAACCACTTGGCTTTGAAGTAATGCAACGCTTTATTCAAACTGGTTTCAAACAAAAAGAAATTATTATCAAAGAGCAACACAACTGCAAGGCGACCGGTTTTTGGAAAACCAATAGCAAGAAATACAACTTTCTTTTATTGGCACATGAGTATATTTTCGTGTTCAAAAAATAGATTAGTTATCTTTATTATCGAAAACGGTGACGTCGACAAAATAGTTGCCGGACAAAGGTAGCGCAATCGGCGGAGTGGTGCCGTCTTCGTTCGTGTTATCAATGTATAAAACTTCGTCACGGCTTTCGTCGTAAATTTTGACCAAAGCGTCCGGCGCTGCGCGCACCGTCACGGTTGTTGTTTCCATATGTCAGTTTATTGTGACGCGGGCAAACTTGTGCATCAAAAAAACCCTTGCGGGTCTTTGTGAGTTAATCGGTAAGCTGGGTTATGTCGTTGGACGCTCATCTATCTTGGCGTACCGTCGCCGGCACGCTCGCGCGGTGTATGGGTCGAGTTGACTGGCCGCCATTAAATCCCGACCGCTGACCTTGCATCTCATGGGGTTTACATTGCCACTACGGTCACCCGCAGTGCGGTGGGCTCTTACTCCGCCGTTTCACCCTTACCCGTTGCCGGGCGGTTTACTTTCTGTTGCACTGTCCTTCGTGTCGCCACGACAAGCCGTTAGCTTGCATGATGCCATTTGATGCCCAGACTTTCCTCTGTACGCGCTAACGCACAGCGAGCGTCTGATTAACGCTTTATGATAGCATGTTAGTATGGAATTGACAAGTCCGGGCTTTTTCCTTTTGCCAAAAAATTTAACTCGTGATACAGTAAAACTTAGTATGGTTATAGCAATGGATGGTCCCGTTGCCAGCGGGAAAGGAACGATTTCAAAATTATTAGCGAAGAAATTAAATTATTTATGTTTGGATACCGGGGCGATTTATCGCGCGATTGCGCTATGTGATTTGCGGGGTAAGGATTACCACCAATGCCAAATTGAAATTAAATGCAGTCCGGATAAACGCACTTTGGTTTTTTTGGACGGGGAAGATGTTACCAAGGAAATCCGTTCGATTGAGGTTTCCAACCATGTCGCTGTGGTGGCGATGCACACCGATGTGCAAGACCGTGTCCACCAAATTCAACACCAAACCGCGGGTAACTTTGATTTGGTTGTCGAAGGACGTGAAACCACTTCGGTGGCTTTCCCCGATGCTGCGTACAAGTTTTATGTTAATGCCAGTTTGGAGGAACGCGCGCACCGTCGCTACATGGATTATGTCCGCCGTGGTGAACAAATCACTTTAGCGGAAGTTTTGGCCGCTACCAAAGAACGTGACCGCTTGGATATGGAACGCAAAGTGGCACCCTTGGTCAAGGTTCCGGACGCGATTGAAATTGATACTACGGGACGCATGGCCGATGAAGTGGTGGACGAACTGTTAGCAATTATATTAAAATAACTACATGTTAAGATTTTTATTAAAGTTGATTTGCTACATACCGTTCAAATTGATGTTTTGGACGAAATGGATTAACAAAAAGGAGTTGCGTAAATACCGTGGTCGACCGGTAATTTTAGCCATGAACCACCGCAATGCCATGGACGGTCCGGTTTTGTTCATTGATGTTTGGCGCAAAAGTAATTTCTGGATTAAAGGCGATTTATTCAAGAAAAAATTTGGTAACTGGTTTTTCCGCTGTTTGGGTGGCATTCCGGTGCAGGCTTCCAGTATGTCTTTGATTCGTGAAAGTCAAAAAGTTTTACAAAAAAATCATGCGTTAATGATTATGCCCGAAGGTCACCGCTCGTTCAACGCGGATAACGACTTGAAAATTCAAAACGGCATTGCCATGGCAGCGTTACATTGCGGTGTGCCCATTATTCCGATTGTGACTGACCGTCCGTTCCGCTTGTTCCGTTTGACCCGTGTTAAGGTTGGCACCGCAATTGATGTGCAACAATACTTAGCAGATGGTCGTATGACCAAAGACGGTGTGGCACGCTTGGGTGACCAGGTGCAATACCAAATGCAACAATTACTGACCGGTTTCAGCAAACCCCCGCGTCAAAAACAATGGCAAATTGCGCCCAGTATCATTGGTCGTGGCATTGTCATTCGCGATGGTAAGTTATTGGCCATTCGTCGCCATCGTGATAATCAAGAATATTATGTTTTCCCCGGTGGCCACGTTGACCCCGGTGAAACCCTTACCCAAACATGTGCACGTGAAGTTTTGGAAGAAACCAGCGTGGTTGCTCGTCCGTTCCGTGAACTGTATAAGTTTTGGTACGAAGACCATAAACACCACCGTGGTGACGGCTGGCAAACTTTTATGGCTTGCGAATACCAAAGTGGCGAACCCCAACCGACCGATGCGGAAGAATACACCGACCCGTTGCGTAAGGGTGGCACCTATGAACCCGTCTGGTTGGACATTGACCAAATCGAAAATGTCGACTTGCGTCCAGCGTTTGTTAAAAAACAATTACTGAAAGATTACCGTAAAAAGGGCGCGCGTTTGCCGTTCCCGCTACGTAAATTGGAGGCCGTCAAAATCAAATGATACCGGATAGTGTGATTGTCGCTTTACAAAAAGAAATGCAAACTGCGGGTTACATCTCGCGTGAAGCCGTACAACGCATTGCGGACGAATTTCATCTTTCACCGACCCAAGTTTATTCCGTCGCTTCGTTTTATCAACAATTTACTTTTGTTCCGCAAGGTAAAAACGTCATTGCGGTTTGTACTGGTACGGCGTGTTTTATTGCGGGTGCGGAAAAAATCTTGGCGGTTTTGCGCGAAGAACTTGGGATTGGGGAAGGCGAAGTTACGCCCGACGGAAAATTTTCCATTCAAAAAAATACCCGTTGCTTGGGTAAATGTGCGTCGGCACCCATTGTAACAATTAACGACCGCGTTTACGAAAAAGCAACACCGGCACAAATCAGGGAGGCAATTCGTGAACTTCGGTAACGGAAAATATGAAGCATGGCAAAAAATCCAAACGGAAAAGATTACGCCGGATGCGGTAATTACCATGGTGGAACAAAGCGGACTGCGGGGACGAGGTGGTGCGGGTTTCCCGACCGGTAAGAAATGGCGCTTGATGGCGGCGGTCACAGGCAACCAAAAGTTTGTAGTTTGTAATGGTGACGAAGGCGACCCCGGCGCATTTATGGACCGTGCCATTATGGAACAATACCCACACACGATTTTGGAAGCTATGTGCATTGCGGGGTATGCGGTCGGTGCGCATCAGGGTGTCATCTATGTGCGCGCGGAATATCCGGATGCGGTTACCGCTTTACAAACGGCAATTACCCAAGCCCGTGCCAATGGCATTCTGGGTAAAAATTTTGACATTGATATTCGCTTAGGGGCGGGTGCTTATGTTTGTGGCGAAGAAACCGCTTTGATGAATAGCGTGATGGGCAAGCGTGGCGAACCACATCCGCGTCCACCTTATCCAACCGAGTCCGGCTTGTACGGAAAACCAACCATGATTAACAACGTGGAAACCTTAGCCAATATTCCGAACATTATTTTGCACGGACCCGCTAATTTCCCGAACACCAAAATCTTTGCGGTGTCCGGCGCAGTACAAAAATGTGGCTTGGTGGAAGTACCGATTGGCACCACAATCCGCGATTTAGTGGAAAACTATTGTGGTGGCGCTAAGCCGGGGCATGTGATTAAAGCCGTCCAAATTGGTGGTCCCAGTGGTGGTTGCGTGCCGGCTCATTTGTTTGATACGCCGTTGGATTATGACAGTTTGAAACAGGTCGGTGCAATCTTAGGCTCAGGTGGTTTGATTGTTTTGGATGAAACAACCTGCATGGTGGACTTCGCCAAATTCTTTGTGCAATTTTCCGCCAGTGAAAGTTGTGGTAAATGTACACCGTGCCGGATTGGTACCAAGAAAATGCAAGCCATTTTGGAACGCCTGACCAAAGGACAAGGTACGCCCGCGGACTTAATTCAACTGCGCACTTTGGGCGAACAAATCATGGCGACCAGTTTGTGCGGTTTAGGACAAAGCAGCCCGAACCCGATTTTATCTGCGTTAAATCATTTCCAAGATGAATTTCAAGCGCATTTGCAAGGGATTTGTCCCGCCGGAGCTTGCTTCCATGGTTACCACATTACCGACAAGTGTGTGGGTTGTGGTTTGTGTGCGAAGAAGTGTCCGGTCGGCGCTATCCATGGCGAACTGAAACAGCGTCACCAAATTGACCCCGCGGTCTGCGTTAAGTGCGGACTGTGCGCGAAGAACTGTCCGGTGCATGCGATTACAGGAGGGAACCACTAATGCAAGTTACCATCAATCATCATGTTTATGAATTTAAGCAACCGCAAACGATTCTGACGGCGTGCGCGTCCATCGGGATTGAAATTCCGACTTTGTGTTACGAAAAAAGTTTGGGCGCGATTGCTTCGTGTCGGGTGTGTGTGGTGAAAGTGGTGGGGCGTCGTGGTTTGGTCACCGCTTGCAATACGCCGATTGCGGACGGTATGCAAATTATTACGAATGATGCCGAAGTTACCGCCGCGCGTAAAACCGTGCTGGAATTATTGTTGTCCGACCACCGCCTGGAATGTACCAGTTGCGCCCGGGTTGATGATTGCCGTTTGAAGCGTTTCGCTACGCAGTACGGCGCGGATAAAAACACCTTTGCCCCCAGTCGTCCTTTGCCACCCATTGATAAAAACCAAAAACACATCGTCCGCGATAATGCTAAATGTATTCGTTGCGGTCGTTGCGTGAAAGTTTGTTGCGACGTCCAAGGATTGGGTGTCTTGGGTACTTTGGGACGCGGGTTTGATGGCGAAATTGGTTGCGCGTTCGGGGAAAGTTTGGATACCACTAAATGTATTGCTTGTGGGCAGTGTGTCGCGCATTGTCCGACCGGTGCTTTGGTAGAAAACAGCAACCTGCCGTTGTTGATGGAGAAATTGGCTGACCCGAATATTCATTGTGTGGTGGCTACCGCACCCAGTGTGCGTGTGACTTTGGGCGAAGGTTTTGGTTTGCCCAGTGGCACCAACGTGCAAGGTAAGATGGTGGCGGCTTTGCGACGGGTCGGTTTTGACCGAGTTTTCGATTTGGACTTTGCGGCGGACTTAACCATTATGCAGGAGGGACACGAACTGTTGGAACGCTTGCAAAGTGGTAAAAACTTACCGCAGTTTACTTCGTGTTGTCCGGGCTGGGTCAACTATGTGGAACAATGCCATCCGGAACTGATTCCAAATTTATCGACCGCGAAATCGCCCATGGGAATGTTCGGCGCCATTGTCAAAAGTTATTACGCAAAAAAAGCGGGTATTGACCCGAAACAAATTTATACGGTGATGTTAATGCCGTGTATCGCCAAGTGCGACGAAATTACGCGCGACGCAATCCGCGATGTCGATATGGTGATTACCAGTCGCACCGCCATTCGTTTCTTCAAACAACAAGGCGTTAATCTGGCTGCGCTGCCGGACGAAGAATTTGATAACCCACTGTCGTTGTCTTCGGGGGCGGGTTTGATTTTCGGTACCTCGGGTGGTGTGTGTGAAGCCGCCATGCGTAATATCAAGGACCAACTGCCACGCTCAATCAAGGGCATTGTGGTTTCGGGTATCGCCAATGCGGAAAAGCTCATTCAACAAATTAAAGCGGGTCAAGTCCACTATGATTTCATCGAAGTTATGGCTTGCCCAGGTGGTTGCGTGAACGGTGGTGGTCAGCCTAGCGACCGCGGTTTAATCCAAGACAATTTGGGTAACGCGCGCAAACGTGCCGCGACCATCAAATCTATGGATAAATACAACAGTCTACACAAGGCCAGCGATAATCCCGCGATTCAACAACTGTACCAAGAGTTTTTGGGCAGTCCGGAAAGTCCTTTGGCGCAAAAACTTTTGCACACGCGCTTCCACAGTAGAAGTAAATAGTGCATCGTGAAATAATAAATATTATGCTTGATTATCGGTTAAATCTTCCGCGGCGTGCGCAAAATCATCTTCGGTCGGCATTTCGCTGACAATGGGTTTTTGGGGTTTTTGTTCTAAAATCACATATAATGGTTTTTGCGAAAACTTTTGGCGACAAGAAATTTCGTACAAACTGTTGGCACAATGGTCAATTTCCCGCATCCGCCAATAATATTTGTCCGCATTTGGGCGGTTTTTATTGCCGTGCAAAACGACCGGCGTCGTGCGAATTGAACTTAATTCATTAAACAAATCATGCGCGTCGCTGCGAATCGCTAACAAATTAACATAGGGTAAATGGTTGCGTTGATAAATAAATTGCACATCCTTTTTGGTAATGCCTAAGGTCGCGTGCAAAGCCACCCGTTTCAAATATGCTGCGGAGTAGTGCGGGTTCGGCATTTCGCTGGTTAATTGGTCATAAGTCACCGGACGGTGGGCATAAAACAATTTACCAATTTCCGGTGTGGCTTCGTAAGTTTGTTTAGTATCCAACTCGGTCAACGCGCCGTACAAAATTGTGGACTCGAACATTTCTTTGACGGGGTGCTTTTCAATCGCTTGCATCGTGAACGGCAAAATCTGCACCGGAATATAATGTTCAATCGGTTTGGTTTGGTAATAAGCGTCGCGGATAGCTAACGCGCTGGTGTTGACCTGTTGGTCGCCTTTTTTGAAACGTGCAATCGAAACCGGTTGAATTTGACTGTGCAGGCGGTACAATTCGCGCAAGTATTCAATCGCCAAGACGTTATAATCCCCGCTAAGAATTTTGGTTATGACCGCGGGTGGAATTTCAGGCAATAATTTTTTAATCACTTCGGCTTGTGCCGCAGTATAGGATAATCCGGCTTTCAAATGCACTTTTAAGTATTTATCGAACTCGCGACTTTTGATTAACTTCACATAGGCGATTTGTTTCAAAATTTGCAAGTTGTTATCTTCCACGCCAAAAACCAAATAGTTGGCATGGGGAATCGTGTTTGCAATTTGTACGCCGGCTTTGGCGAAAACTTCCGGATTATTGGTTGCGAAAACGGTCGGCATTTCTAATACGGCGTCGATACCACACATAATCGCGCTTTGCGCCCGTAAATGCTTTTCAATAATCGCGGGTTCCGCACGCTGGGTAAAGTTGCCGGTTTGAATTACTACGATGTGGGTACAGTCCGTAACTTTGCGAGTTTGTTCAATTAAATACTCGTGTCCCTTGTGTAAAGGGTTGAACTCGGCAATAATCACGGCAATCTTCATTATTTTATTATACCACAAAAAAAATTTATGCTACAATCATTATATATGAAAATTTTAGTGTTAAATTGTGGCAGTAGTTCGGTCAAATACCAAGTCGTAGAAACCACTACGCGCGAAAAAATTGTGGATGATGATATCCAACGTGTGACGGACCACGCGGCCGCCATTCAAGAAATCTTACAAAAAATCGACCTTTCCGAAATTAAAGCGATTGGTCACCGCGTTGTTCATGGTGGTGAAAACTTCAAACACAGTGTTTTTGTTGACGATAAAGTTTTGGCGGAAATGGACCGCATCGAATTTTTGGCTCCGTTACACAATCCAGCCGCTATGGCGGGGGTGCGCGCTTGCATGAGTCAAATGCCAGATTTGCCCAATATTTTGGTTTTTGATACGGCTTTCCATAGTACCATGGAACCCGGTGCTTATCTCTACGGTATCCCGATGGAAGACTACGAAAAGTACGGTATCCGCAAATACGGTTTCCACGGTACCAGTCACCAATACGTTGCGGAGCAAGCAGCGAAAGAACTTGGCCGTCCGTTAAAGGATTTGAAGTTGATTACTTGTCACATCGGTAACGGTGCCAGCATCTGCGCGGTGGAACACGGTAAGTGTATTGATACCAGCATGGGCATGACCCCGCTTGCCGGTTTAGTAATGGGTACGCGCTCGGGTGACATTGACCCCGCGGCATTAAGTATCATTTGTGAAAAACACCATTTCACGATTGACGAAGCAATTACTTATTTGAATAAATCTTGTGGTCTCAAAGGTATGACGGGCATTTCTTCCGATATGCGCGACTTAGAACCGATTATGGAAACTAACGAACGCGTGAAAATCGCTTTGGATGTTTTCATCCATCGTTTGGTTCAATACATTGGTGGTTATGTTGCCGAAATGAAAGGTTGTGACGCTATTGTTTGGACAGGTGGTATTGGTGTCTACCGTAAATTCGTTTCTGAACGTGTCATGTCACATTTTGATTTCTTACCGAACTGTCAAAAACTGATTATCAAAACCAACGAAGAATTGATGATTGCCCTCGAATGCGAAAAGTTGTTAAAGAACAAATAAAAATATTTTATTTTCAAAAACTAAAACAGGAGTATACTAGAATTAGTGGAAGCACAAAAGCAAAACGTTCAAGCAAAAACTGCGTTGAAAAAACCGCGTCGTACATTGTACCAACTTTTTTTTAAACGCTTTTTTGACATTGTTTTGTCTTTGTTGGCCATCATTTTGTTGTCGCCTTTGTTTTTAATTATTTGGATTTTACATAAGATTTTTATCCGTGGCGGTCGTGCCATCTTTACTCAGTATCGTCCGGGGTTAAATGGAAAAATTTTCAAAATTTACAAATTTCGTAGCATGACCAACGAAAAAGACGAAAATGGTAATTTAAAACCAGATGTTTATCGTATCACAACTTTTGGTAAAATTTTGCGTAAACTTAGTTTGGACGAATTGCCCCAACTGTTTAATATTTTGAAAGGGGATATGAGTATTGTCGGTCCGCGTCCGCGTATGTTGAAAGATGTGGTCTTTTATGACCAAGCTGCATTAGCTACCTATCGTGTGCGTCCGGGTTTAACCGGCATGGACCAAGTTAGCAACGGTCGCCAAGGATTAAGTTGGGAAGATACTTTTGCTATCGACGAAAAATATGCCAGTAAAGTAACTTTCTGGCGTGATTTATGGATTGTGTTAAAAACTCCGTTTGCTCTTTGTGGCGGAACCAAAAATGGTGCCGAAGTTGGTGCGAAAGGTTTGTATGGTAACTACTTATTACGCGCTGGCAAGATTACACCGGAACAATATAAAGCAAGAATGAAATTAGCCAAAGAATTGTCCCACTCGGGAGCCGTTTTACGAGAACCGTTGGAACATTTAGATACTACGGTTGACGAAACTAAATAAATTACATCGAGCGCGTGTGGGTGTGTTGGGTATGGTGCGCTTCCGTCCAGTAGTTGTAACGGTTGGCTTGGTCAACCGCGTGTTGGCAATAATGCCCAGGTTCGTCGTAATGTTTATGACTGGTGGCAACCCATTTACCTTGTGAGCCAGTCGGACTGATTTCAAACTTATTGCATTTGCCTTTAATTCCGGTAACGAAATAATAGCGGTTGCAAGCTTCCGCACCGGGACGACCGTTACATTCAACATCAATGTACCAGTCAACATATTTACGGATGTCGGGGTCAACTACTTGGTTCGGGTTGTAACCGATAAATTGGTTTTTCGCGGTAATAATATCGTGCAAACTGCCGTGGAATAATGGCGAGTCAACGCGGTTGAAAATAACGTGCATGATTTCTGACATATCAGCAAAACTCGGTCCCGCTTCGCCATATAATAAGCGCGCCAAATCGTCACGGTCTTGTTCGCTGAAATATGGCTTATTCAAATCCTTGGTGAAAACATCGACAAACGCATCGAATTTAGGTTGCGCAGGGCGTGGTTCAACAGTTTGTTCTATGGTTGGGATAACTGACCAATTCAATCGTTGTTGTAATTTAGGTTGCGTGTTTAAGGTTCTCGGTTCCACCGGTTGTAAACTTAAACCCAGTGCCATAACCATCGCTGCGTATTGACGGAATCGTGGTTGATACGCTTTTTTGAAGGCGGTTGAAACTTGGGCTTTGAAGTCGGTAGCATAATGCGCTAATTTAGTCGTGGCGGTTTTGACACCCGCTGTGACATGATTAACCGCGGATTTAACCATTTCGACTTTGCTTGGACGTGCTTTAATGGCGGCAGCCAATGCCATTTGTTCTTCGGCCGCGCGTTTTTCGGCGGCAATACGCATCTCTGCTTCGTGTTGTAAATATGCTTCAGCCTTTGCTAATAATCCCATCTGACTAATATATATGAAAGTTCTTTACAAATCAAGAGTCTTTTGCTATAATTCTCAATTATGGCAGTACCAAAACACAAAGTATCAAAGGCACGTCGCAATACCCGTACTTCAAACAATAGCAAGTTGACGGCTCCGACGTTGACCGAATGCAAGCAATGCAAGGCAAAAATCCGCCCACATGTAGTATGCCCAGAATGTGGTTACTATGATGGCGTTAAACGCATCGAAACTAAGAACGATGTCAAGGCTAAGAAGGCCAAGGCGGAGGCTGAACGCAATGCACAATAATCAGGTTCTACCTGACCAAGCAATTTTGGTTGGCGTTGGCGTCAACCAAATTTTTTCTGTGGAAGATTTGGACGAACTGTCCTTATTGTGTCAAACCTGTAACATTGAAACTGTGGGACGCGTCATTCAAAACCGCAAAGACGTTGACGTAACCTATTATATAGGTAAGGGTAAAGTTGAAGAAATTAAAAACTTAATTGAAACTACCCAAGCCAATGTCGTGGTTTTTGATGTGGAATTGTCCGGCAGCAAAGTGCGCAACTTGGAAAGTGAACTTAATGTACCGGTCTTGGACCGTAGTAAAGTTATCTTGGATATCTTTGCTGCGCGCGCCCAAAGTGCGGCCGGTAAATTACAAGTCGAATTGGCGCAGTTACGTTATAACTTGCCACGCTTGATTGGCAGTGGTGGTTTAATGAGCAAAATGCGTAACGGCGTAGGAATGCGTGGTCCGGGCGAAAAGAAGTTGGAATTGGACAAACGCTTAATCCATGATGAGATTATCGCACTGGAACGCAAATTGGCCGAAGTGAAAAAAGCCCGTGTGGTGGCTGGCCGTCAACGCCACAACCAATGCCGTGTTTGTTTGGTGGGTTACACCAACAGTGGTAAGTCGACCTTGTTTAATTTGTTGACCAAAGCTGGTGTTTACGCCAAAGATGAATTGTTCGCAACTTTGGATACGACCACCCGTGCCGTTTATTTGAACGGTAAAAATTTTGTTTTAACCGATACTGTTGGTTTTATTAACCATTTACCACACGAATTTATTAACGCTTTTGAAGCCACCTTGGACGAAACCCGCGAAGCCAACTTATTGGTCCATGTGGTGGATTGTGCTAACCCCGAACACGATACACAAATCGCGGTGGTTAATCAAGTTTTGAAAAACTTGGGTGCGGATAAAATCCCACAACTGTTAGTTTATAACAAGATTGACAAAAAGCCCGACTTCGTGGCTCCCGATGGTGCGGTGGTGATTTCCGCGGTTCAAAAAACTAACATTGAACAATTAAAGCAGGCCATCTATGATTTGATTTAGCAATAGACAAAGCCTGAAAATCAACCTATAATTTATGTTATGAATTTCATCGAAGAAGGTGTAGTGCAAGCCAAAGAGCGCGGACAAGATATTATTTTACGTTATCCGCCCGAGCCTAATGGCTATATGCACATTGGTCACGCGAAAGCGTTTAGTATTTCTTATGCTATGCGTTGTAAATACCATGGTAAGGTCAACCTGCGTTTTGATGATACTAACCCCGCCAAAGAAAGTATGGAATATGTGGAAAACATGAAACGTGACTTGGATTGGTTGGGATTGAAATATGACCAAGTGGTTTTTGCCAGCGACTATTACGAAAAATTATATCAATGCGCGGTACATTTGATTAAGCGCGGTTTAGCTTACGTGGACGACAGTTCTATGGAAGAAGTTAAAGCCATGCGCGGCGAACTCGGGGTACCGGGCAAGGAAAGTCCTTACCGTAACCGTTCCGTGGCAGAAAACTTGGATTTGTTTGCACGTATGCGTGCGGGTGAATTCCCGGATAGCAGTCGTGTTTTGCGTGCCAAGATTGACATGGCGTCACCCAATATGAACATGCGTGACCCAGTCATTTACCGCATTTTGCGCCAAACGCATTACCGTACAGGTAACCAGTGGGTGATTTATCCGATGTATGACTTTGCCCACAGTTTAAGCGATTACATTGAACATATTAGTAACAGTATTTGCAGTTTGGAATACGAAGACCATCGCCCGTTGTACCATTGGTTTGTGGAGCAATGCCAAGGTGCGTTGCCGAACTTGCCGAAGATTCCACCCGAACAGTACGAATTTTCGCGTTTGAACATTGAACGTTTCGCGATGAGTAAACGCTGGTTAAAACGTTTCGTGGATGAAGGTTTGGTCAGCGGTTGGGACGACCCACGTATGCCGACCATTTCGGGCATGCGTCGCCGTGGTTATCCCGCCAAAGCGATTTTGGATTTTGTCGAGTCAACCGGAGTTAGTAAAAACAACATGACTGTACCGTTATCGGCTTTGGAATATTATGTCCGTACCGAATTAGATCAACACGCCGTGCGCGTGGCAGCAGTGGAAAACTCAATTAAAGTGAAGATTGTCAATTACGACAAGACCGAAACTTTCCAAGTTACCAACAATCCGCACGATGAAGCGGCGGGTACACACCCGATTACATTCTCAAACGAAATTTGGATTGATGGCGATGATTACAGCGATAATCCACCGGCTAAATATAAGCGCTTGGTGATTGGCGGTGTCGTGCAACTGCGTGGTGCTTACAAAATTAAATGTTTACGTAAAGTTGGCGATGTTTTGGAATGTGAAATTACCGACGAAAAAGCCAAAGGCGTGATTCAATATATTGATGCACATAACGCGGTACCAGTCACGATTCGTACTTTTGAACCGTTATTAAAGGTTGGTACGGATTTGAACGAAGACAATATCAACCGCGATTCCTTACATGAAAGTCGCGGCTACGTGGAAAAATGGTTGGCGGAGCGTAACGATGTGTCAACAAAATACCAATTTGTGCGTAAAGGATACTATGTGCTTGACCACAAAGATGGTTTAGTCTTTAATAAGACCATTAGTTTGAAGGAGGGATTCTAAATGAAAATTACCGTTTACGGTGGAACTAACAATAAACATTACAGTGAAAAAGAAATCCAAGCTTGTGCAGATTTGGGTAAGTTTTTGGCGGAAAACGGCTTTGAAATTTTGACCGGTGCTTGCGGTGGTTATCCGTATTTTGTCGGTCGCGGTGCCGTGCAAGCTGGTGGCAAGGTCATCGGCTACACACCAGCCAAAGACCTGCAAGAACATTTGGAACGTTACAAGTTTACGACCGACGGCGTTTCGGATTTGGTTTTTAACGAAAACATTTTGCCGACCAACAGCGAAAACTTCTTAAAACGCAGTATGGACATGACCCCGTACAGCGATGTGGTCGTAGCTATGGGTGGCAGCTGGGGTACTTTCAGTGAACTGTTGTTTTCGTTCTTTGCCAAAAAGAAGATGATTATCGTGGACGAATTTAAGGGCGCCGGCGAAATTTTTGATACCGTGGATGCGTTCTTCCGCAGTCGCGACAACAACCCTGACGTGGTCAACGGTGCCGAAATTATTCACGTGAAAGATTTAACCGCCTTGAAAAAAATGTTGTTACAAATGGTAAAATAAACAGGAGAAAAAATGAAAATCGGAATTGTGGGCTTGCCGAATGTCGGCAAAAGTACTTTGTTTAATGCAATCACGCGTGCGGGCGCCGAAGTGGCGAACTACCCGTTTTGCACGATTGAGCCCAACATCGGCATTGTGCCGGTACCGGATCCGCGTGTTGATTTCTTGGCGGAACATTACCACGCGAAATCTGTCATTCATTCTACGGTAAAGTTCGTCGACATTGCGGGATTGGTTAAAGGCGCTTCGCAAGGTGAGGGCTTGGGCAACAAATTTTTGTCCCACATTCGCGAAGTTGATGCGATTGTGCATGTGGTCCGTGCTTTTGATGACCCGAACGTGACCCACGTGGACGGTAAAGCTAACCCTGAAAGTGATATTGACACCATCAAATTGGAATTACAGTACGCCGGCATTGATAAACCAGTTATTTATGTCGCTAACTATAATGAAAGCGATATTGCCGACGACGGTGCTAATAATCCACACTACCAAAAAATTAAGGAAATCGCGGCGGCCGACCATGCCCAAGTGATTGGTATCTGCGCCCAAGTCGAAAACGAATTGGCGGCTTTGCAAAATGACGCCGAACGCGCGGAGTTCATGCAAATGTACGGATTGCAACAAAGCGGTTTGGATCGTTTGGTGGTGGCGGGGTACGGTTTGCTGGGCTTAATTTCGTATTTAACCGCGGGCGAACCCGAAGTCCGTGCTTGGACCATTAAAAAAGGCGACACTGCGTTAATTGCGGCGGGCAAAATTCATACCGACTTTATGCGTGGTTTCATCAAAGCCGAGGTCGTTTCCTATGACGACTTTGTCAAATATGGTGATTTATTGACGGCGCGGGAAAATGGCCGCGTACGACAGGAAGGTCGCGACTACATCGTCCAAGACGGCGACATTATCCATTTCAAATTTAATGTTTAACCCCGAAAAATCATTTGTCATTTTTTGTACTTATGGTTTACCATTATGGTATGTATTGGGGACATTCATTATTGGATGGTGTCGGGGACAGTATTGCCGCGGCATTGAAACGACCGCTTTATGCGCTTGTTTCAATGTTAAGTAAGGTACTATATCAAATTTGGCATTTGTTGGCCTGGATTGTGAACGGTATCGAAAAGATTTTCCGCAATTTGGCGGGTCTCGGCGAAAATGGTGATATTGTCAGCGATATTGTCAACAACCCCAAAGTTAGCCAGATCTTCCGCAATATGGTGGGGCTGGCAACCGCGTTAATTATCTTCTTTACGATTATTAAAATTATTCAAGACCATTACAAAGAAAAAGACGGCGGTAACCCGTACAAAATCGTGATCCGTACTTTTAAAGGTCTGTTAATGTTCTTCTTTGTCAACGCCGCGGTCGTGGTTGGTTTGTATGCGTCCGGCGTCATGTTCCGTGCTTTGGATGCGGCCACTGGTACCGGTTCGGCCTCTATTGCGGGTCAAGCCTTTAAGGCCATGGCTGCGGAATCTAACTTTACGTATCTTGGCCGTGAAACCGGTGGTTTCTTTGACGATGTGCGTAATGAATACTATTGGGCACCGGTAGCCAGCGGGGACACGGATAAAGGTCGTTACTTCTTGTTGGAATTCAGCGGTAACAATGACAAAAAAAAGGCCACTGGTAAAGCCTTAGCGGCCCGTTATGCGGAAAAATTCCCGGCGACCAAATACGAAATCGTGAATGATGACGGTACGGCTACTCCGTTCGCGAACTGGTTAAAAACCGAAGGCGCCTTGGATAACCAAATGGATACCCCGACCTCTTACAACAGTGAAAACGGTTCCACTTCGGCCACTGCCGGTTACCAAAACGACCTGTTACGTGGTATCGATTGTAACATTACTCCATCGATTGACTTGACTTGGTCGCCAATTGATATTGATAACTATCCGTACAGTTTGAAAGGCACCAAAACTATTGAACACAACATCCAACTTTTGGTTATGGGTTCCGGTATTTTGATTCCGATGTCCACCCAATTGCAAAAATTCTTCCCGGGTCAACGTACCACCAAGTCTTTGGAAGATAGCGCAAAAATGTTTGGTATCAATGTCAGCGGTGGCGTTTCGTTGCAAGACGGCGCGGCATCGGCCAGTTTCAACATGGATGAAACCATGGGCTTTGGCGGTGGTATCCCGAAATGGTCGGAAAAATTTGGCAACATTATGACCACCATTTTGTTGAACGTCGTTTATACCAACACCTTAATGTATGTCGTTCAAATGATTCCGGAAATTCCGGGTGCCATGACCATTGGTCCGATTTCCATTTCCTTTGTTCAAATGTTGGCTCCGATGTTGACCGGTGTGGTAAAAAACGCCGTCAACAACATGTTTAGTAGTATTATCCCCCGGACCGAGACGGGTGAACCTGCCGTTGAAATGTTCTCGGATGGCGCCACCGACCACAACGGTGCGGTGTGGTGCATCATGAACGCCAGGTCTAACACTTTGGATACCGTCATCGAACAATACCGTGTCGATGGTAACTTCAGTGACCTGTGGGGTCAATTGATGGCGAACATTAACGAATTACGCGCTCAATTGGAACAAGCCAACTTGGCCGCCTTCATCCAAGCCGCCGAAGAAAACCTAAAAGTGACCAACGCCGCCAACCGTATTCAAGAACAACAACCCTGGCAAAGTTGGTTGGGCGTGGTCAACGAATACAATAAACGCGCATCCGAATTATTGCAACGTTTGGGTAACTTGTTGAAATTGCATGACGAAATGTTGAACGACCCCATTGGTAGTCAAGGTGGCGCCAGTGCGAAGACTTACTTAAGTAATCGCGGTTATTCGGGTGATTTCAGCGATTTGAAATCCGACATTAAAACGACCTTTGTTAATTTAGTTGCTTTGTACCAAAACAACATTAACGGTAAGCGCCCGACCAACAGTTACGCCGATGTCATCGTTACTCGTCCGGTTTACAAACCCATCGTGGAATTTGGTATTACCGAAGCCTACGCGTCCAGTTTGAAAGAATCCGACAGTGATTTCGTTTCCAAAGTTAAAGATGTCTTGTTCGGCGAAGGTACCAGAATCAACTTGGTCATGGACACTAATTTACGTTACAGCAATTCCAACCGCGCGGCTTACCGTGTGGTCGACTGGGAAGACTCCTATGGTTATATGTACGTTGATGGTGGCGGTGCCGGTTTACGCAATGTGGCCGACATTTATTACGAAGGCCAAGCCGATGCCAAAAATAAATCAGCAGCCTATACTCGTGAACAATTACAATTCATGAATATGGACCGCCTGCAAGAAAAATCCACCGGTAAAATTAACTGGGATAAAAATGGTGGTGTCCGTTACTTTGCCGAAAATAACAAAGGCAATTCCGGTAGCTTGCTCGACAACAGTTATTGGGGTACCGATGGTGTGTACGTCAATGGCGAGAAAAAATACTACTATTATGAAGGTACGACCTATCGTCCGGTCAAACATGGTTTGGATGGCGCGACCATGGATGATGACGAAGTTGGCGACGATGAAAGTGAAGATTGGTACGTACATTTGAACCAAAACACCGTACGTTTGTCGACCGCATCCGTCAACGAAACGACCTCGACCGCGCTTAAATCGCAATCGAACTTGATTGATGAATTAACCACGGTTGACAAAAGCACCAGTTTGGCTAAAAATTTCCGCAACGAAATCGTGACCTTCCGCAAAATAGGTACGGCGAAAGATGAGGACGGCGAAGACGGTAATAAAAATAAAGCCAAAAAATCCTGGATTGAAAACCACGACAAAGTTAAAGCCAACGGCGATTTCTCTACGATGGAAATGACCCACAATATGACCGCCAATGAAATCGACGACTATATGGCTGGTTCGGTCAAAGGCGACCGCCGTTACTTAATCAAAACCGTTGAAGGTACTATGGAAGACGCCAAAGCCGACCAAAGTAACTGGGGTGATTATATCGGCGAATTTACCTGGCAAAATGTCAAATCAGTTGGTTGCTTATACAATTTCCCGTCCATGAACTACGCGGTTGGTTTCATTACGATTATTGCCGCCTTGGGTGTGTACATGAATTTTGCGTTCGCGTTAATCCAACGTGCGGTCAATATGGCGGTCTTGTACATGATGAGCCCGATTACCATTGCGTTCTATCCGTTCGACGACGGTTCTAAATTCAACTCCGTCTTCGTCAAACCGTTCTACAACGAAGCCATCAGCGCGTTTGCGGTTATCGTGTCCTTGAACCTGTTCATCGTCTTGATGCAACCGTTGGAAAGCGCGGTCAAGAATGTGGCTGGTACCGGCATGGGCTGGTTGGCCTTGGTTGCCTTCGTCTCCATGTTGCCCCAAGTCCGCAACACGGTCTACAGCGTCCTCGGCGGCTCCAAAATGTCCGAAAAGAGCCTTACGGATACCTTTAAGGCTGCGAAAGGTGCCATCGGCTCGTCATTTAGCGATTTCAAAAACGCGGCCGGTGCGGTGAAAAAAGCTGGTAAGTCAGCTGCGCATGGTATTGATAAAGTGCGTCAAGCCAAAAATGCGATTGCCGCGAAAAAACAAAGTTGGGATGAACAACGTTTGGCTGATTTGAAAGCGAAACAAGCCGAAAACGGTGGCAAACTTAGCTGGTTGGCCGAACAACGTTTGAATAAACTTGATAAAAGGAGCGCGCTCAGAAGTCAAAGCGCAATTGATAATGCGCGTGATAAAGTAGCTCGTGGGGTTGATAAGAATGAAGCGTATAAGGGTCTGTCCAAGAGTCAAATTCGTCGCCTAGAACGCCAAGATTCTGCTGCCCAAAGTGTCGCGAAGAAGAACCTTGCAAAATTAGGTGTTAAAGCAAATGATCCTGACTATAAAAACAAGTTGGCAGCTGAGCAGAAAAAACTATTAACGGATGCTAAATTCAAGAAATCCGTTAACGGTGTCGTTGCTTCGAAATTAAAAGGTACCAAAGTTGGTCGTGGTATCGCTGCGATTGGTAAAGCTGCTGCTGCACCGGCTCGTGGTGTTGGTAAACTGGCTGGACTTAGCGCGAAAGGTTTAAAACACGCTGGATCTTGGGTTGCTAATACTTCGGCGGGAAAATTAGCAAAAGACATTGGCAGTGGACTTGCTTTCAAAGCGAAGACTTCAATTGCTGGTGAATTATTAAGCCAAAAATACGGCAGATTCGGTACGGCTTCGGAAAACAAAGATTCTTTTGTTGGTGCGATTTGGCGTTCAGTTCGTGCCGATGTAAATGAACGCGAAATGGATCGCGCCGGTGCTAAATACCGTGCTGATGAAGCCAAACGTCGTGTTAACAACGCCCGCATTAGCGATGCCGTAACACAATACGAAAAATGGATTCAAGAATCACAAGAAACAGTTCGTACGGCGGCCAAACATGATGTTGCAATGCAAGAATTTACCCGTCGTAATTTAACCACTCAACAAAAAGTTGAAGACTTGAAGGTGGAAGAATTTAGACGCCAAGGTATGACACTTGCTGCTGCGAAGAGCGCAGCTGCGGTTTGGGTTAATGATCCGGCCAGAACTCCTTCTCAATTAAATGAAGAATATGCTCGACTCGGTGGCGACCAAAAATATGTCGACGGTATCGCCAAAGGCTGGAAAGAATTAGGTATTCAATTAAACTTTGATGATCCTAATATTCAAGATGAAATTAAGCGTGCTGAAAGCAAATTCCAAATGCAAGTTAACTTAGGTGCCGATAATTTGGGGCAAGAAATTAAAAAGAAAAAGGAAGCAAAAGAAGCCAAAGCTGGACAGTACGCTGACGAAATTGCTAGAAGTTTGAATCTTACGGACGAAAAAGATAAGAAAGTTTTGACCAACATTTTGTCGAATGCAACTTCAACCACCACTCGTGAACAGTTGGTTAGCGCAATCAGTCAAAAGATGAACTTAGATAGTAACAGTGTGGCGCAAACCATGCAGGTTCATTATAGCGGGTATGCCAATGATGTGCAATACGCCATAAGTCCGGAAATTGAACAATTGGAATTGGCGCAAAAAACCGCCGAAGCGCAAGTAACCGCAATGGAAAAATTCAACAGCAAGATTGGTGCCAATGTTAGTGCTGAAGAAAAAGCTCAAATTTTGGAAGTATGGAATAATACCTATGATACAAACGAATATTCTAGCAATCCAAATTCGTTCGGTGCGCAAAAACACAAAATTATTTTGGCATATGAACAAAGAGGTATGAGTGCCAATAGCGCAGAATGTCAGGAAGAAATCGCTAACTTAATGAACAAAATGAAAGTTGAAGCTGGTCAACAGTTACAAGCTTTCATCAATCGTAACAACGCGGCGATCAGTGCGCATAACGTAGCCAAGAAATACAAAGAAGAAATGTTGTCGGTTGATACTGTCCAAATGATGGATGAACGTCAACATCAACGTGAAATGATTATGAATGTTGATATGGACTATATCGCCAACGATACCTTAATCCGTGATAACATGTTACGTAAAATGCATGAAAAAGGTGATTACGCTGGTGCTGGTGAAAAACTGCAAAAATTGATTCTTGATGTACAAGAGCATAATTGGGATGAGGTTGAAAGTTCGGGCTTCGATGAGGCAACTATTGCTAATGTTAAACAATGGGAAGCCGATGGTACCAAAGAAAGTGCTGATCGTTTAAGGGGTATCATGAACTTGGGTCGTTTCGATGCCGCAAATATGGGTAATACTGCCTTTGATATGGGTGGTAGCACCTTGATGGGTATGGAAAATGCCTTAGCGCAATTGACCCGTGTTGCGGAAATGGGTGCTTATTTGAATAAGCAAAGGGCAACATTGAACGCATTTAGTGCTGAAGAAGGTGAAGCTCGTACTGTGGTTAAACACGTTGATAGCATGATCCAATCAACCTTCAACAACGCCGCCTTTGTTAAAGAATTTGCTGGTAAGATTACAGATGCTTCCGGTAAGCCCATTACCAATGGAGAAGAATTGGTGGCTGCGTTACGTAAAAACTTGGATGAAGCTAATAATAGCAACGATAATCTGAATAAATCTTGGATTAAAAATAATATGCAAGTGTTGGATGATTTCCTTGAATTACACTATACAGACCCTGCATATAAGGAAATGATTGATTCGATTAAGGGTTTCCAGAACGGTATGGATAGGGCTCGTTTCGCTAATACTAGATGTGATGATATGGCGATTATTAAGACTAACATCAGTCAAATCGGTGGTGAATTAGGCGAAATTACATCGAAGATTAAAGCGTATACGGAAAATAAGAAGTAAGAGGTGAACGATGGGCGAGTATTTTATTCCACGTAAAACCAAAATTAAGACCGTCTTCTTAAAAGGTCTGACCACCAGTGATTTGATTTGGTTGGTCTTGGGTGCGGCCGCGGTCGGCTTGCTGGCTGCGTCCCGCATGATTCCGTTGATTATCTTGGCCGTCTTGTTAGCGATTATCGTTATTTTAGGTATGACCCGCGACATTGCGGGCGACCGTAAGTACGAATCATATATTTGGTATTTCCGTTTCTTGGCTTACCCGAAAAAATACGCGAAACAACTGGAAAAAGGTTACGTCGAAATGACGCGCTTGGTTCCGTACACTGGCGTTTTGGATGATAAGTTTATTGACTACGGCAGTTACGTTGCTTCGGTTATTGAAATTCAGCCGGTCGAATTTGGCTTACTGGGGCCCGAAGCCCAAACTATGTTGGTCAACAATATGGCGAACGCTTTACGCCGTATCGGGCCCCAAAACTCGGGCAGTTTGATTGCATTTGAAAAACCAATCATGTTTGATAAATACATTGATAACGAAATTGAAAAATACGACCAGTTGGTTCGTAACGTCGAAATTGGTTCATTTAGTCAAGAAGAATTGGAAGCTCGTGAAGCCGTCTTTAATTCGCGCGGTATAACATTGGAATACATGAACGAAGAAGCTAAGGTTTACCGTACGTGCTATTACTTGGTGATTTATTCCAGTAAGAAAGAAGAACTTGATAACATCACGGATAGTGTGGCCGCAGCGTTGGGGGCTTCCTTACATGCGCGTCGTTTGACTGGTAAGGATTTGTTTGTGTTCTTGCGCGCCAATTACAGTAAATATTTCGATGAAAAAGAGTTCGACCATATGCCGTTCGATAAACGTACGGAATGGACTTATCCGGGCAAAGTAAAATTCGGCGTCAATAAATTTACCCAAGACGGCGAGCAAAAAACCACACTTTCAATTACTGACTACCCGATGAATGTTAGCAACGCTTGGCTGTACACTTTCTTCAATTATCCGAATGTGCGTGCAGTGATGAACTTTTCGCAAGTTTCCAAAGCCGACTCCGAAAAATTGATTGACCGCGCCATCATGGAAATGCGCTCGCAGGAGAACAACCGCGGTAAGGAAAGTCAAAAGATGGAAAAGGAAAGCCAACTGCAAACCATCGAACAAATGCTGCAACAATTAAAGACCGGTAACGAACAAATGTTCAACGTCAACATTCACTTGACGACCGATACCAAAACCGCGACCGAATTACGCAACACCATCATTGAAGAGGGGTTCAAGTTTACGGCTAACACCGGTAAGCAAATCGACGCGTTCGTTTCTGCCAATGTTTCGCGCTTGGATAAATACGATGCCGTGGAACGTGGTATGGTTACCAGTACCTTGGGTGCGTGCTTTCCATTTGTTTCTGATATGTTGATGGACGAGAAGGGCATTATGCTCGGCAGCAACAGCAACCCCGTCTTTGTCGATTTCTTCCAACGTAATGATGTCCGTGTTAATAGTAACATGATTATCATCGGTAAATCCGGTGGTGGTAAGTCTTTCGCGACCAAATCAATTTTGACTAACTTGGCGGCCGATAACGCGCGCATTTACATTTGCGACCCTGAAAAAGAATACTCGACCATGGCTAAAAAACTGCATGGTGGTATGATTGACGTCGGTAACGCGGGACGTGGTCGTTTCAACCCGTTCCACATTTATCCGAACATGTTGGACGAAGACGACGACACCGGCGAAGAATTCGACGATACTTTTGAAAGCCACCTGCGCTTCTTGGAAAGTTTCTTCAAGATTGTTATGGAAGGTATCCGCTCCGATGCGTTGGAAGCGTTGAACGGCTTGGTTACGCGTTTATATAGCATGAAGGGTATCGACAAATACACGGACTTCGCGAAATTGAAACCCGAACAGTTCCCTGTTTTTGACGAATTGTACGAATTGGCGAAACGCAGTTACAACCAATCTAAAGATGAATTCTCGCGCATTAACTACCGCGTATTGACGACTTACTTGGAAAAGTTCGCCGAAGGTGGTCGTTACTCTGGTTTGTGGAATGGCCCGAATACCATTCGTACCGAAGAAAACTTCTTCGTGTTTAACTTCTTGACCTTGTTGTCGAACAAAAACGAATTGGTCGCGAATGCGCAAATGTTGTTGGTCTTCAAATATTTGGAAGGTGAGGTCATCAAAAACCGCGAATACAACCAAAAATATCACACCAAACGTAAAATTATCGTGGTCGTCGATGAAGCGCACGTCTTCATTGATGAACAACGTCCGGTCGCGTTGGACTTTATGTTCCAAATGGCAAAACGTATTCGTAAATACGACGGTATGCAAATCGTTATTACCCAGAACATTAAGGACTTTGTGGGTTCGCCCACCATCGCGAAAAAGTCCGCCGCGATTATCAACGCTTCGCAATACAGTTTGATTTTCTCGTTGGCGCCCAACGATATGACCGACTTGGTTACCTTGTACAAAAATGCCGGCGGTATCAACAAACGCGAACAGGAAACCATTGTGGCGGCTCCGCGTGGTCAAGCGTTCTTCATGTACGGTCCGGTTGCGCGTTCGACCATCCGTATCGAAACCAGCGACGATATCCGCAACATTTTCGAATAAACTGTTTTGCGATTGTCAATTAAAAAGCCCGTATCGCTCGGGCTTTTTTTATGCGTCGGTTTCGGCTTTGCTTTGCATATCTTTGATTTTCATGACGCGGATTTGCGTTTCGCGTTGATTTTCGTCCAATTTCATTGTGATGAATTTAATTTTACTCTGAATGTCGGGAATCATGTTGTATTCCAAACTGTTAATGCGGCGACGCACCTTTTGGATTTCGTCCGCCAGCATGCTACAAGTTTTTTCGATATTGGCTAATTCAATCAAAGTCGCCGTCAACTGTTGTAACAGTCGGATTGCGTCATCAAAATTAACCGGCGTCGTGAGTAAAATTGCTTCGTCCTTATTTAAAGTTTCGTCGGCAATTTCAATGTGGGGTACCGTTAGCCCCATAATATTTTGGGAGGAGCAGTTCAGCGTAACCGTGTGATGACGGCTGGCCAGCGCGGTGTCAATCGCGTTGGTCGACATGTGTACGCTGGCGGACACGTACAAGCGTAACGCTTGTTGCAGTTGTTTTTCAACCAATTCGCGTAAGTTGCGGTTGCGTTTAATCAACTCGGTGAACTTATGCACCATTTCGTCGTATTTGTCTTCCAACAGTTTGTGCGCGCGCCGTGCCGTTTTCAAGCGGTCATTTTGGCGTAACCGTTCCATGCGAGTGGCGTTAATGTTAGTCGTTGTTGCCATCGTCGTAATACTTATCCAAAATTGGTTTGCTGATACGGGTTAGTTCGACTTTTGGTAACATACGCAGTAAATGCCAACCCAAATCCAAAGTTTCATCAATCGTGCGGTTAGTATTGAAACCTTGGTTGATAAATTGATTTTCAAACTCGGTAGCGAATTTGCAGTACAGTTGGTCGGTCGCGGATAAAGCGGATTCGCCCAAAATTTGCGCCAATTCTTTACTGTCCTTGCCTTTGGCGTAACAGGCGAATAATTGGTTCAGCACATTTTTGTGGTCGTCACGGGTTTTACCTTTACCGATGCCTTTGTCTTTCAAACGCGACAAGGACGGCAAAATGTCAATCGGCGGGGTAATTCCTTTTTTGTACAGTTCGCGCGAAATAACAATTTGTCCTTCGGTAATGTAACCGGTTAAGTCCGGAATCGGGTGGGTTTTGTCGTCTTCCGGCATGGTTAGAATCGGAATTTGCGTAATTGAACCTTGGCAACCTTTAATACAACCAGCGCGTTCGTAAAGCGAAGCCAAGTCGGTGTACAGGTAGCCCGGATAACCGCGACGACCCGGAATTTCTTTACGGGCGGCGGAAACTTCGCGCAACGCTTCGGCGTAGTTCGTCATATCCGTGGTAATGACCAAAACGTGATAGTTTAATTCAAACGCCAAATATTCGGCTACCGTCAAAGCCACACGCGGGGTTGCGATACGTTCAAGTGCGGGGTCGTTCGCTAAGTTGATAAACATAACTGAACGAGCCAGCGCACCGGTTTCCGCAAACGAATTCATGAAGTAGGCGGCTTCATCATAGGTAATACCAATCGCCGCAAACACGATGGCGAACTTAGTCTCAGAATTAGGTACCGTGGCTTGGCGGGCAATTTGCGCGGCTAATTCAGCGTGGGGCATACCCGACATGGAAAAAATCGGTAACTTTTGACCACGCACCAAAGTGTTCAAGCCGTCAATCGTGGAAATCCCCGTTTGAATAAAATCTTGCGGATAATCACGCGCCACGGGGTTAATCGGTGTACCGTTAATGTCCAATTTCTTGCTGGCAATTAACGGGGCAGCACCGTCTTTCGGGCGACCTAAGCCGTCGAACACGCGACCCAAGATGTCGGGCGATACCGCAACCTCCAAGCCGTGTCCGGTGAATTTGACCGCGTTATCATGAATCCCTAAACCTTGTCCGACATTGAATAATTGCACCACGGCTTTGTCGTCCAAGACTTCCAAAACTTTACCGTAACGCACTGTGCCGTCATCGGCCTTGATTTCAACAAATTCGTTATAGGTAACACCCGCGGTATCGGTGACCACTAACAAAGGTCCGACCGCACTTTTGATGGTTTTGTAATACTTGTTCACGCCAGTTTACCTCCTAATTCGTATTTGATGCGGTTGGTTAAGTCCGCAATCTTTTCGGCTTCGTCGTTTGGAATGTAGCGGAATTGCGCGAACTCTTCACGGAAGGTTGGCAAAACTACTTTCTCGTAGGGGACACCTTTGCGAATGGCTGTTGCCGCCATGTTGTAATAAGTCATCATCGCTTCCAACATTAAAAATTGTTTGCGGGGTGCTGCGTAAGTGTCGATTTCGCTCATTGCGTCTTGCATCAGGTAGTTTTCCTTTAACTGGTTGGCCATATCCAAAATCAAACGGTCACCATCGGATAAAGAATCCTCGCCGACCAAACGGACGATTTCTTCCAGGTTGGCAGAAAGTTGTAAAATCTTTATGGCACCTTGACGGTAGCCCGCGTAATCAGGTGAAAGGTTGTCGCGGTACCAGTTACCCAACTGGTCAGCGTACAGCGAATACGAAGTTAGCCAATCAATCGCGGGGAAGTGACGGTGGTAAGCTAACGCCGCGGACAAACCCCAGAAAACTTTGACAATGCGTAAGGTGGCTTGGGAAACTGGTTCGCTTAAATCACCACCGGGCGGCGATACCGCACCAATCGCGGTAATCGAACCCAAAAGACCTTCCGAACCCAAAACTTGCACGCGTCCCGCACGTTCGTAAAATTCGGCGATACGACTGCTGAGGTAGGCGGGGTAGCCCTCTTCGCCCGGCAGTTCTTCCAAGCGTCCGCTCATTTCGCGCAACGCTTCCGCCCAACGACTGGTACTATCCGCCATGATGGCGACATCGTAGCCCATGTCGCGGAAATATTCCGCAATCGTGATACCGGTGTAGATGCTGGCTTCACGCGCCGCCACCGGCATATCACTGGTGTTAGCAATCAAGATGGTACGTTTCATTAACGGTTCGCCGGTCTTTACATCGACCAGTTCCGGAAATTCATTTAAGACATCGGTCATTTCGTTACCGCGCTCGCCACAACCAATGTAGACTACCACTTGGGCATCCGACCATTTGGCGATTTGGTGTTGGCAAACAGTTTTACCCGAGCCGAAAGGACCCGGAATAGCCGCCACACCACCTTTGGCAATCGGGAACAAAGTATCAATCGTACGTTGTCCGGTAATCAATGGCACGCTGGTGGCTAACTTACGGGTAATCGGACGCGCGACACGCACCGGCCATTTTTGCAGCATTTGCACGGGCTGCCCATCGATTTCGGCAATCGTATCCACGATGGTAAAGTTACCTGCTTGGATTTTGGAAACTTTACCTTGCATACCGTACGGCACCATAATGCGGTGTTCAATCACGGCAGTTTCTTGTACCGTACCCAAAACATCGCCCGCGGTTACCGTGTCGCCGACCTGCTTAGTTGGTTTAAATTCCCACTTTGCACTGCGGTCCAATTTATCTACGGATAATCCCGTGGTAATGCGGTTACCCACTAAGTCGCGAATTTTGGTCAGCGGACGTCCAATCCCGTCAAAGATACCGGACATGATACCGGGGGCCAATTCCATGGACAACGGGGCGTTCGTGTTTTCTACTGGGTCGCCAACTTTAATCCCGCTGGTTTCTTCGTAGACCTGAATGCTGGCCTTATCACCGCGCAGTTCAATAATTTCGCCAACTAATTTTGCGTTGCCGACGTAAACTACATCGTGTAAGTTCGCACTATCAAGACCAGAAGCCACCACCAGTGGACCACTGACTTTTACAATTTTCGCTTGCTTCATAAATTTCCTCCTACTTTAATGCCCATGGCTTTTTCCATATTTTCCTTTAAGCGTTGCATTCCGTAATGGCTGTGTGTCACAGTATCGGGAATTGGCATGATGATGGGGTAGGCAATGCTCGCCCGACTGTCCAAGTATTTTGCGATTTGCGCTGCCGTCTTTTCCAAAATTAAGATGATTTTATAACCAGCCGCATCCAGTTCCTGACAACGGGCAACCACATCTGCGGGGTCAGTATCATAAAAACAATCATAGCCGATGGCGCGAAAAATCTTTACAATGGTTTGTTCACCAATTACCGCAATCATTTTATTGGAATTGTTCATACAGCCCCCTCAAATTTTCGCGTAACCAAGTCACGTCATAATTAAAGCGCTTGCTGATTAAAATGGCTTTAATAATGACCAGTTCTTTTTGGCGTTGCAGGTACCACCAAAATAATGGGTTAGGTTTGAAAATATCGTCTTTGTCGACCGCGCCCAATTCGTCCAAACGTTCCTGCATGGCGTCTTCGCGTTGTTCCGCGCTAATGTGTGGATAAAGATCCAAATGTCCCGCGGTCAAAGCACCACCGGGAAAAACTTTGTCACTGCCTTTGTAGAAACTGCGCACATTAACCCAATCAACCCAAGTGGTAAAGTATTCACGGATACTCGGTGTTTTGATGAGTGGAATTTGGCGGGCTAGGGTAGCAAAAACCTGCTCCGCGTTGACTTCGGTTAATTGGTTAGTCGCCTGTACGCAAGCGAGCAGGGCGGGATCTTCGCACAACTCTTGCAAGGTTTGTAAGGTTTGCGCACGTGCCGCGTCCAAAATCTCGTCATCGGTAGCAAAGTCGGTTTGGTAGCCACACTCGCTTAAAACACGTAAACAATCTTCACGACTGGTGGCGGTCGCCATTTCACGAATGCGTTTGCGTGTTAAAAGATGGGCATCGCCCTGCATGATAATGCTAGCATTCGCAAAAGTTACGCCACCCGCCATGTTACATGACTCCTAAAATTTCCGCGACAGTTGGCGCCAACGGTTCTTTCAGTTCGTTCAAGATACTGTCGATGTCCAACTCGATGCGGTAAGTTTGATTTTCGATGATTAACCCACTGTCGATAGCAGTAGTGGTTTCCAAGTTAGGTACCGCGTGCGCCCAGTTCTGGGCAATTAACACTTTGTCACCCGCTTGGGCGTATTTTTGGGTTAGTGCATCAACCAAAGTTTTGATTTCCTTGGCGGAAGCATGCACCAGCTTGTCCTTAGCGGTAGCAAAAGCCCGGTCAATCCACGCTTGTTTGGCGTTGATTTGGGCTTTGATCCGTGCGACATCGTGCGCCCGTTGTTGTTGCACTTTGCGGTATGCTAAATCGGCTTGCCCCTTGGCTAACGCCGTTTCGCGTTTGTGGTCGGCTTGGGCCTGCGCATTGGCAATTTGTTCCGCAGCGCGTTGTTCGGCCGCGGTAACCAAGTCTTTCGCTTGTTGCTTGGCGTTACGTAAGATTTTTTTGGTTAAATCTTGTTCGGTCATGGTAACTCCTTAGGCCGCAACAGCCGTGGCTGGAATTAACAACACGCACAAGATGGAAATAATCAAACCAAACAAAGCAAACAATTCGGTGAAGACCGCCATGGTAATCGCACGACCAATCGCATCGTCACGTTTACCAACCATCACGACAGCCGAAGCGCAAACTTTACCTTGGGCAATGGCTGCGGTTGAACCGGCAATCGCTACGGCTAAGCAACCACCTAAGACCATTAAGCCCTCGTTGACGGTGTAGGCCGAATTGCCTAAAACAGCTTTAACCAAAACCAAGAACGCAACGATGAAGCCATACAACGCACTGGAAGATGGAATCAACTGCAAAATCAAAGTCTTACTGTATTTTTCGGGCTTTTCCGCGATGATACCACAGCTGGCGCGTTGAACATGAAAAACACCGAACGCGGAACCTGTACAGCAACAACCGACGGCTAACGCAGCACCGATTAAAGCAAAAGCATTTCCTCCCATTATTTTTAATCCTCCTTTCCTATCTTTTATTTACGCGTATCATTTTGGATACGGGCGTAACGAAGTTTGCTGGCCATAGGTACGAACGGGGTACCCGAGCCCTCGTAAAATTTACCGAAAAATTCAACGAACTGTAAGCGCGCGTTATGAATGTACGCGGACAATAAACTTAGCGCAATGTTTAACGCATGGAATAATACTGCGACAATGCCGCCAAAAATTATGCCGATGAAGCCCGCGCTGGCAAACATACCACACAGGAAGTTAGCAACGTAAGCTATCACGCAACCGACCAGTCCTACACCGAACAAACGGGCGTAAGACAAAATATCGCTGAAATAGTTGACCAATTTGTAAGCACCGGAAAACATGCCGATGATATAACCACCGAAACGGTGACCAATGCCGTTGAACAAAACCACGCCCGCAAAACCAACAATGGCAATGATTAAACCGGGGAACATCAGTTGTTGGAACCAATCTACGATGGCATAATTCAACGGAATGATTTTTTGCATTAAAGCGGGGAAAGCCAAACACAAACCGATGAACATGACCAAGTTGGGCAGGGCTTTGCCGAAACCGGTAGCCCATTGTTTTAAGCGTAATTGGTTAATCAGGTTCAACAAGTTACCCACGGTAATTTGAATGACACCCAAATATAACGACAAAGCGAAGAAGAAGGTTGCGTCGTTACCCAGTGGGTCAATGATGGTGCGGTTCATTATAAAGGTGGGCAGGTTCAAACCGAAACAACTGTTGAATAACAAACCCCACAAAGCGGCGGAAATTCCACCCATACAAAACAGCGCAATCAGTTGGCGCGTCCCGCCTTGTGGCTTACGTACCAAAAGAATGATGGCAGTAATGACCGACAACAATAAACCGTAACCCAAGTCGCCGAACATAGAGCCAAAGAACAAGAAATAAAAAATCGCGACAAACGGGTTTGGGTCAATGTCGTTACGACCCGGTGCGCCGTACATCATGGTAATTGCGTTATAAGGCGCCACCAACGGTGTGTTGTGTACTAACGCGGGCGGAGTGTCCGTGCTGGTAGCATCATTCAAGGTTACCGCTACATTTTTATCGGTCTTGTGAATCAGTTGAGTAAACTCGTCCGCTTTGCGCGCGGGAATCCAACCGTTGACCACGAAGCAGTACTTGGTTTGAATGGTCGCAGCCAAAATTTCCAAGGTGTCAATTTCGTTCAATAAATAATCATAATAAGTTTTTAACAAGTCAATTTGTTCCGCGGTCGGTTGGTGCTTGTTGGCAATCTTGGCTAGTTCGGCTTGCAAGTTTTGGTTTTGTTGGTTGAGGTAATCAATTTGCGCGGCCGGCGTGCGGGGGAAACTGTAATAACCGGGGAACGGAATAAAGTTGTAATCCAAAATCGTTTCCGCGATTGGGTGGTTGTCAGCATCACCGGTCATCACCACCAAAAGATTTTTGTTAGCGGTGGGGTAGGTTTCGTAAAGAAAGTTTTTGGTGTCAATGTCGTTTGTGAAACGAGTAAAGTCATTGGCGGTAATTAAACCCGCCAAAACAAAAGCGTTCTTGGTTGATTTTAACAAGTTGGCAGGTATTGGCAACGCGCTGAACTGTTGCAAACTGTCCATGGTGGTTCGGTTCAAATTGATTTGGGTTTGCAAATCCGTGCTGTCGATTTTGGCTTTTTCGTATTTAGCCAACAAGGTTTCAATCTGTTTTTGTTTTTTGACCACATTTTTTAATGCTTGGTAAGTCAGGCGCAAGGGCTTATTGTTGACCTGTAAGAAATTCAACACGCTATTCACACGGTTTAATTCAGCGTTGTATTGATTTTTTAAACTGGCGTCCGCGGGCGATAATGGGTTAGTGCTGCTCTTGTAAAAAGTAATTTGAAAGTTACCACTGGCTTTCAGGGTATCAATGACTTTTTTCAGGTTAGCGCGTTCTCCCACTAAGGAGACTTTTTTCATTTTTTCAATCATGGTTACGCTCCGTGTACGGCTTGAATGATATAGTCTACGGCCGCGTCCATTTTAGCTTGGGGCACATCAATTTTTACTTCTGGTGCGGGTAAAGGTTCGGGTTGTGGTAATTCGGCGATTGCCATGGCAATTTCGTTGTTAATGTTATTTTCAATGCGGGTAATGGTTTGATAAGTTTGTTTTTCAATTTCACATACTTGTAAATTAGCATCGGTCAGGATTTTTTCGGCCTTATTTTCGGTATCATGCAGGACTTGTAAGGTATCAGCTAACATAATGAGGTAGTCTAATCCTTAACCCCCTGATTGACAAGCAAATTTCGTCTTTCACGCCTATATATATAGGAAATGCAAGAGTTTTACGGATTGACCCCGCACGAAGTGGAACAAGCGCGGGCGGATTATGGCAGTAACACTTTAACACCGCCCAAAAAACGGAGTTTTTGGCAAATTTTCATCGGCAACTTAGGCGACCCGATTATGAAAATTTTGATGATTGTGACGGGCATCAATCTGGCGTGTTTGTTTTATACGCACAACTTTTTGGAAACTTTTGGCATTGTCATGTCGATTGTGATTGCGGTAACAGTCAGTACGTTGAGTGAATTAGGCAGCGAATCCGCTTTCCAAAAGCTGGAAAAAATGTCGGCGCAGATTCAATCCCGCGTTAAACGGGCGGGTAAAACTTTGTTAGTGCCGGCGACCGAAATCGTGGTGGGCGAAATTGTGTTGCTAAGTTCGGGCGATAAAATCCCCGCCGATGGAGTTATGTTGGCGGGCGAAATCAGCGTGGACCAAAGTGTCCTTAACGGCGAAAGTTTGGAATGTCACAAACGGGTCAGCGCAACCCCTGCACAGACCGCCGATTTTATGGCACCCAACCAATTATTTGCGGGTACTGTTGTGACGGGTGGTACGGGTGTTATGCAGGTTACCGCGGTCGGCGGTCAAACGGTTTACGGAAAAATTGCTGCGGGCTTAACTGAAAATCCACCGACCAGCCCATTGAAAGTCAAACTTTCAAAACTGGCAAACTTGGTTTCCATCATTGGTTATGTGGGTGCGGCCATTGCGGCCGTGACCTACTTAATCAGTGTGGGCGGTGGGGGCATAACCTTTCACGAAGTTTTGACCGCGGTTACTTTGGTGGTGTCCGTGGTGGTCATGGCGGTGCCGGACGGCTTACCCATGATGATTACCGTCGTGCTGTCTTCAAATATGCGTGCTATGATGCGTGACCAGTTATTAGTGCGTAAACTTAGTGCGGTCGAAACCGCCGGCAGTTTGAACATTTTATTTACAGATAAGACCGGCACAATTACGCAAGGCAAGTTGTCGGTCTGCGGCGTCTTGTTGCCAAATGGTCAGTATGTTACCAGCGACTTCCGCAGTACGCTCGGTGGCTTTGGGAAAATTTTGGGTACAGCTTTGGTGGTCAATAATGAAGCCGAACCAACCGCCCAAGGTTTTATTGGTGGTAATATCACTGACCGTGTTTTGGCTCAGTTCGGCAGTGAATTGCTGGGCGGTGTCATGCCCAAAGTTACCAAGCAACAGACTCAACCATTTTCTTCGGCGACCAAATATATGGCGACTACCACCAGTGAGGGGGACACCTACTACAAGGGTGCCACTGAAGTTTTGTTGCCACATTGTCATTTAGATGTTTTGGAACGGGCGCGCCTCATGCAAAAAGTAACCCAACTGAATCAGCAAGCCATGCGCGTCATTTGTGTGACACAGGGCGAAGTGCTGTTGGGTTTTATCGTAATTCGCGATACGGTGCGTCCTGAAGCATGTGCCAGTATCCAAACTTTACACGATGCAAAAATTCAAGTGGTTTTGGTAACGGGTGATGCGCGCGATACGGCGGTAACCATTGCTCGCGAAGTTGGTATTCTGGAACATGATGGTTTAGTTTTGACCAGTGACGAACTTAATCGTTTGGACGACCAAGCGTTGGCGCACCTGTTACCCAAACTGCGGGTCGTGGCGCGGGCTTATCCACAAGACAAAAGCCGGCTGGTACGGGTCGCGCAATCTTTGAACTTGGTGGTGGGAATGACTGGCGATGGTGTGAATGATGCGCCGGCGTTAAAGCGTGCCGAACTGGGTTTTGCCATGGGCAGTGGTACCGAAGTGGCCAAAGCGGCGGGCGACATTGTTATTATGGATGACAACATTCATTCGATTACCAAGGCAGTTTCTTTTGGACGTACCTTGTTTGAAAGTATCCGCAAGTTTTTGGTCTTTAAATTAACCATTAACTTTATTGCGATGGCCATTTGTATCTTGGCACCGTTATTCGGTATGATTGCCCCGATTACCGTAATTCAAATGTTATGGATTAACTTAGTGATGGATACTTTGGCTGGTTTAGCTTTTGGTGGGGAAAAACCGTCGCCTGTCTATATGCGGCAACCACCCAAACGCCGTGACGAAAGTTTAATTACGCCGGCCATGTGGGGCAAAATTATTTGGGGTAGTGTATTCGGCAGTTTGATTTGTATGTGGTTTTTGTTGTCACCACGTGTGCAAAACATTGTGGGTAACCAGCAAGTTTTCGTGACCGTGTTCTTTACTTTCTTCATGTTTTTGAATGTTTGCAACGCATTTAACGCCCGCGCTAACGGTATTAACTTATTGCGCGGTTTGTTCAAAAACAAAGCATTCGTGATTATCATGTCCGCGATTATCGTGTCGCAGTTTTTCATCGTTTTTTATGGTGGTGGTATCTTCCGTACCGTGCCGGTTGACTGGGGTTACATTATCTTTGCCGGCGTGTTGGCTTTGTCCATGTTGCCCGCCGAAATGTTCCGCCGTGCGTTGTTTAATTGTTAAATGATTTGGCTTTTGCGGACAAATTTCCAATCGCCGACCGGCAGGTTGCCCAAACTCAGTTTGCCTTCCTGCAAGCGAATTAAGTAGGTCACTTGGATGTCCAAGGTTTCAAACATTTTACGAATTTGGCGGTTGCGTCCTTCGTGGATAATGACTTGAATTTGGGTGCGGTCGTGCTTAATGTAAGTGAATGAAGCCGGCGCGGTTTTTACGCCGTCAATTTTTACTCCGTTCGATAAAGTTTCCAGTTCGGTTTTGGTCACCGGACGGTTGACAGTCGCGTGGTAAATTTTATCCACGTGGGTGGACGGGTGGGTTAGTTGTTTGGTTAAAGCCCCGTCGTTGGTCAGTAACAATAAACCGCAAGTGTGATAATCCAAACGACCAACTGGATACAAACGCACCGTGCTTAATAACTTGCCGTATTGTTTGGGATTGTTGCGAATTACATCTAAAACGGTGGGGCGACCTTGCGGGTCGTAAGTGGTGGAGACCACACCCTTGGGTTTGTTTAATAAAATGTAGACTTTATCTTCCGCGGGTTTGACCGGTTTGTTGTCCACGGTGACGGTGGCGTCATCCGGAATTAAAGTGGCAAGGTCAGTAATTACTACGCCGTTCAAACGTACACGGCCGTCCAAAACCAAGGACTCTACGTGACGACGACTGCCTAAACCACACAAAGCAAGATATTTGTTTACTCTCATCTAAAAAAAGTATATCATAAAATTGATGAATATCCTAATTGCAAATGTGCGTAATTTGGAAGCCCCGGAACTTAAAGTTCTGGCGGGGGAATTGGCCAAAAAGCATACGGTCACGGTTTGTTCGTTGGAAGGTCCTGGTCGTCGCAAGGGCAACGCCTTTTCTTACAGTGGTTTCCCGATTAAATTCAAACAGGTTTCTAATTACATGGTCAACGGCAGTCGTATTCCGGCTTACAAATTCCAAGGCAATCCGGCGGATATGATTTCGGTGATGTTAGGTAATATTATGCGCCACCGTAAACCACACCTTGTCATTTGTGGTATTAGCAATGGGATTTCTTTGGGCACCGATGTTTTCTGTTCGTCAAATATTGGTATGGCGATGCAAGCAACTTTCAGCAATGTTCCCAGTATTGCGGTCGGGGTACCAATGCAAATTGGTGGACATAGTGAAGCTGAACTTTTGCCGGCCGCCCAGTTTATTGCTAAGAATGTGGAAAAATTCGTCAAGGCCAAATTACCGACCGATACATTCTTGAATATCACTATTCCGTTGGTAAAAAAATATGATGATTACCAAGGTGTGGGCATTTCGTCCATGGATAACTTGACCAAGATGACCCGTTATCTGGAAAAGGTCGATTGTCAAGGTAATAAATATTACTGGGCGCAATTGGTCGAACGTGACAGTTCCGCCAAAGCAACCGTGTCGCCGACTGCGGGTATGGCCTATTTCAAAAAGAACTATATCATTATGGCACCTTTAACCTATAACTGCACGGATTGGACTTACTTAGCCGAAATGCAAAAGGGGGTTGCAAAATGAAAATTTTATTAACCAACGAAGCAGGTTGCTTTCATCCGAGTATTGTCGCATTAGCTAAAGAACTTTGTAAAGACCATCGCGTTTGTATTGTGGCGCCCTTAACCAAACAAGTTGGTTCGGGTCATTCCTTGACGGTCGACCAACGCCCATTGCACGCACAACAATGGTTTGTTTTGGATAACATTAAAATGTGGTCGGTCGATGGCACACCGTGCGATTGTGTTGCATTGGCTTTGGATAAATTATTATTGGATAAACCGGACTTAATCATTTCGGGAATTGATTTTGAAAACAATCACGGTAATATGATTTACACCAGCGGGGTGGTGTCGGCGGCGGTCGAAGGTGCCATTCAAGGTATTAAAAGTATCGCGCTGAGTGCGGCCATCACCGAAGAAAAGAAGGAACGCGCTTACCGCCATGTAGCGAAATACATGCGCCGTAAGTTGGAATTCTTGGCGAAAAGCATTCCGGACTATGGCGTCTTGAACGTGAACTTTCCGGAAAAAGTAAAACCCAAGTTGGTTATGCCCGCGCCGTTGACCGATGGTATTTTGGATAATGAATACGAAATCGAAGTCAACCCATTCGGTTCCACCTTTGCTTGGATGAAAAATTCCTTGCACGAATTTGGCGTGGATGCTTTTGAACAAAAGGGCGATTTGTACTGGTTGAAACAGGGTTACATCACATTGACCCCGTTGAAATTGGATTTATTAAAAGGAGAAGCCTTGGAGGGCTTACAAAAGGCAGGGATTAAATTATGAACATTGCGATTGACGGACCAGTGGCCAGCGGTAAAGGAGCGGTCACCAAAGGATTATCCATTCGACTGGGGATTCCCGCTTTGGATACCGGCGCGGCTTACCGTGCGGTAACTTTGTTTTTGTTGGACCATGAAATTGACATCTATGACGAAAAGTTAATTTTGATGAACTTGAACCGCATGGACTTACGCATCTACATGGCGGAAAATCATGATGTCCGCGTTTTTACCCAAGGGCAGGATGTCACTCCGCGCATTCGTGATAACCGCGTCAGTTTGGCGGTACCGGTGGTGGCGGCATATGCCGGCGTGCGTGATTATGTCAACCATGCGATTGCCGAAGTCGCGTCGCAAGGAAACTTCATTTTGGAAGGTCGTGACATTGGTACGGTGGTTTTGCCTAATGCGGAATATAAATTCTTTTTAACCGCTTCGTTGGAAGTGCGTGCTAAACGCCGTAAAGCGGATTTGGATGCGAAGGGTGAAAACCTGTCCTTGTTGGAAGTTATGCAACAGGTTAAAGCACGTGACGAGCAAGATATTAACCGCACCGTCGCTCCGTTACGTCAAGCACCCGACGCGATTTATGTCGACAGCAGTAATTTAACCTTGGAACAAACCATTGACACGTTGGCAAAATATATTAAACTATAATTGATGGAAACAATCGTTCATGTTGAAAACGGCGAATACTTGGGCCAAACCCGCTTTGCGAAAGACCTTTTGCCCCAATCTTTGGCTTTGTCGGTCAAAGAAGTGCGTGGTGTCGCGGGTGTTGGTGATATCAAAATTAAACGCTGCAAAGATAGCAATCATTTGAATGTTGATATTGAGTTAATTGTTTCGACGGGTGATTCGGTCCCGGACGTTGCTTACCGCGTGCAGGAAGCGGTCTTGAATACTGCAACCCAATTCAGCGGTGACAAAGTTGACAAAGTTAATATCTATGTACGAGGCGCAAAGTATGGGGCAAGCTCTAAGCAGAAGTGAATCGCGTGAAGTCGCTTTTCGTTTGATTTTTGCGCTGGGACAAAAAACTATTTTGGACGAAAACACTTGGGCGTTAGCGTTGGACGGTAAAACCGCGCCAGCCCCCGAACAAAAATACATTGAACAAATTTTGGCTAAGTTCAACGCGGAACAAAACACAATTGACGAACGCATTACCAAACATTTGCAAAAATGGACTTTGGAGCGTTTGCGTCAAACTGACTTAGCGGTTTTGCGTTTGGCATTGACCGAAATGGCGTTGGGCAGTGTACCGGTACCGGTTATCATTAACGAAGCGGTAAACTTGGCGAAAAAATACGGCGAAGCCCAAAGCGGTGCTTTTGTGAACGGAATCTTGGCGCAGTTAGCGGAGTAATATGGAGTTATCGGTTACCCAATTAAACAATTATATTAAATCGGTCTTTGTCGCCGAAGAGATGTTGCATAATGTTTTGTTGAACGGCGAAGTGTCGGGCGCATCGGTGCGTGGCAACGGCGTTTGGTTTACTTTGCGTGACCGCGAAGCCGCGGTGCCGTGCGTTTGTTGGGATAAAACCCGTTGCGTGGTCAAAGATGGCGACCAAGTAACTTTGCGCGGTTCGGTTGATTATTGGCAAAAGGCGGGAAAACTTAATTTTAATGTGCACGCCTTGGTCAAAACCGGCGCGGGCGAATTATTGGAACAATTAAAAGCCCTGACTGAAAAATTAAAAAAGGAAGGACTGTTTGATAAAAAGAAAGCCATGCCAACCAAAGTTAAGCGCATTGGTGTGGTCAGTTCGCGCTACGGTGCCGTAATCCATGACATTATGACGGTCACTAAGCGTCGTAACCCCAGCGTGGATATTGTTTTGTATCCGGCGGCGGTGCAGGGCGAAAGCGCGGCGCGGGAGATTTGTGCCGGTATTGAATATTTTAACCGCACTAAAAATGTGGACTTAATCATCGTGGCGCGCGGTGGCGGCTCCAATGAAGACCTGTTCTGCTTTAATTTGGAAAGCGTGGCGCGTACCGTGGCGGGTAGTGCTTTGCCCATTGTGGCGGCGGTTGGTCACGAAACCGATTTTACTTTGACGGACTATGTGGCGGATTTGCGTGCGCCCACGCCGTCGGCTGCCGCAGAAATGGTGGTGCCGGAACTGGTTTCGGAAAAAGATGTGGTGCTGCGTTTGTGGAAAGAAATGAAATATGCGATTACCAGTCGTTTGGAACAAGCCCGTGCCAAGGCGATTGGTTTTATGAATTTGTTTCCAAAAGATTTTGTGGCGGTGGCGAAGGACGGTCAAGTGGTTAAAAGTGTGAAAGCCCTGCGTCCCAAAGATAAATTGCAAATTTGTTTCAACGATGGTAGAATAGGGGTGACAGTCGATGAATAAAACAATTACCGAATTAGAACAATTAACCGAAAGTATCCAAAAGGAAAAGCACATTGATCAGGCCTTGGATAGTTTTATCAGCGGTGCGCAGTTGGTCAAAACCGTTTTGAAAGAATTGGACCAAGCCGAAGGCAAGGTTTATGCCGTGATTGATGATGTCGAAAAACTGATGGAGGAATAATGCTCAATACTTTACGCATCCAAAATATGGCTTTAATCCCCGCAGTAGAAATTAACTTCGGTGCAAATTTTAACGTCTTAACTGGTGAAACCGGCGCGGGCAAATCCATTATTATTGGCAGTTTAAACTTTATTTTCGGCGACAAACTTTCTGTCAATGCCATTCGCCACGGGGCGGACTTTGCGCGCGTAACCGCGGTTTTTGATGACACCATCATTGTGCGTACTTTGCACGCGAACGGTAAAAGTGAAATCCGCGTGAACGATGAACCCATGACGATTAAAGGTTTGCGCGAAGTGGCGGGCAACCTGATTGACATTCATGGACAGCACGATACCGAAAAACTTTTGGACGCGAAAAATCATTTGAGTATTTTGGACGCATTTGCCAAAACTGACTTGACCGCATATCAAAATGCCTACAACGCCTTGCAAAATTTGAAAAACGAACTCAGTACTTACGGCGACAATCCGGAAGAGCGGGCGCGCCTGCTGGATTTATACCGATACCAAATTAACGAAATTGAACGTGCGCATTTGTCCACGGACGAAGAGGAAACTTTAGAACAACGCGCCTTGGTTTTGCGTAACACAGAAAAGTTGGCGGAAGGTTTACAAGCTGTAGTTGATAACCTTAACGAAGCGGATGGCGCTTTGGGTGGTGCGGAGAAACGTTTGCTTGGGGTGCAACAATATGACACCAAGTTGCAAGTTTGGGCGGAACGCCTGAGTGCGGCGAACGGCGAAGTGACCGACATCTTGTTGGATTTACGTGATTACCTCGACAGTACGGATTTTAGCGCGGACGCTTTGGAAAGTGTCTATGACCGCTTGGATGAAATTAAAAATTTGAAACGCAAATACGGCGCTACCGTAGCGGACGTTTTGGCGTTTTGTGAAAAAACCAAAGCTGAACAAGAACGCTTGTTATCGGCGGGGGATACCATTCAAAAATTGCAGACCCAAATTACCGCACAAACCGCAGTGGTCACCGAACTGGCGGCGGGCTTGACTAAACAACGCCAAGCCGCGGCCACGCAATTAGCGGAACAGTTGATTAACCAATTAAAAGATTTGGGCATGGAACAAACGCGCTTTGAAGTGCAATTTACGCCGGCGACTTTGAAAAATAATGGTGCCGACAGCGTGGGGTTTTTGTTTTCGGCCAACCCCGGTGAACCCGTGCGTCCGTTGGCGCAAATTATTTCGGGCGGGGAAATGAGCCGTTTAATGTTAGCGTTAAAAACCGTGGCTAATCCGGAACCAGATAAAACTTTGGTTTTTGATGAAATCGATACGGGTATTTCGGGGAAAATGGGAGTGGCGTTGGCTGCCAAGTTGGCGGCGTTATCCCGTAAGTCACAAATCATTGTGGTAACGCACTTGGCGTCCGTAGCAGCTGCGGGGGATACGCATTTCTTAATTCAAAAGAACGTCAGCGACAATCAAACCGTAACCAATGTTTATCCGTTGGATGCGGCATCGCGTGAACAAGAAATTGCCCGCATTATCGGTGGTGGCGATACGGCCTTGGCTCACGCCCGCGCTTTATTGAGTAAATAAAAATGACCCGAGCGGTTGCACCAGTTTGAAACTAGTGGAATAATTGAAAAAAATTCTACGACAGTTACTAACTCTTAAAGCTTGCGGAAAAAGAACTCAAATTTAATTCGGGTTCTTTTTATTTTATATCTTTGAAAAAGTATCCATTGTGTGTCATAATGTTTGGTAGGAAAAACTATGGAACAAATTTTAACCGATGAAACAAAAATCAAAAAAGAATTGAAGAGATATTGCGACGAAGTCAACAAGTATTATAAAGCTGGTAACATTGAAAGTTCGTATAACAAACCAGTGATTGATTTAATTCAGTCGTTTGGTTGCACGGCTCACGATTTTTCAGGAGCAAGGACTGGAAACACCGGTGAGAATGTGGACATTAAACTTTGGCACCTTGAAGAGGATATTAACAAAGTTCCGCCATTTGGGGCAATCGAAGTTAAGAAAGTCGGTGGCGAAGATGAACGAGCAAAGAAACAAATTTTAGTTGAAGCTGAAATTTTTGGTAATGTAATCTTAACCGATAACCAAGTTTGGAAATTCTATCATAAAGACAAAATGTATAACGGATTTGTCTTGTTAAAAAAGAATGCTAAAAACGAATTTGAAATTGACGAAACCAAAGTTGATTTATTTATTTCGACAATTAAAGACTTTATCTTGAAGACACCAACCAACATTAGAAGTTCAAATCAGTTGGCATACTATATGGCAGAATACGCTCGCACAATTAAAACCATCGTCTTTAATATTTTGCAATCAAATAATGATAAAATTTCAATGTATAATGAACTTTATGCTTTGTTCGCGAAGTTACAACAAGAATTGTTGCCTGATTTGACGATTGCTCAGTTTGCCGATATGTATGCTCAAACGATTGTGTATGGTTTGTTCATTGCCCGCTACAATGACAGAACTTTGAATAATTTCACTCGTGGCGAAGCAATCGAAAACCTATCAAAAGAAAGTCATTTGTTAAAACAATTTTTCCAACACGTGGCAACTTCAAACAACTTGCACCCCACATTGAATGATTCAATCGATAAGTTATGTAATTTATTTGCATTTACCAATTTGCAACAATTACTTAATCAATACGAAAAGAAAGATGCGATTGTCCATTTTTATGAAGACTTTTTGAATTTTTATGATTTGGCACAAAGAAAAAATTTCGGTGCCTATTATACCCCAGTTCAAGTTGTCGATTATATTATTTCAATGGTTGATGATGTCTTAGTTAAAGAATTTAATATCGCTGGTGGTTTATCCAATAATGATACAATTTCAATCAATGTTAAAAGCAACCCATATCAAAATAAAAAGAAAGAGTGGAAAGACGAGAAAGTTATTGATGTTCCCAAGGTTGCAATTCTAGACCCATCTTGCGGAACTGGAACTTTTGGCGCTGAAATCATTAAATTTATTAAAGATAAATATTTTTCTAATGGTAATGAAATCTTTTATAAAGAATGGTTACAACAAGAAAACGGTTTAATGTCCCGCTTGATTAGTTTTGAAATTATGATGACCAGTTATGTTATCGCTCACTTGAAAATTCGACGTGTTATTACTGAAACTTTGGGCGATGAAACATTAGATAAAGATTTGCCGTCAAATATTTTTTTAACTAATACACTAGCAGAACCAAAAACATTGTTAGAAGCGAACTCTCAATTAACTTTGTTTGACTTCTCTGGTGCAATTACCGATGAAGCCGAAAATGCAGATAAATGGAAAGCACGCCGGCCAATTCAAGTTATTATTGGTAACCCACCTTATTTGGCAGCATCAAAAAACCAATACGATATTTCGGCTTACAAATTTGAAGTTGATGGAAAAACCAAATTAAACGAGAAAAACCCAAAATGGTTAAATGATGACTATGTAAAATTTATTCGTTTTGCCGAACAACACATTCAAAAAGACGGTAAAGGTGTTTTGGCTTTTATTACTAATAACGGCTATTTAGATAACCCTACTTTCCGGGGAATGCGTGCCAGTTTATTAAGAACTTTTGATAAGATTTATATTTTGAACCTACACGGCAATTCAATGAAAAAGGAAACTGCACCAGACGGAACCAAAGATGAGAATGTCTTTGATATTATGGTTGGTGTTTCAATCTTTATCGGCATTAAAACTACTAATAAAGAAGATTGGGCAAATGTTTATTATGCGGATTTATTTGGCACACGAGAAACTAAATTTAGTCAATTAGAAAAAAAACAATTTAATTACACTTTAATTTCCCCAGATAATCGAATGGCTAATTTTGTTCCACAAGAAAATCAAGAGTTAAAAGACGAATATGACAAAGGAATCAGTCTTGTCGAATTGTTTAATACCTATTCAGCAGGTATCGTAACTGGGAGAGATAATTTGTGTGTTCAAAATAATAAAAATGATATTGAGAATATTATTCAGAGTTTTCAACTCGAAAATATTGAAACATTAAGAACTAAATATAATTTAGGTAAA
>JAHAXB010000024.1 GCA_018384735.1 Eubacteriales bacterium | reverse complement strand
TTGACATCGTGCCGGGTATTGCTTTGATTCCGTGAATCCGCGAATTACGGATGATTGCCGTGACTTCTCTTGCCAAGGCTTTCAATCGTTGGTTATTAGCGGACAACATAATCTTGCCTTTTATCTTCTTCGGCGTGTCGCTCACATAGATATTGACGTTCGATGTACCAATTTGCGGGGTGGTATCAATCGCCAAATCAACCGTGTTCACGACAATATCTTCTTCCGTTGAATTATCCGGTCGGTCGCCCTCATGGTAACAACCGCCCTTTGCGGATGTTTTTCCACGCAACAACCCAATCAATATTTCGTTTGTTTCAAATGAATCTATCATTCTGCCGCACGTTTGATGTTTGAAATAAGTTTCTCCAACATTCGGGGCAATTCCCGTTCTGCAAGGTGTTCCGCGCTTGACAACACGTTATATCCTTTCGCTTCGACATAGGCGGCATAATTCATTCCAGCTACAACCACAAGGGCGATTCCCTTTGTTCCCTTTCCGATGCTTTCCGCGATGCTTTGTCCGGACTTGATGCCCGTTTCGGCTGCATTGCTTTCCGCGCCGCTTGCCACATCGAATTGTGAATGTATGGCAACGCCATCAACAAAGACTTCGTAACCCGTTGACGATAACAACGCGCCCGTCTGCATCATGTAACCCTTGTTTGTCCTTGCTTCGACCAAGCACATTTCGCCAAGTCTTTGCAACCGGGCAATCTGCTTTTTCTCAATCTCATTCAAGAACGCATCGAATCGCTTGCGCACATCGTCTTTGGTGAAATTCGGTTTTATAGCCATAGTCGTGAATGTAATTGTGCCGCATCAAAGTTCAAGCATATTCCGGAAATGCGGATGTCCGAACAATCTATATCGTTTGCAATGATGACGCGTGCGCCCTTGTTTACCTTTGGGCAAGACTTGGGCAACTGAATGACGGATGTTGCCTTGTAGGACTTACCCCCGGCAACTTGGTATTCCGTACTTCTGCCATCGCTTTCTTCCCGGCATCGGGAAAGAAACTTGCGCGATGATTCGCTTTCCGACCAATAACCCTGTTCATCCTGTACGGCATCCGGGGTTTCCTCAATGAATAGGAAATGCGGGTATTGAACAATCTTTGCCATATCACCACATATTTGAACGGTTGCGAACCTTCGGACGGTTGACAAGCACATTTTCCTTGCCAAGTTCGTTGCAAAGGGCGTTGTAAAACAACTTGATGGCATCAATGTTCCACGAAACGGAATATCCGCCCTCGCTTACATTCTGCATCGTGCCTTTGAGGATAACCGAAAAGCGTTTATAAACCGCCGTGTCGCACGCCTTGATGTCAAGGTCGGCATCGACATCCAATCCAGCTTTTACCAAGATGATGTCAATGTCATCATCTGAAAGATTCATGCCGTTCAACGACTTAATCAAGTATTCTTTGTTTGTCATATTTCCATCTTGCTTTTATGCCGCCGGGGTGTTATGCGCACGCCCGGCGGAGAATGTTAGTTTTTATTCCAACTTGTCGCGTTGGTCTGCATCAACACGGAACGTCCGGCAAGATTCCACGCGGGGAAAAGGTTCGCAATTCCCTCCGTTACCTCTTGAACGGGCGATTCATTGGAATACTTCTTGACAAGCGTATGTCCGTGCATAACCTTTTCTGCTACGCTTCCGGGGCATTGCCTTTGCGTCAATTGGCTTCTTCCAATAAGTGTTGCCAAGAACCTTGCTTTCGCTGAACAACATCACGTCATCCTCAAA
>JAHAXB010000010.1 GCA_018384735.1 Eubacteriales bacterium | reverse complement strand
CGCACGGCGTTTGCCTGTTCAATCAATGCGTCTTGTGCCGCACCGGGTTCAACCGAATTGATTTTGGCATTCAATTCGGCAACGGTGTTTTCCAACTCGTTGATGACGCGCTTTTGGATGTTGATGGATTCAACGATTTCTTGCGTTGTTTTGTCCATCGCATCACCGCTACCAACAACGGCATCGGAAAAGCCTTGGACGCGGCGCAACGTTTCTTCGATTGCCGCGTTCATCTTTTCGTTGTCCATAACGGACGTAAAGGACAATGCGCCCCCGTTCACATCTGCCATATATTACAATAAAGAATTTACATAATTCAAAATTTGTTCTTGGTTGCTCTCCGACAATTCGATTTCGTTCACATCGCCATCCGTATCATCGAATGATGGTGCATCAATCATCATGCGTTGAACAATTGACCATGCCACGCCATGAAGCAAATAATCGTATGTCCATCCGAAATGCTCACATATTGCACCCCGGCGACCATGCGGGGAATTAAGCCCGCTTTGCTTTACTCTATCCGATTCGGCGCGGTGGTTCTTTCGGTACACATTAACCGAATAGAGTTCACAAAATCCCCAAGGTTGCACATCGTGTTCACCACGGAATAAAGTTGGTAAAGGCGTGATGGCTTGATTGTCCGGGCAAAAAGTTCGGTCAATTCGTCCACCTTGCGTTCATCCTCAATCCATCGCGTGCATCCGATGCCCGGCATGGGAATCAATCTATCTTCGCCAAGCACGGCAATGGCAATCACGCGGGCGCATCGTATGGCTTGCGTTCGTGCCAACGTCCGGGCGGCGGTCATGCCATCGGCGGATTTCAACGCATCATCATCAATGGCAAATTCCACCCATTCGCGCGAAAGGCGGTCAAGGGTCGCCAATGTCGGTTCGTTGATGGTATATTTGCGCGTTACCTCATTGCGGACGTGCTTTTTTAACAACCCGAAAAACCGGGATTGCGTTTTAACTTCCACATCCTTGATTTCAAACGACACGCCTTTTCCAATCAACGTGTTCAACTCTTGGCGTTCCTGTTCAAGTTGTCTTTTATTATCGTTATTCATGCGGATATACTATAAAAGCCCCAAAGGCGTTGTCGCTCTCCGGGGCTTCGGGTTATCATTTGCGCCCCGCGCCTTATTTGCTCTTTGGTTTGCCGCGCAAAGCCTTTCCGGCTGCAACCGCACACGGGGTAACGGTAAAGTCCACAAGGAAAATACCCTTTGCGGACATATCGGCGTTGATGACTGCTTCG
>JAHAXB010000053.1 GCA_018384735.1 Eubacteriales bacterium | reverse complement strand
ATCATGGAGTTGTCCGACAAGTGGAATGCGCTTGGCAACGACCTTGAAGCGAAGAAGCAATTCATCGAAAACAACAAGAAAGCGTTTGAGGATTTGGGCGTTTCCGTTCGTGATGTGGTTGATGCCGAAAACGTCCTTGTTTCCAACAAAACGGCGTTCATCAATGCGCAAATCGAAAAGGCGAAAGCCACAATCTATTTGCAGCAAGCGCAAGAAAAGGTCAAGGAACTAATCAAGAAAGAACAGGAATACAACGCGATGCCGGACACAAAATCCATGTGGGTTCAGACATCAACGTTCGGCACGGGTTATTGGGTGGAAACCGCCAACAATGAAAAGAAGAAAGCGAAAACCGCCCTTGATGGCTTGCGCGCGGAAATATCAAAGGGATTTCAGAACGCCGCCAACGCAGAAAGGAACGGATGGAACTTCCTAAAAAAAGCCGGAATTGGTGCAACGCAAACGTACACGAAAGGTTCACTTGGCGCGATTGAACAAGCCATTCAGTTGAAGCAAGAAGCCTTGAAACACCTTACCAATAACGATGATTACAAAAAGGCTATGGCGGAAATTGAGAAATTGCAGAAGCAAGCCGACAAAATAACCGGAAAGACAACGACATCATCCGGGAGTGGTGGCGGCAGCAGTCATCATCGTTCATCCGGTGGAGGTGGCACGAAGAAAGATGCGTTCCTTGAAAAGCTGGCGAAGTACAAAAGCGAATATTCCCGCTTTTTGAAATGGGTCAATTCCAACGACCCAATCATTCAGCAAGCGGCGAAAAAGGAATTTGACGGGCTTTTGAAACAGGGTGCAACGTACATTGATTATTTGAAGAACCAACGCGACATCATCTTGCAAGTTGACGTTGCCAATCGTTCCAAGACGCAAAACAAGCAGTTGCGCCAACTGAATGATGCCATCGCGGAAGAAACAAAGAAAACCGTCCTTGAAGCGTTCAACAATGAATTGTCGGATTCCATGTCAAACGCAAAGACCGTCATAGAAATGTTGAACGTCATCGAAGCTAAGCGCAAGCAGCTTGCCAACGATGGAACGGAACTTGACAACGCCGAAAAAGAAGCCCTTGACAATGCCGAAAAGCAAGCACAGGAAAAGGCGAAGCAACAAACGGACGCATTGTTGACCGAATACGCATCCTTTGTGGAACAGAAACGCCGCCTTGAAGAACAATTCAATGCAGACATGGAATTGTTGAACCGCAAGCGCGCAAAGGCATCCACGGACGCGGAAAGGGCGGAAATCGACCAAGCAATCGCCAACCGCACGAAGAAGTACAACACGGACACAAGCAAGGTCGGCTATTATGATGCCATCTTGAACCAATATGGCGGATATGAGCAGAAAAAGGAACGCATCGCGGAACAATACGCCGAACGCCGCCGGATTGCAGAATTGAACGGCAACAAAGATTTGCTTGAAAAACTTGCAAAGGCGGAACAAGACGAACTTTCCAAGTTGCAAAGCGACTTGATAAAAAATTCCGGAGATTGGCAAAACCTTTTCGGCAACCTTGACGAGTTGACAACAAAGACCATCAAGCGGCTAATCGCCAAGATTGATGGCATGAAAGCAACCATCGGCGTTGACTTGAATCCGCAAGACTTGAAAGC
>JAHAXB010000051.1 GCA_018384735.1 Eubacteriales bacterium | reverse complement strand
GTTTATGATGATTGTCAAAAGGAAAATTCATTATATCAGCCAACTTTTGTTGCCCCTATGATTCCAATAAACGGTTTTGGCCACGTTTATATCTTGAAAAGATTAGGGTTGGTTGAAAAATACGAAAATTTGTTTGAAAGTGTCCGTATGCAGGCGGGCCCACATAGACAAATTGAAAACAATCCAGATGTTGCAAAATTTATGTGGGGCGAAAAGGAGTTCGTTCCTCAAATTGATGATTTGGATCGGTTGTTGGCTAGCGATGAATTTTCTTATATTACATGTCCAATTAAATTTTCAATCGGAGCTATATTGTTTGATAGGGATACTTGGAAAAATCTTATGTATTTTATCCCAGGTACAGATCCTTCAATGGGATTAGATGAAACACAACTATGTCAATATGCAATGTTAGAATCAAAGCCAATAATTGTGAGCCAAAATACTTGTGTTGGTCATTTATCATTTGGAAGGCAAAATGCAGAAATGAAAAAATATTTTTTAGAACATCGTGATATCTTTGAAATTAAAAATAAAACAAAGGAAAATGCATAATGAAAACTAAACAAACGAAGTACGATTATTTAATTGTTGGTGCGGGGCTGTATGGCGCGGTGTGCGCTTACGAATTAATACGAGCAGAAAAAAAATGTTTAGTTATTGATAAACGCAATCACATTGGTGGTAATGTCTACACTGAAGAACTTGAAGGCATTAATGTGCATAAATATGGCGCACATATTTTCCATACTTCAGATAAAGTAATCTGGGATTATGTAAACCAGTTTGCTGAATTTAATAATTACATCAACGCACCAGTTGCTCGTTATAAAAATGAATTATATAACTTGCCGTTTAACATGAATACTTTTACCAAACTTTGGCCTGATGTTTTTACTCCGCAAGATGCAATGAATCGTATCGCGGAAGAACGCAAGCAAGGTTATGTTGAAGGGCCGAAAAACTTGCAAGAACAGGCAATTAACTTGGTTGGTAAAACTATTTACGAAAAGTTGATTAAAGGTTATACGGAAAAGCAGTGGGGTAAATCTTGCGAAGAATTGCCAGCATTTATTATTAAGCGTTTACCGGTGCGCTTTACCTTTGATAATAATTATTTCAACGACCGCTATCAAGGCATTCCAGTTGGCGGTTATACGAAAATGATTGAAAAAATGTTATCTAAAGCTGATGTAAAATTGAATTACGATTTTTTTACACACAAAGATGAATTGAAAAACATTGCGGATAAAATTATTTATACTGGTGCTATCGATCAATATTTTGATTATGTTTATGGTGCTTTGGAATATCGCAGTATCCGCTTTGAGACCGAAACTTTGGATATGCCAAATTATCAAGGAAATGCAGTAGTAAACTATACAGCCAAAGATGTGCCGTTTACGCGCATTATTGAGCATAAACATTTTGAGTTTGGACAACAACCAAAAACAATTATCAGCAAGGAATATTCTTCGACATGGAAAGTCGGCGATGAGCCGTACTATCCAGTAAATAACGACAAAAACAACGCGCTTTATCAAAAATACAAAGCCTTGGCAGATAAAGAAAACAATGTAATTTTTGGTGGTCGTTTGGGTGAGTATAAATACTACGATATGCATAATGTTATTAAGGCGGCACTGGACCGTGTACAAGAGTTGATAAAATGAGCCAGAAGAGTATTAAAAAAAATTATATCTATAACGTGATTTATCAATTATTGATAATCATTATTCCGATTATTGTTACTCCTTATATTTCAAGAACACTGGATCCAGAGGGAGTGGGACAATATAGCTTTTCTCTAGCATTAATTACTTATTTTACTATTTTCGCCTCACTGGGATTTGGTACTTACGCACAAAGAGAAATAGCTAAACATCAAGATGACAAAGAGCAACAAAGTATTGTTTTTTGGGAGATTTTCTTTTGTCGTTTAATCTCAGTATTTTTAAGTTTGGCTGTGAATTTAGTTCTAGCATTTTGTGGTGTTTATGGTAAATACACGCAATTAATGTTTTTGTTTTGCATTAATATTATCGCAATAGCCTTCGATATTGGATTCTTTTTCGCAGGCAATGAAGAATTTGGGAAATTAGTTTTTATTAATTTAATCTTGAGAGTCCTTGGTACGATTGGAATATTTGTTTTTGTAAAGAAGCCACAAGATGTTTGGATTTATGCTTTGTTAAATTCATTATTATCAATTATAGCAAATCTTAGTATTTGGCTTTTCATACGTAAAAAGGTTGTTAAAATTAAATTTAATAAACTACGCCCGCTTCGACACTTGCGAGGTGCACTACGTTTATTTATCCCAACTTTGGCAGTTAGTATTTATACAGTGTTAGATAAAACATTAATTGGGGTCATCACTCACAGTGATGCTGAAAATGGATTTTACGAACAAGCCGAAAAAATAGTTAAAATGTCGATGACGGTTATAACTTGTTTGGGGACGGTAATGATACCGCGTAATTCTTATGAATTAGGACGGGGTAATATTGAACAAGTGCGTATAAATAATTACAACGCTTTACATTTCGTTTGGTTGCTTGGAATGCCATTAATGTTTGGTAATATCTTTGTTGCTAGAAACTTAGTTCCCTGGTTTTTGGGTGAAAATTTTATGTCAAGTATTTCATTGATTCAGATTTTGGCGCCACTTGTATTAATAATTGGTATAAGCAACGTGATTGGCTTACAATATTTGTTGCCATGTCATAAAGACCGGCAATTTACTTTCGCAATTACAGCGGGAGCGGTAATTAATTTAATTATGAATATTCCGCTGATTTATTATTTTGGTTCGTTTGGTGCTTCATTATCGACTATAATTGCTGAGTTAATTGTTACTACAATTATGTTGATCATGGTAGCAAAGCATTTAAACTTTGGTAAAATTATTTTATTGTCATGTAAGCCTTTGTTGGCGAGTTTAATTATGTGTGTGGCAATTTATCCATTGAGTTATTTTTTAACACCAAGTATTTTGCATACTTTAATTATTGTTGTAGTTGGCGTTATAGTTTATGGTTTAGCAATTTTAATTTTGCGGGATAGTTTGGTTATGTCAATCTTACATGTTTGGAAATTTAAATTACGAACCATGAAAACAGCAAAAACCGAGTCAGTAGAGAAAACGGTGTCGGTGGGTAAATCTGAAAATACTGATGCTGACGTTATAGATCAGTTAGATTGATAAAAACATTTATTAAAATGCTATAGGTAAATACGCCCCAAATATGCATTAAAACTTTTTGGTAGTTGCAAATGTTACAACTTCTTCGTATTTGTGCTGAGTGCTGAGTTGTTTGGCAATTTTGTTTGCTTCGGCTTCGGAATTAAATAAAATGGCCTGCTCAGCCTCAACAATGGCGCCGTTTGTTCCGTAGTATAAATAGCGGTCGCCCATTTTGATTTTTACGTAATAATATTTGGGTGGCTGGTAGGTCTCAATTTCTTCGTCAAAATCAATGTCGCCAATGGTAGCGGTAATTTGGACTTCCTTGTGAAATTCTTCGGTCATGTTAATCTCCTTCGTATGCTTTAGTATACGCATAAAATTGTAAATAGTCACTGACTTTTGAAACTGGCGGAATATTAAGGAAAAGTGCGTGCACTTGTTTACAAGTACACATTTTTTTTGTGCTTGTCTGGCGGAGCGAAGTGACGCCACTTGTATATATAGACAAGCTCACGTTTAACTGCCAATTTATCAAATACAGAGAAAAAGTTGCTATAGTTACTCACTTTTGTGATTAGCAAAAAATGTATCTTATAAAGATACATTTTTTATACTAATCCTTAATTCCATTCAACAAGTGTTCAATCTTCTCATCAGTTTTATCAATTTTTCTTTTAATACTTTCAACAACTTTCTTATAATTTTTTGCTTTTTCTTTTTCTCCTAAAACGTCATAATAAATTGCCATCATTGCATTCGCTTTATATTTATTTTCGTTTGATTTGAATATTTTAATATTGTGAGTTAACCTTTCAACATTGTTTTTGATACGTTTTAAAGCATATTTTTTAGCTAACTCATCGTTTGCTATTTCTGCACTGAAAATAATTTTGTTATCTTTATTTAAAATTAGATTATCGCATTCAATTTCCATGTAGGTATTTCGCAAATTATGATCAACATCTTGTCCTAATTTCAGTAATTCGGCTCTTTTATTGGTTAAGTGTATTCCTGAAGTGGTTATAACATTATTTCCCCAAATATATTTGCCAGTACGTCCTATATCTAAAAGTATAGTTAACATTTTAATGTCGTCATAATCATTATCGGCAAAAAAATTATCTGGAAATAATTCATTCCAAGAAAGTTCTTCACCAATTTGCCAATCAATAAACCTTGCATTAACTTCACTAAAAATTTTTTTTGCCAAAGGAATTAATGTTGTTTTACAAAATTCATTTCTTGCTATTTTCTTTTTTTGAGTTTCATTTTTAAAAATACCATTGGACATTCTGTCTTCTTTTTTTAATGCTGCCACAAGTTCTGTATAGTTTCTTAAATCAATTAAAGCATTACTTTCATCTTTTGTTTTTTTGCCACTTAATTTATTTTTAAGATTTTTAAGTTGCTGATTTAAGTATTTTTTTATGTTAGCATTTTCAAAGTCTTTAACGATAAAACTGCAATTTGTTCCAAAAGCGCTGCCATTAATTTTTAAATTACGCGATATACGTGTTAAATCCTTTTTTCCTTTTAAACCTGCAACTAAAGAATAGTTTTCATAATGAAACTCTTTGGAATTAAGTAAAATTTGTAAATTGCGATGATACTTTTTAACTGATGTTTTAATATTTTGGGTTACCTGTTCTAAAGAATAACTAATCGGTGGCTTATATGATGGATGATTTTTTATCCAGTAAATCCACGATATAGGAATTTCTATTGAGTGATCGTTTATTGTAATACCTATTTCAAACATACCCACCCATTCACCATCAATAAACTTAATCATTGAACAATCTTTTGGTATAAGTTTTTCACGAATAAACCTAACAAACTTAATATCTTTCTCTAATGTTTTAGAAATTTCTTTTGTGGCATCTGCTTTTTTACTTTGATAAGGAATCGTGAAGCTAACTTCTATTTGGTCATCTAATAATCCATATACAATGTTGTATCCGTAGTCACCCTTTTTATAATCTCTTATAGTAAAGCCATCAATCTTAACTTTTTCCATTTGTTGTTTTAAATCTTTAATTATTTGACTCATGGTTTACTCCTGTTTACATATTGTAACATATTTGTTGTCAAAGTTGAAGCACTTAAAATATTAAACATTAACGATAACCTATGACAACGGCAGATTATCCGTTCATGCGTTAGTCAAGAGAGAAAAACACCTCAACTATTTTCGTTAGGGTGTTTGATTATTTCGCTAGTTTCAAAAGTTAGTGACTATGCAGTAGCATTTTTTATACAATTCAAATCTTGTAATTTTACACAAGTGCTTAAACAAAAATAAAAAGCCCGCGCCGTGGCGGACCTTTTGGTGGAGATAACGGGACTCGAACCCACGACCTATACGTTGCGAACGTATCGCTCTACCAGCTGAGCTATATCCCCAATCAAAATATTATAGCACGAATTATTAACGCTGTAAATCGTAAAAATCACAAGAATATGATTTGCCTTATCGGGTGGTTTCGTAATAGAATATTTTTATTCAATTATAAAAGGTTAGGTTAATGGAAAAAGTTTGGGCGTTCCTGAAAAAATATTACGAAGTCATTGGCTATGGTATCCTGACCCTTTTGTTGCTCGGTGCGTGTTTTGTTGCGCCATTTGCTTGGTTGGCGGTGATTTTTACTTTGGCTTTTGCCGGCTTGTTACACAACGAAAGCAAGGTCTTCGGTTTAATTTTATATACCCACTGTTTTTACCGTGCTCTGAAATACTCCGTTGTGTTGGGTTTAACTTTGGATAATGCTTTGTTGGGCGGTTTGATTTTAATCATTTTGGGCTTGTACATTTATCGCTTGATTAAGCGCGAATATAAACTGAATTATAAACTTTTGATTCCCATTGGTTTATTTCTAATCTACATGGCCTTGCCATTTCATCAGTGTACATTCTATGATTTTGTTGCGGAAGTGTTTTTCTTCGCTTTGTTGTATGTGATTTTTGAAGAACGCAAAAACATTGATTTACGCTTTAATGTCCGCGTTTTAGTGGCGGGATTATTATTCGCCTGTACGTTTGCTTTGCTAGGTAAAGTTTCGCCGGTAGTGGATGCTAAACTTAGTCACAATTATTATTATGGAATTTTGCGTTTTAGCGGATTATCTTTCCACCCGAACACTTTGTACGGTTTAATTGTTATGGCGATTACCGGCATGTCCGTTTTGTATTACCAGAAGAAGGTCTCGCTGATTGAGCTGTTAGTGTCGTTTACCTTATTGTTTGGTTTTGCCTATTTCACTTTGTCGCGCGCGTTCTTAGTTACCAGTATTACCGGCGTCGTTGTCTTTACCGTTTTCGCAACTATGAAAGAACGGGGTAAGGGTTTTATTATTGGTGGTGCCATGCTGGCAATCATGTGTTTAGTTGGTGGGGTGTTCTTTGGTACCACTAAGGCTTATTTCGACCGTATTTCCAAGAGTACGGACCTTTTAATTATCGACAATAATAATGCCAATATTTTGATTGCGAATAAATTAAACGATGAATTTGACAACCAATCGGAAGAATGGCAACAAGCTGTCTTGAATGGTGAAGTTGATTACGACCCAGGTCGCCCCGGCATTCGCCAATTGTACTGGCGCGACTGGGCATCATCGCCCAAGACTGTATTTTTTGGTCGCGGTATTTCGCGTCCTGATATTGGTAAACTGCCCGCGCATAATTTATATCTGCAACAATTATGGGAACACGGTATAATTGGTATCGGTTTTTATCTAGCAATTTTAATTTGTGCTATCAATTGGAAGAAAGCTAAACAAAAAATCTTGTCCTGTTTACCGATTTTAATTATGCTTGTCCCATATTTGGTGGAAATGATGGTCGAATCCTGTCAGCTTGACTACGCGCGCATGGGGCTGGTGTTGTCCGCCTTGGGATTCTTCGGACAAATTGATGATGATATAAAAAATAATGTGAAAACGAAAACTAAATTATCAAAGGAGCGTTAAGTATGGTGCAGCTGTCAAGAAGACAAAAAATGTGGTTGATTGCGGGGGCTACTTGTTGCGCTTTGTTTATTGTGTTTACTTTAGTGGTGGCGTTTGTTGATGTCGACCAGGTTGGTTTGTCGCACTTAAATCAATTTTTCTGGCAACATTGTGGTAAAAATGTGGTATGGGAGCGGATTACGGATTGGTTGGGTTACCTCACAATTTTGGCTGTACTCAGCTTAATTGCTTTGCAAATTGTCCAATTTGTACGTCGCAAAAGTTTGGCGCGCGTAGACCGTAATTTGTTGGTTATGGATGTTGTGCTGGCTGTAATGGTCGGCGTGTATGCACTGTTTGAATTTGTGGTTGTGAATTGCCGTCCGGAATTGGTTAACGGGGTAGCGAAAGCATCTTATCCTTCTTCGCATGCAATGTTGTTTACTACCGTGCTACCATTGTTGATTTGGCAATTATGGTTTTACCTCAAACGCCGACCGTGGCAAATTGTCTTAACCGTTTTAATGAGTGTTTTGTTGGTACTTGGTATTGTGGGACGCCTACTGAGTGGTGTCCACTGGTTCACTGACATTCTTGCCGGCATCATCATTGGTTGCGGCTTAGCGTGCCTGTATGTAGGATTAACTGTGTGTGAATACAGACAGTGAAAAATGTGAGAAAAAAAGCGTTCATCCTAGTCGTGGGGATAATCATTGCCGCAAAAGTCTTGTTTTTGAAAATTGACTCTGAAGAAATACCGGATGGAAGCGAAAAATATCTAACTACGACTGTGGCATACGAGCGGGCTGGGTGTACAGCGTGAGTGAGGATGGGAAGAGTTGGCACGGGGTGGGGCCTGATGGATTGCGGAGTGCAACGTAGCAAGACATCTGACACATTAGTGGCAGAATAAAAGTGAATAGTGAAGAATGAAGAGTGAAGAATGAAAAATAAATATTTTACATAAAACCAATTTGATGGTAATAAATTCTATTATGATTTATTTTGTGCGACATGGACGTACCGATGATAATGAAAACAAAATTGTATCCGGTCAAAAAAATGTGCCATTAAACGAACACGGTTTAGCACAGGCACTAGAAACCGCCGAATATTTGAAAGACATTAAATTTGCCGCTTGTTATTGTTCACCTTTAATGCGTGCGCGTCAAACTTGCGCCGCAGTAATGCAATATCACAAACATTTAAAACCAATTTACGACGACCGCCTGAAAGCCCGTTATTACGGCAAAGTGGAAGGTCAACCCGAAACCGCCATTACTTTTAACCGCTGGCAAGTCGGTGCTTTTGACCGTGAAACCGCAGAGTTGGAACTGGAAACTATCGAAGACCTTTATAACCGTGTTGCGGATTTATTAGACGAAATTTTGAAAAAGTATCCCAAGAAAAATGTCTTGGTAATTGGTCACAGTTGTATCGGTCGCGTAGCAGCAGGGTACTTTAATGGCATTCCCGAAAATCAGGATTTTTCGGCCTTAAAAGTGTCCAACGCGAAGGTTGTAATGTTCGATAAGTGATTGCTTTTTGTTTTTGCTTATGATATGATATTTAGCACTGAATTATGCAACTAAAAACCACTTGATTAAGGGGAAAATATACCCTATCTTGTGGTTTTTGTGCTTTTAGGGCACAATATCTTGTGATTTTTGGTTGACATTCCTGAATTTTATGTTATAAATAAATTGTACGGTCGCGAAAAGCGGCATTAAAAGGAAGAAAACCATGCAAATCGTAAAACGAAATGGAAAAATTGTGGACTTTGATGCTGAGAAAATTAGGGTAGCCATTAAAAAGGCTAACCGTGAAGTAGAAGAAAAGGACCAAGCGACCGACGAAGAAATTGAAAAAATTTTGCAACATATTTTAGGCTTAAAGAAAAAGCGTTTGTTGGTGGAAGATGTCCAAGACATTATTGAAGAACGTTTGATGATGTTTGGTCATTATAATTTAGCGAAGTGCTATATCGTTTATCGTTATACGCACGAATTAGTACGCCAAAGTAACACCACCGATAAATCGATTAAAGAATTGATCGACGGCGAAAGTGAATATTGGAATACCGAAAACTCTAACAAGAACGCCCGCGTCGTAACTACGCAACGTGACTACATCGCTGGTATTACCAGCACGGATATTACCCGTCGTTTTTTATTACCACACCACATCGTGACTGCGCATGATGAAGGTATCATCCATTTCCACGATGCTGACTATTTCGCGCAAAATGCGTTGCACAATTGCGACTTGGTGAACCTGGAAGATATGATGAACAATGGCACCAATATCAACGGTGTCATGATTGAACGCCCGCATCGTTTCTTGACAGCTATGACGATTGCGACTCAGTTGATTACCGCAGTATCGTCTAGTCAATATGGCGGTGAAACTATTACATTAACCCATTTGGCACCGTTTGTACGTGATAGTTATAAACACCACTTGAAACGTTATCAGGATCGTGGTTTGTCGAAGAAACAATGTGAACAATTTGCGCAAGAAGATTTGAAGAAAGAAATTACTGACGGTGTGCAAACCTTCCAATATCAAGTTAACTCGATGACCACCACCAATGGTCAAGCGCCGTTCTTATCTGTTTGCATGTACTTGGGCGAAACCAAAGAATACAAAAAAGAATTGGCCATGATCATTGAAGAATTCTTACGTCAACGTATCCAAGGTATGAAGAACGAAAAGGGTGTATATATTACGCCGGCTTTCCCGAAACTGTTGTATGTTTTGGAAGAATGCAATATGAACCCGGATGGCGAATATTACTACTTAACCAAATTAGCAGCCGAATGTACAGCCAAACGTATGGTGCCAGATTACATCTCGGAAAAGATGATGAAGCAGTTGAAGATTGATGCTAACGGTAACGGTCAATGTTATCCTTGCATGGGCTGTCGTTCATTCTTAACCCCATATGTTGACAAAAAAGGTAACCCCAAATATTACGGTCGTTTCAACCAAGGTGTAGTTACGATTAACTTGGTTGATGCAGCGTTGTCTTCGGGAAGGGATATGGACAAATTCTGGCAAATCATGAACGAACGTTTGGAACTTTGCCACGAAGCATTACAAATCCGTCACGAACGTTTGGCTAAAGCCACCAGTGATGTGGCGCCAATCTTGTGGCAACATGGTGCTTTGGCGCGTTTGAAGAAAGGCGAAAGTATTCATGAACTGTTACACGGCGGTTATTCAACCATTTCGTTGGGCTACGCGGGCTTGTATGAATGTGTGAAGTATATGACGGGTCACAGCCACACCGATAACGGGGAAGGTAAGAAATTTGGTTTAGCCGTATTGCAACTTTTGAACGATAAATGTAAGCAATGGAAAGCGGCGGAAAATATTGATTACAGTGTTTATGGTACGCCGATTGAAAGTACAACCTACAAATTTGCCAAGAACTTGAAACGTCGTTTCGGCGAAATCAAAGGTATCACGGACCGCAACTATATCACGAACTCTTACCATGTGCCGGTTTTTGAAGAAATTGATGCGTTCTCCAAATTAAAATTGGAAAGTGAATTTCAACGTTTAAGTCCGGGTGGTGCGATTTCTTACATTGAAGCACCAAACTTAACCAATAACTTGGATGCAGTAATGGAAGTTATCCGCTTCATCTATGACAACATTATGTACGCGGAAATTAACACGAAGTCGGACTACTGCCAACAATGTGGTTACACGGGTGAAATTTTGATTGATGAAAATTTGGAATGGTATTGTCCGAACTGCGGTAACCGTGACCACGCGAAATTGAATGTGGCGCGTCGTACCTGCGGTTATATTGGTACTAACTTCTGGAATAAAGGTCGTACGCAAGAAATTAAAGAACGCGTATTGCACTTGGATAATAAGGACGCCTAAATGCGTTACAATAAAATTCGTAAGATGGATATTGCCGATGGACCGGGCGTGCGTGTTTCCATCTTCTTGCAGGGTTGTACTTTTAAATGCCCCGGTTGCTTCAATCCAGAAACTCATGATTTTAACGGTGGCAAGGAATTTACCGCAGATAATTTGCAACAATTATTAACACTATGTGAACCGGAATATGTTAAGGGTTTATCCATTTTAGGTGGGGAACCGTTACATCCGCAAAATATTGCCGGCACCATCGAAATTGCTAAAACATTCAAACAAAAATTTCCCGATAAAACCATTTGGTTGTGGTCAGGCTATTTGTACGAAAACGTGGTTGATAAAAATATTTTCAATTACATCGATGTGATGGTAGACGGCCAGTTTGTGCAAGGTTTGAAAAACCCTATGTTGAAATATTGTGGTTCGTCAAATCAACGCGTTATTGATGTGAAAAAAACTTTGGCCAACAAAAAAATTACTTTGTGGCAAGATTAAGGAGAAACAAATGAAATTAACCAAATCTGCAAAATATAATACAGTTATGACAACCCCGATTCGGGTGAAGAAATTGAATCCACGTGCTAAGGTGCCGACTTATGGCAGTTTATGTGCGGCGGGTGCCGACCTGTACGCCATTTTGGATGAGCCGGTCACTTTGGCTCCGCATGAAACTAAATTTATTTCGACTGGGGTAGCTTTTGAAATCCCGGTTGGCTTAGTTGGTTTGGTTTACGCGCGTAGTGGTTTAAGTTGTAAACAGGATTTAGCGCCCGCTAATAAAGTTGGCGTCGTTGATGCTGACTATCGTGGGGAAGTGATGGTAATTTTACACAATCACGGTACTCAAAAACGTACCATACAAAATGGAGACCGTATTGCTCAAATCGTTTTCATGCCTTATGTTCAAGCCGATTTGGTCGAAGTTGATGAGTTAAGCAGTACTGACCGTGGTGCTGGTGGCTTCGGTCACACTGGTCGTTAAGTTCTCGTCATGTAGCACTTGCATATAATTAAAATAAAGTATATAATTTAGTTTATGGCAGTTTTAGAGACGATTAAAACGATTGGCGATTTGGTGCCCGAAATCCAAAATTTAAGGGCGCGATGCCGTCAAGCATGTGGCGAATTGGAAGTTCGTTTGGTCGATCTCCGTCAAAAGGCGAACGATAACTTGCGCAAGCAAGAAGATGAAGCACGCCAAAGAATTAACCAAGAAAAATATGCTGAACTAATCAAACAACGCGAGGCGGAAAAACTTCGTGCGGAAAAATCTTTTGATGCTAAAATCGCGGGTAAAAAAGTGGCGCCGAATAATCAAACCACACAACCAGCAAAACCGACCGCAGCGACAACTTCGACGGCACCGGCCGAACCTCGTAAATACCAACGTTCCAGTTTTACTTTTGGTCGTCCGGGCGAACCAGATACCAGTATGCAACACACTAAACGCCCGACTCCGTTTAATCGTGAACAACGTCCGATGCACGGTCAACATCCGATGAACCGTGGCATGAATGGACAACGTCCGGGTAAACCGATGCGTACTTGGACACCGGGACAAGCGACCGCTAATGGTTACGGTGCGAAACATCCGATAGGTGGTGCTGGTCGTCCGAATCCGAACATGGGTGCGCCGCGCGCGAACAGTGGGTTCTTGCCACGTCCGACCGAAAAATTTGTACCTAAGGCAAACACCTTTGATAACAAACGCAAAGGTAAAAACCACAGCAATGGCGAAGAACGTAGTACGATGGACCGTCGCGCACTTTTGCGTCGTGGAATTATTGAAGAGCAAGAAATTGAAGAACGCATGTTGACCCGTGTTTTCCGTACCAAAAAGAGTAAGGAAAATGATACCAAGGTCAAAGTCGAAAAATCTAATATCGTGGTCATTGATGGCGACGATTTGACGATTAAAACCTTATCGGAAAAAATCGGTAAGCCGGTCAACCAAATTATTAAACAATTAATGGTGCTTGGCGAAATGTGCACCATTAACAGTGTGATTGATTTTGACACCGCGGCTTTGGTCTCCGATGAGTTTGGTATTAAATTGGAACGCAGTAACAAAAAGACCTCGGAAGAAATTGTTACCGCGATGCACAAACTTGACGAGAAAGATGAAAACTTGCAACCACGTCCACCAGTGGTTACCGTAATGGGTCACGTTGACCATGGTAAAACAACCTTGCTTGACCGTATTCGTCACAGTTCGGTGGCAGCGGGCGAAAGCGGTGGTATTACCCAACACATTGGTGCTTACCAAGTGGAAGTGGCCGGTAACCGTAAAATTACTTTCATGGATACACCGGGTCACGCCGCCTTTGATAAGATGCGTGCGCGTGGTGCGAAGATTACCGATATTGCAGTGTTGATTGTGGCGGGTGATGATGGTGTCATGCCACAAACTGTGGAAGCAATCCATCATATCCAAAACCAAAACTTGGCCATGATTGTGGCGGTAACTAAATGCGATAAACCGGAATTTAACCTTGACCGCGTTCGTACTCAATTAAGTGAACACAGCATCATCGGCGAAGAGTGGGGTGGTAACACCATGATTATCCCAATCTCAGCGGTTACGGGTGAAGGTGTTGATAAATTATTGGAAATGATTTTGTTGTTGGCTGATATTAACAATTATCGTGCTAACTATGATAAAGAAGCCAGCGGTGCCATTATTGAAGCTAAGATGGACCCAACCCGTGGTGCAGTTGTAACCATCTTGGTGCAAAACGGAACTTTGAAGGTTGGCGATACTTTGTTGGCGGGTACCACTAGTGGTAAAGTTCGCGCAATGAAAGATGACCGCGGTCATGCAATTAAAGCCGCAACTCCGGGTATGCCGGTTCAGGTCATTGGCTTTAACGAAGTACCGAACGCGGGGGCTGATGTTTATGTGGTTGACGAAAAATTAACCAAGCAAGTTGTTTCTGAACGCAAAAACAAAGAAAAGATTTTGAAAGCCGGTATGGGTAAATCCTTGGCGGGCTTCGACCCGTTGGCGGCCATGAAAGATACCGACAAAAAACAATTAAACATTATTTTGAAAGCCGACGTTTCCGGCAGCTTGGAAGCGATTGAACAAACCTTGGCAACTATTCAAAGCGACGAAGTTCATGTTGGTGTAATCTCCAAAGGTGTGGGTGCAGTCAACGATAACGATTTGGATTTGGCTTCGGTCACCAATGCTTTAGTCATTACCTTTAATGTTAAAACTAACTCTACAATTCAAAAGAATGCGGATCGTTTGAAAGTTAAAATTTATCCGTTCAATGTGATTTATGAATTGTTTGATTTCGTGACCGAACAAATGGTGCGCTTGTTTACGCCGCAGTTTGAAACCGAACATTATGGTAAAGTTGAAGTCCGCGCTTTGTTCAAGAGTTCGGCCGCTGGTCAAATTGCTGGTTGCCATGTGCTTGATGGTAAAGTTATGCGTAACGCAACGGTAATCTTAATGCGCGGTAAGACCGAAGTTGGCAAATATCAAATTGAAAGTTTGAAGATTAAGACCGACGACCAAAAAGAAGTTTTGAAAGGTGCTGATTGCGGTATCAAGTTGAAAGATGCCCCCGAATTGAAAGTGGGCGATATCTTTGATGTCATTGGCGAAAAACAAATGCCGATTATCTTTAACGGCAAGGAGTACAAATTCTGAGATGAAAAGTATCGCCAAGGAACGCATCAACGCCGATTTGTATCGTGCGTTGTCCAGCATTTTAATGACCAAGGTTAACCATCCTGCCTTACGCGAAGCGACCATTCTGCGTACTGAGTTGAGCGCGGATGGCAGTGTGTGCGACGTCTTTGTAACCGACCATCTGACGGAATTCCGTCAAGCCACGGGGTTCTTTCGTACGGAGGCCGCCAAGTTGGTAAACTTACGCCGGATGCCGCGCTTGGTCTTCATTCAAGATAAAGGACAAGAAAACGCGGATCGCGTGAACGAATTATTAGCACAAATTGCAAGAGGTGATAAAAAATGACAAAATTACAAACCGAAGTCGAAAACATTAAAAAAATGATTAACCATGCGCAAAACATTGCAGTGGTGGGACACCATAATCCAGATGGCGATTGCATCGGCTGTTGTGTGGCCATGTCTTTGTGGTTAGAAAGCAAAAGTAAAAACGTTGCCATTTTTGCGGATGGTGATATTCCTGAAAAGTTTTCTTATATGCCCAAGGTGCAAGAGTTTAACGCTCATCCGGAAATTGAACACTTCGACCTGTTGATTGTTTTGGATTTAAGCGATTCGAAACGTTTGGGAGTTTGGGAAAACTTGCCGAACATTTCTGACCAAATTATTGTTATTGACCACCACATTAAACCGGCTTTCAAGCGTGTCGACATTTTGATTGATATGCCACAATATGCCAGTTGTGGTGAAATAATTTTTGAATTGTTCGAACTGTTGAAAGTTAAATTAACCATTGAAATGGCAACTGCGTTATATACCAGTATTATCTGTGATACGGGTTGTTTCTTGTTTTCAAACACCACTGCGAATACTCACCGTGTTGCCGAAGCTTTAATGGAAAGACATAAACTTGAAATTGAAATGATTAACTTCCGTAACTTCCGCGCTTATGACCGCTGTGTTATTCCGGTGGTAACTTATGTTTTGAAAAATATGAAGTTTGAATTCGGTGGTCGTTTGTCAATTTCGGTTCTGCCGTACAAAATCGTTAAGAAATGGAATTTGAACTATGAATCGCGCCACGGCTTGTTTAAGTATGCCACTGATGCGAACGGCGTGATTTCCAGTATCTTTATTACCGAATTGGCTAAAGGCGAGTTTAATGTTTCGTTACGCAGTTTAGGTGATATTGATGTCGCCAAAATTGCCCAAAAATTAAACGGCGGTGGACACCGTAATGCCAGCGGGGCAACTTACAAAGGTCAATTAAAAGATTTAAAGCAAATTCTAATCGCGGAATTTGCCAAGGTGTTGGCTTAAATTGGACGGCATCATTAACCTTTGCAAGCCGCGTGGCATGTCATCGTTTCATGCCTTATCTATCGTGAAGCGTCGTTTGAAATTGAAGAAAGTGGGGCACTTGGGAACCTTGGACCCGTCCGCTTGTGGTGTGTTGGTTTTGTTGTGTGGACGTGCCACCAAGTTCACTAACCAACTGCACGCACCAACCAAGGTCTACCGCACGCTGCTAATTTGGGGCACCCAAACTGACACTTTGGACAGTGAAGGTCAAGTCGTTGCCACCAGTGATACCATTCCGACTGACACGCAAATTAAAACCGTTTTACCAAGTATGGTTGGCGAAATCCAAATTCAAGTGCCGAAGTTTAGCGCGGTACATATTGATGGTAAGCGTGCTTATGAACTGGCGCGTCAAGGAGTAGAGTTTACTCCACCAACCAAAACCGTGGTGGTAAATCGTTTTGAAATGTTGGACACTGTGCAGTGTCAACGCGACTTAGACGCTTTGGGGGAAAGTTTTATATTGCCACAAAACGCCAGTTACTTTGAAATTGAATGTCAAGCTGGCACCTACATCCGCAGTTTAGCCCAAGTCTTGGCGACGCGTTTAGGTACGGTCGCGACGGCAGCCGTCATTATTCGCACCAAGGTAGGGCAGTTTACTTTGGACGCAGCCCGCGGTTTGGATGCGATTACGCTTGCCGACTTAAAACCAATGGAGGAATTTTAAAATGGTATTATTTGGTCCCTCGGGGAATGATGAAAAGTTTTATGCCGATGGTAATCAATCCAGCGTGGATGCACCACGTTGGTTGGCGGGGATGGGTTTAACCGCTTACGAAATCAGTTTTGGGCGTGGTATTCGCATGACCGACAAAACCGCACAAGTCATTGGTGCGCAAGCGTCAGCCCACGGTATTCGCATCTCGGTACATGCACCGTATTACATCAATCTTGCCAATGCTGCAAATTTGGAAAAGAATTACCACTACATTAAACGCAGTTTAGAACTTTTACAACTTATGGGTGGCGACCGCTTGGTGGTACATACCGGTTGCCAAATGCAAATGACCCGCGCAGAGGCTTTACAAAACTGTCGTGATAGTTTGCAAATTATTTTGCAACGCCTTCACGAAGATGGAATCGAAAATTATTGGTTGTGTTTGGAAACCATGGGAAAATATACCCAGATTGGTAACTTGGATGAAATTTGCGACCTGTGCGCGCTTGACCCGAAACACTTGATGCCGACGGTGGATTTGGGACATATGAACTGTTTAGCGCAAGGCCAACTGGATTTACCACGCGTCTTTGAACAAATTAAAGTTTTCCCGCAGGTTCATTTTCACATTTCTTTTATTGAATACAATCTTAAAGGCGAAATTCGCCATGTTACTTTGGCGGATGAAAAGTACGGTTTTGATTTACAACTGGTTATGCAACTGTTGCGCGCGCGTCCGGGGCATGATGTGGTGATTTCCGAAAGCGACCGTATCATGGCGCAGGACAGTTTACGACTGCGGGATTTTTATTTGCAAAAAAATGTAGAAGTGTAATATACTAATTGCAGTAATGGGGGAAACAAAAGAAAAGCGCTTACACCTTGGTTTCAGCATTGCCCGTATCGTTACGGCAGCTTTGGCTGGAATCTTTTTTGTGGCTGCTTTTGCGCAGATTCTTTTTTTTCAAAATATTCGAATTACTTTTAATACCATCACTGATGACGCACAACAAATTGACAGCATCAAAATGAAGAAGGGCTCTAAGGTTAACTTACCAAATCCGCTAAAACCGGGTTCCTATTTTAAAGGTTGGTCATTATCCGCCGATAGCAAGGAAGCCATTAAAGATTCTACCGTTCTGATGCAGGATACCACTTTGTATGCGATTTGGGATGGTGCCGAAAAATACGCGGTATTATCCGTCAATGGTATGCCGTGGCGTGAAGTTAATATTTTTGATACTCGTATGGATGGCTTAACCGCCGATGAATTAACTTATGGTAAAGAAAAAGACCACAGCGACAGCTGGCGCGTTCTGGACGACTATGCGGTCGATAATGAGAACCGTAAGAACTACGATGGTATTATGGCTGACCCCTATAACAACTTTTCACGCTTCTTAGGTTGGCAATATTTGAATGCTTACAACACTTATAATGATTTGTTGTACGACGGTGCAACCGGAATTTGGACTTGGGTGCAACGTGACGAAAATAACAACGAAACCCGTGTCGTCATTGATGACGAACATAAATTTTACCCGCCGAATTATCGTACAACTTTCAAGGCCTTATTGGATTACCGTGTTGCTTACATTGAGTTTTATGACGACAATAATAACGGAAGTCGTAATGATGCCATTAGTGTTAAATTGGGCGAGACCGTTGACTTGAAAACTTTTAATATCTTCAAGAAAAAACTTGATGCACATTTTTCATACTGGAAATTAACCGAAGGCAATTTCAAAACCGATTATATTAACGCAAAGGAATATCCGGAATTGGCCAACAATTTAACCGAATTGAAAAAACGTTACAGTGCGGGCGAGAGTTTTACGCTTGACCCATTGTTGTATTATTATGGTTTGAATTTAATGCCACAAGCTGGTGATGAAAATGATTTAACAGTTTCTTTGAAGTTCAACGCGGTTTGCTGGAACGATACTGATACCAATGTGGCTAATCATCAATATACTATGCAAGCCTTTACTGACCGTGATAGTGGTACCCAATATCAAGATTTCAAGGATACCAATTTTGAATTTGAAAACTTAAGCGCAGAAAACCCGGTGGCTTATGACGATGTTGATGATTGCGTTTGGCTTTATAAAACTAATGAAGTTTTTAGTTACGCTTTCTACGACCACAACGGTGTTTATCATGTGATTAAAACCGACGCGATGGACGAAACCAAAGGTATTGCTTTGGGTGATGTGGTTAATGTGTTTGGGGACGAAGTTTATTTTAACGAAAACTGGGGCATTAACATCATGGTAAATTATCCATCATCGAATGTCATGGTTGATGTGGTATTCGACTATGGTTCCGATTTGTATTTACTACCTAATTATCGCCCTTCTAGCCAAGCGATATCATCATTTACCAGTCGTATTGGTGGTAGCTTTGAAATGCTAACTGGTGAAAAATACATGAAAGAAAATTATATTTTTGCTGGTTGGCAAATGGTTGGTGATGCCAGCGAACATATTTACAGCGCGGGTGAAAAAATCACCATCCCGAATTTTGATACGGTCAACGAATCAACCACTATTCGCTTTACAGCCGTTTGGCGTTTACAACGTTTGCTGTTTAATTTTGATTTTGACGGCGGCAGTTGGGCAACGGCGGAAGGTCCCGACTTTACTTTAATGAAGGGCGCATACAATAATTGGGTTAAAGTTGTCAACGAAGAGCCGGTAAAATTCGGTTATGATTTCATCGGCTGGACATTGGAAGACGATACCGAAAAATATTATCACCCCGGCGACGACATTAAGGTTGGTGTTAAGTACCAAACCCTACATGCCCATTGGCAACCACGTCGTTTGAGTGTTAAATTCAAATTCAAAAATAACAACCTCGGTACATGGGCAGATTACGGAATGCCGGTTGAAAAAAATTTCCAAGGCGAGGATTTGTATTCGGGCGACGAGATCCGTTTAACGTCGGTTTCAAATAATGACTATTACACCTTTGATGGTTGGCAATTAGACCAAGTTGTGCCGACAGGTGTCAATCGTTATACGTTAACTACTGATGTATTGTCTCAATTGGAAACTTATGTGACGACAAGTGGTGGCGAAGCGATTTTGAATGTGGTCATTTATGCGGCTCAAACTAAAGCCACTGTGGCTATCAATTTCTTTAACCAAGCAAACCAAGTCGTATCGGAAGATGGTACCGACTTAACCGATAAAGTTGATGTTAGCCGTTTGGTCAATCTTGAAATTCCGCAAGGTGACTTATTCTATAACTACTATCCGTTTTCGGTAAGTGACTACGCGAAATTCGACAGCCATGGTCGTCCGTTCATTAACTGGGAATACACAATTGATGGCAGTCGCTATGTTGCCATTGATGAAAACACCACGGTTCCAGCCAATGTCGATAAGGGTAGCAGTATTCGTATTTATGGTCAGCTCGGCGGGGTAAAATCAATCGAAATTGAATTTTACAATCACTTGGGAAGAAAAGTTGAATCCACGATCACAGGTAAACAAAGTATTGGTGGTTCATTCAATTTGCCACAAGCGCGCACAGGCTGGATTGAAACGGAAATCGCGGGATGGGGTACTTTTGTGGGGTGGGCACCGGAGCCTGACCATCAAGCGGGTAATCCAGCGGTCATCTTTGACGTTTATTATTTCACGGCTGATAATGGCGGCGTCTTACCGCGTTTAAGTTTATCGACCGAAGACAAAACCAGCGCCACGACGGCTTCACCGTATTTAATTGCCACCGACCAGTATACTGAATTAGCTGCCAACAGTTCGCGCGATGCGCAAAATCCGCAGTATGTATTGAAACTATATGCGGTTTACGCCAAAAATAATGCGACGATTACCTATAACAATTTGAACACTTCGGGTATTTCAAGTACGGTAACTGTTAATACAAATTTGGCTTTACCGGTTTACAGCAATGGTGATTATACTCAAACCAAGATTGGCGGATGTACGGTTGGTAACGATTCGCCGGATTTTGTTCAATATGGTAACACCGTGTTGGATGATAACGGTTTAGCTATGTGGCCTGCGGTCAACTTTGTTGGTTGGCAAGCCGTCGTACCTGACGGGGTCAGTGATGCCGTCCGTGCTCAATTTGTAAACAAAATTTGGTTCCCGGGCGATGCTTTACCGTCAATTGATTTTGATTTAACTTTCCTTCCGATTCGTGTTTCTGCTGATGGTCGCATCCATGAAACTACTATTGGTAATAAAACGTATCGCATTTTGGCTTTATCAACTCCAGCGGCTAATTACAAGGGCAGTGTTGATATCGTCGCTTTACCTCGAGGTAATTATACGGTTGAACAAGGCGACATCAGAATTACCAGTGACCGCGAAGTGCGTGTCGTAGTGCCGTCAGAGGGCGACATTAATTTGCAACCACGTGCGATACAATGTAATACAGTTAAGGAATTTTATGTCGGCGATAATTTAACCATTACCGGCAGCCCAGTGGTTGGTAATAACTTCCAAACCTATCGTATCAAAAAAGGTTATCGCAAAATTGATGGTAACACGGCTACCTCGATTGTTTCGGTCGCCGGCAGTACCAAGTATGATTTCCGTACCGATGGTTTGTTGGTTAGCATTGATCAATCAACCTTATTCGGTGTGCCGAGTCACACAGCAATTACCACGACGCAATTATCAAGTTTGGTCCAATCAATTTCTACCATCGCGGAATACGCATTATCCGACCTTAACACTTTGCAAACCATTAATTTAAGTAAATCATCCGGATTGATCATTGCCGCACACGCGGTACATAATGTTACGGCACAAAATGTTGTTTTACCAGATGTGCCTGGGGACAACTCCTCAGTCATTGTTGATGCGCAAGTTTTGTCGGGCGCTTTGAAAAATTTACAAAGTGTAACCTTCGGCAATCAAAACAAAACTTCTACCGCGTATGCTTTTGTGGAAAATGGTTTAGTGTATTACTTGGACATTGCAGACCGTGGTAACCTTACGGCCAAGAAACATTTGATGTATGTCTTAAGATCAGCCAATCTGACGGATATCAATTATGTTGGTTCCAGTTTGGTTTTGCCGGATACCATCAAAACTATTGAGCGCGATGCGTTAAGCGGACTTGATTGGACTACCGTTAAGGCAGTAAGTGCGGAAAATACCACGCTTGATTTGCGCAACTTATTGACGACCGTGCCTAATGACATACCGCTCTTTACCAGCGTGGAAAATGTTGGTTTTGATGAAAATTGGTATCAAGGTACCCGCATTCAATCTTATTTGAAAACCTTTAAATTTACCTACAACGGACAAACTGAAATCCGAACATTTGCTTATGGTCAAACCTTCCGCGTCTTTAGTGCACAAAACAATACCTACAACATTAAATTTGACAAGGAATGGTCGCATTTCAAAAACTGGAAATACAACGGCACCACTTTGGAAGTCGGCGCCATTGGTCGTATCGGTTATAGTATCGGCGACAACATTAGTTTTAACGGCAGTTCGGATATTAACACTTATGTCTTTGATGCTACCTCGACGGATTCTTGGCAGGCGTATCCGGTAAGATTTATTACTTACAACAATTATCAACCGGAAAATGGTTATACATTCAAGGATATCGACAATGTCAACTGTACCATCGGTGACCTGTTGAACAAGAGTTTAAGTGGTGTTTATTTGCCGGCTTTGGAACAAACCTTTACAGTTAATGGTGAGACGTATCAATTCATTGGCTGGTCAAAAGCGTCGCGCTATCAAAAAAACGACAATTTTAATGATCGTATGTTATGGAATATGGTTGACGTTAAAGATCGTATTTTACCCAATAAAACTGTCGGCACCTATTTAAGCAACGGTACCAATAGCAACGGCGTTTATGTTTATTGCGCCTTGTACGAAAAGGTTACCCCGAATTTACAATATGATTTAGAAAGTGATGGTACCTATAGAGTTACTGGTGCAACAAATTACAGCTTTAGCGGTTTGTATATTCCGTTTGCTCGATATAATGATGAGACAAATTACATGGCACCAGTAACCAAAATTAAAGACCGCGCCTTTAATAGTATCAGTACCGCGCTGACCAACGGTGTGGAAATCGGTGGTGCAGTTAATACCATCGGCGAAGACGCCTTTAATGGAATTCGCGGTGCAGTTAAATTTAATCACCAAGGACAAGAAATTGTTTATAACTCTGGTCGCGGTACACCTCATTATTTAACCATTGGTAAGGGTGCTTTCGCTAGCAATGCTGCTTTAATCAGTTTAACCTTGCCGTTATCGGTAGAATCAATCGAACGAGGTGCGTTCGAAAATTGTAGCGAATTAACTACTGTTACTTTTGCGGGTACCACCACAGGTGCCGCTGCTTTGCGTAAACTTGGCGATTTCGTCTTTAGAGGTGACGGTCGGATGAACAATAACGCCATTGTGGGCCTGTTAGAAAACGACACCCGTAAAACACGTTTTACTTCCGTCGGCAGTGGTATCTTCCAACACACTGCGGTTAAGAGCGTTGATCCAAACAAAGACCGTATTGTGTGGGGCGACACTTTGTTACGTATTTATTATACGGGTGTAGGAAGTAATGAACCGAAAGGAATTGCCATTACTGAGAAGGTGATTGCTGGATACGCTTTTGCTGATTTGGGCGGCTATGATAATAATGGCAATTTAGTTCCAATTAAACTTAACTTTACCAACGCAGCATTAATCATGAAAGATGCGGCTTTTGGTGGAGTGCATGAAAGCATTAACGAAATTTACATCAACGACCAAGGTAATTTCAACTTGAACAATATCAGTGTTAATGCTTTTGATGAGATCTCAAGTACGCACGCGACATTGAAAATCCATGTAAGTTTAACTGATTGGGAAACTCGCTTCAAAAGTAAGGTTACCAGTCGCGTCGTCGAATTTACGAACTAATTCTGTTTAACTGCAACAACAAATCACAGGTGACCATCTTGGCTTGACGGGCAAGGTCCAATAAACCTTGTCCGGCTTGCGGTGCGATGATGGTGACGGTTTGTCCCAACGGGTTGGCGACCTTGCTGACATCGATGAAAAAGTAATCCATACAAACGCGACCAATCACGGGGCAGTGGTGCTTACCCACCAGTACGGAAACGGTATTACTAAACAGTGTCGGGATACCATTGGCATAACCACCATGAACAATGCCGATAACGGAAGCTTTGTTTACGGTAAAGGTTCCGTTATAACCAATCGTGGTGTTTGGTTTAACTTTTTTCACGGCAACAATTTGCGAAGTTACGGTTAATGCGGTTTGCGTTTCCGGACTGCCACCGTACAACGCTTTACCAACCCGTAGCATATCGTAATGTGCGGCAGGTAAACTAATTACGCCACTACAACCCGCATGAACAGTTAATTTAGCAAAGTACTTTTGGCAAAGACGGACATAGCGTTGAAATTGTGCTAAGGAATTTTTAACCAACTGTGAATGTTCGGCTTCGTAAGCCAAATGCGTATAAACACCTTCCACGTGTTCCCGACACAAGGTTTGTAACGCCTCCCGCAGTTCGTGTACCGAACTAAATCCAAAACGGTTCATGCTGGTATTCACAGCCAAATGAATGCGCGGGTGCCAACTCTTTTTAACAATGGTTTGCGCTTGAACTAAATTTTCCACGGTAATGATTAAATTGTGCTTGATGGCTTGGGGAATGTCATCGCATATTCCAAGTAGCAAAATGTCCTTGCGAATACCGGCTTGGCGTAGGGCGATGCCTTCGGCAACGGTTGCCACGGCGAAACAATCAACCAACGGAGCCAAAAATTTTCCTATCCGGACCAAACCTAAACCATAAGCATTGTCTTTCACGACGGCGCAAAATTTAGTTCCCACGCGTAAATGCTTTTTGATTGTGGTGACATTTTTAGCAATGGTGCGTAAATTAACTTGAACGGTTAACATGATTTGATATATGCTTTGTTATGCGAATAATTGCAGGAACCCATCGTGGCAAGAAACTGGTGGAATATTACACACCCACCACGCGACCAACTACGGACCGCGTCAAAGAGAATGTTTTTAACTTGCTGGCGAACTATGTTGATTTCAATGGCTTGCGCGTATTGGATTTGTTTGCCGGTACCGGTGCATACGGTATTGAATGTTTGTCACGCGGAGCAGGGTTCGTGCATTTTAACGATTTTGACCCCGCCGCATTACAAGTTGTAAAAAGAAATGTCGGTCAAACTTGGCGTAATTGCAGTTTTTCTCAAAAGGATTATTTGTCTGTTCCGAACCAAAATTATGATTTGATTTTTTTGGATCCGCCTTATGACAGTGATTTTGGCGCACGAGCGATTGAGCAAATTAAACATGGTTTAATTGTTTTTGAAACTGACCGCGAATTTACACACCCACGAATTGTCGAGGCGCGCCATTACGGTCGGGCTTGGATTTATTTACTGCAAAAATAATAAAACGACCGTCAATAATCCACAGGCCAAAATTGCGTGGGTTAATTTGTAAGCGCAGTAGGCTGAAAACTTGATGTGAAAATTTTGCATAAACAGTTGTTGTTGCATGGCAACCGACAGTCCGCCAAAGCTTACGAAAAATTGAATTAGCAACGGACTTGCGGTGGCGGCGGCACCAGTAGTCATTTCCAAAACTCCGGCAAGCCAAACTGGCAAGTGTAACGTTTGCGTAAAAATATAAAAGAATAATACTACGCCACACACATTAACGATGGCGTTGGTCGCGCTGGTAAGTGCCGTCGTGAGCGCGGTAAAACAATTTTTTGGTGCGCGGGTGTTTACCGCAATAATTGGTGCTTGAGTGTGGGGTGGAGCCCAAAGCCAACCGTTAATCATGGCGCTAACAACTGTGCAAAGAAATATCATGCATCCCAATTTAAGGTCGTGTAAAAACACCAATCCCGCGGTGGCGATTACGAACATTGGGCTGGGCGTGCTGGTTGCCACTAATAAACGCTTGGCAGTGGGTAAATCAATGCGGTGTTGTAAATATAAATCTTGCGTCAGACGTGCCCCGTTTGGATAGCCCGAACAGTATGCCAGTAAACAAACTAACCACGGTTTTGATCCGTTGGATAAGTTCAGAATTAAACTGGTTAAAACGAAAAACGGAAACAAAACGGGTAAAACCGCGGTAGCGATTAACTGCAAACCATCTTGACCAACGGTTAAAAAATGTTGGAAAAATTCAACCACTAAATATAAATATGCTTGCAAAAAACAGGGTAGAAAGGTAACCTTTTAACATGAGTGAAAACGAAATTCAAAACATGATGAACGCCAATGGAGAAGAACGTGTTGCGGGACAAAAACTGCAAAATATGATTAAAGCTGAACCTTATCCGATTTTGGAATACGACCGCAACCCGCAATCGATTACGGTTGCTAAAACTGATATTTATCCACAGCGTAAAATTAAGCGTTGTATCATTACCTATTTTCAAGACGTGGTAGTCAAATTGGAAACCAGCTACAAAATTTTTGAAGCATTTAAATTGCGCATTGAGGGCAAGCGTCCCGAAGTTTACCAACTGGATACGGCGACCGAATCAATTTATGTTTTGTTGTGTCCGCTGGGTGCACCACAAGCTGCCCGTATGATGGAAATTTTGTCCGCCCTCGGCGTGGAAAAATTTGTTGTTTGTGGTGGTGCGGGAACTTTGGATGATGCTGTAACGGGCGAAAAAATCTTGTTGGCCACGGCTGCCGTACGCGATGAAGGAACCAGTTACCATTATTTGCCACCCGCGCGCGAAGTTTCGCTGAATGAAAATGTGCGTAAAAAAGTGATCGAATGTTTGCAAGCCGAACACCAAAATTTCTTGGAGGTTAAAACTTGGACGACGGATGCTTCTTTCCGTGAAACACCCGACAAGGTTGAAATGCGTCGTAAGGAAGGTTGTGCGGTGGTGGAAATGGAGTGTGCGGCTTATTACGCGGTTGCGGAGTTTAAGCATTTGTCCTGCGCTGTTTTGTTGTATGCGGGCGATGTGGTACATAAAGCAGGGTGGGAGTATCGCAACTGGCACGCACGTAATGACATGCGTGAACACCTGTTTGATTTAGCCGTAAAATGTGTTTTGAAATTATAAAAATTTTGGTATATACTAGATTGTATGAAATTAGAAGAACAATTAGAAAGTTTTTTCCGTGATAAAATCAAGGTTGGCAGAATCAATCCACAAAAATATCCCATCGCCGTTCCGATGTACAAAACCGATTCCGGCTTGTACGAAATTTATTTGATTGTGGCGAACGATGGACATTTTTATTTAAGTGATGAAGGTGCCACTTTAAAAGAATTGGACCAAATTTTCGAATTATCCGAACCCGATGTAATTAAGAATTTGGTTGCTATCTTGAAACAATACGGTTGCCGTAAAGAAGGCAATAACATTGTGATTGATTGTACTCCGAAAAATATTCACATCAATTTGTCTTATTTAATCCAAGCGATTTCATTCATGTTGAATATGAAGATATTCTACGTGTAATGCGAGCAGGGGGGAGCGCGATGTTTGATAACCCGAACAAAACTTACATCAAAAGCAATACTGCCACCATCATGCACTTAATGTGGTTTGTGTGTGGACTGCTTTTGGTGTTGGTTGCGGGGTTATGTACTTTTGTTATCTTTGGTCGCGATGATAAAGACAATTACCATTTTGACAGCGCGCACCAATTTTATTACGAAATTAAAAACGACCAAGTTAATGTCGTTAAATTTATTGACCACGATGCGGAAACCTTGGTAATACCGACAACGGTTAATTACGGTGGTAAAGATTACGATGTAACTAAGATTGATGCTGAAGCATTTAGTAATCATAGCAAATTAACTACCTTGGAAATTCCGGACAGTGTAACCGAAATCGCGGGGGATGAAGTATATCAAACCGGTGCATTTTCGGGTTGTGTTAAATTAAAAGAAGTTAAATTGGGACAGGGACTGACCCACATTGGTGCGTATGCTTTCAAAAATTGTTTGGCTTTGCAAAACATTGTTTTCCCGGTGAATATGCAATTTATCGCAGAGGGGGCTTTCCAAGGTTGTGTGGCTTTGCAGTCCGTTACTTTCAATGACAACGTTGTTTTGGATGCTAACAGTTTTAAAAATTGTGTCAACATTCAGTCCTTGACCATTTCGGATGATTTCCGTTTTGATAAGGATGTTAAACGTCAAGCATTTGCACCCTTAACCAACTTAAAAACAATTGCGATTAAGGGCGACAAGTCGATTTATCATGTTGTTAATAATTGCTTATTCCAAACGGTCAGCACTGCCGATGATACCTTGGTTTTGGGGTGCTGTAATGTGAATGAAATTCCCGACAGTACCAAACAAATTTTAGATTGGGCGTTCGCAGGTCGTGCCAATCAAATGGTTTATGTGCCATCGACTGTGGAAAAAATTGGTGCCAATAGTTTTGGTCTGGTGTCGATTTGCAAAGACGGGGCAGAGGATAAACCTGCCGGCTGGTTGACCGATGTTAAGGTTTATACTAAAGCCCAAAAAGTTACTTGTGACCCCGACCTCTCTGACGTTGAGCCGGTTAGTTACTATATCTATTTCAACGGTCAACGCATGGTAGAGCCGGTTTATGCCGATATTTTCCCGGACGCGAAACCGACCATGCCGTTTGATGATTGGGAAATAACCGATGATGTTTACAAGGCGCAATATAAAAGCACAGACTTGGCAAGTGACCGAACCGCTTTGGAAACCGAGATTGGCCAAGCCCAAAAGTATTTTGTCGATCACATCGCTGCGGAAGATGAAGCGACGCGCTTGTTGTTTACTTTGGATTTTTGGAACGAGTTTACGCACCTTTATTACCAGGCCGTCGCTCTGAACATCGCGACCGCTTACCAGTATGCGGTGGACGATATTACCGCAAAATTGGAAGAAGCTAATCAAAAAATCACAGGCCATGACGCGAGCGTTTTGGAAAGCACGGATTGGACGGTGGGTTTGCAGAACCTAGTTGATGCGTTGGCGCAACTGGATGAATCCGATCTGGCAGAAAATTTTACCGATGAATTAAAACAACAAAAGCGACAGGCGAAGTTGTTTTTACAACACCCCGATGAAGTCCTGCCGGAAGATGCCTATACCACATGGTTGAAATTGCGTCAGAGTTACGAAAAAATCCAAGTTAATTGTGGTGTGGATAGTCCGTTGCAAAAAGAGATTGAAACTTGTCAGCAATTAAACCGTGCCGATTATACCAAAGCCAGCTGGGGATACCTGCAGGCGAAATTAAACGCGGCGGAAACTATTGTGCAAGATCATTTAATCCATTATTTAATGATTACCAAAGTCAGGGAAGAGTTGGTTGTAGCCCGTGAAAGTTTGCGTGAAGTAACCGTGCCGGATGATAAAATTACGTTGGATACTTGGGTTTCAGTTTGTTTAGATTTACCTGAGTCCGACTATCAAGGCGACGCTTACAGCCGCTTATTTGGTACTGCGGTTTCCATCAAAGCAAAGATTTCTCGCCTGGAAACCAATCAGCAAGTTGCAACCAATTTGTCCGATTTGCAAAGCCGTTATGGTAATTTGGTGCCAGCTAATAATTATGCGGAATACCAAAACAGTACGGGCATTTTGAATAAAAAATCCGTGCCGTTTTTTGCCACAGCCGTATTACTCTTTACTGGGGCAGTGGCGGCCGGCGCTAAGGCTTCAATGCTTGGAAAACAATTGCGCCAAACTCAAGAATAAGTGTTGACAGGTGTGGGTTAAAAAAGTATAATATTAAATCTGCGTTTGGCAAGCCTGTTGCGTGTGGGAAAAAAGAAACACACGGCGAACATCAGGAAACCCAAACTTGATAAAATCAAATAAGGAGAAGAAAATGGCTGAACAGAAACAAAAAATTCGTGTGCGTTTGTCAGGTTACGACTACCAAGCTGTTGACGCTGCTTGCGGTCGTGTTCGTGAAATCGCAGAACGAAATGGTGCAAAAATTGTTGGCCCTGTGCCGATGCCAACCGTTCGCGAAGTTGTAACGGTTATTCGCAGTCCGCACAAAGACAAAGATAGCCGTGAACAATTTGAATCTCGCACCCACAAGAGGTTGGTTGATATTTACAACCCAAACCAAAAAGTCGTAGAAGCGTTAACGCGTTTGGAAATGCCTGCGGGCGTTGACATTCAGGTTAAACTGTAAGGGGTAGTGCGCAATGGAAAAGTATTTAATTGGTAAGAAAATTGGTATGACTCAGTTATTCGATGAAACTGGTAAAGTGATTCCGGTAACTGTTGTTGAAACTACACCGAACTATGTAACCCAAATTAAAACCGAAAAAACTGATGGTTACAACGCAATTCAGGTTGGTGCGATTGAACAAAAGAAAAATTTAACCACTAAACCGGAAGAAGGACACTTTAAAAAAGCTGGTGTTTCACCGAAAAAAGTTTTGCGTGAATTTATCACTGCTAATCCGGCTGAGTATCAATTAGGTCAAGAAATTAAATGCGATGTCTTCGCATCTGGTGACTTGGTTGATGTTACCGCCAATACCCATGGTCATGGTTTCACTGGTGCAATCCAACGTTGGAACAATGCTCGTGGTCGTATGTCCCATGGTGGTGGTCCCGTTCATCGTGCGCAAGGTTCTATCGGTGGTCGTACCTTCCCGGGACGTGTTTGGAAAAACAAACACATGGCTGGTCAATATGGTAACGAACAAGTTACGGTTAAGAACTTGCAAGTTGTAAAAGTCGATGTTGCTAAGAATTGCTTAATGATTAAAGGTAGCATTCCGGGCCCTGCGGGTCGTATCGTTACTGTTCAACAAGCAAAAACCGCAATGAGAGGTAACAAATGAAACTTAATGTGATTGATAAAACCGGTAAAACCGTTGAAGAATTGGAAGTCAGCAAAGAAGTTTTCGGCGCTGAACGTAACGAAGTTTTGATTCACGAAGTTGCTGTGGCTTTGAATAACAATCAACGTCAAGGTACTAAATCAACTTTGACGATGTCCGAAGTTCGTGGTCACAAGAAAAAACCGTATCGTCAAAAAGGTACTGGTAATGCGCGTCAAGGTACAACCAAAGGTCCACAATTTACTGGTGGTGGTATTGTATTTGCGCCCAAGCCGCGTGATTTCTCAACCAAGATTAACCAAAAGAAAAAATCCGCAGCTTTTGTTTCTGCGATTTCAGCTAAGTTGGCTGACAAAGAAATGTTGGTCATTAAAGATTTGAAATTGAAGGAAGCGAAAACTAAATTGGTTGCCAACCTGTTGGAAAAATTAAAACTGGAAGGTAAATCAGTAATGTTCGTAAATCCTTACAATGCCGAATTGATTCGTGCGGTCGCTAACATTCCTGCCGTAGAGGTCACCACTGGTGAACAATTATCGGTTATGGATATCGTTAACCACCGTATGTTGATTGTGTCAGTTGATGCCGTCAAAACGATTGAAAAACAATATGGAGGTGCTAAATGATCGCTCATGATATTATTATTCGTCCTTTGGTAAGTGAAAAGAGTGTCGCCTCGATTAAAGCCAAAAAATACGCTTTTGTGGTACATCCTGATGCAGACAAAACTCAAATCAAGAACGCCGTTGAAGAATGCTTCGGTGTAAAAGTCGAAAAAGTGACAACCGTTAACTATCAAGGTAAAGTTAAACGTCAAGGCAAATTTGAAGGCCGTCAATCGGCTTGGAAAAAAGCCTATGTCCAATTAACAAAGGAAAGCAAACCAATCGAATTCTTCGAGAGTTTGCAATAAGGAGAGTAAAGAATGGGTATTAAAAGGTTTAATGCAAGAAGTGCAGGTTCACGTTTTAAAACTGTTTCGACTTTTGAAGAAATCGATCGAAATGCAAAACCTGAAAAAAGTTTGTTAGCTACCAAAAAGAAAAGCGGTGGACGTAACGTTTATGGTCGTATCACGACCCGTCACATCGGTGGTGGCAATCGTCAACACTATCGTGTAATTGATTTCAAACGCGACAAACGTATGGTTCCGGCCGTTGTTGATTCAATTCAATATGACCCAAACCGTACCGCTAACATCGCCTTGTTGCACTATGTTGATGGTGAAAAACGTTATATTATCGCTCCATTAGATTTGAAAAAAGGCGATAAAGTCATTGCTGGTGATAACGTTGAAATTAAAATTGGTAACGCTATGCCGTTGGCTGTCGTTCCAGTTGGTTCAATGGTTAACTGCATTGAAATGCAACCGGGTTCCGGTGCTAAGATTGCTCGTTCGGCTGGTATGTATGCAACCTTGGCTGGTCGTGATAACGGCTATGCGATTTTGAAAATGCCATCTGGTGAAACCCGTCGTGTTCCAGAAAACTGCTACGCAACCATTGGTCGTATCGGTAACTTGGATCATGAATTGGTATCATTGGGTAAAGCTGGACGCAAACGTCATATGGGTGTTCGTCCGACTGTCCGTGGTGTTGTTATGAATCCATGTGATCACCCGCATGGTGGTGGTGAAGGTAAGTCTCCTGTCGGATTTGCTTCTCCTGTTACTCCGTGGGGTAAGAAGACTTTGGGTTACAAGACTCGTAAGCAAAATAAACCGTCGAATCGCTTTATTGTCAGCAGGAGGAAGAAATAATGAGTAGAAGTATTAAAAAAGGACCTTATGTAAATCAAAAATTGGTTCGTCGCATTGAAGAAATGAACGCCGACCAAAGTAAGAAAAAGGTCTTGAAAACTTGGTGCCGTGCTTGCACAATCTTGCCATCATTTGTTGGTCACACGATTGCTGTACACAACGGTCGTAAACACATTCCTGTTTATGTTAAATCCGAAATGGTTGGTCATAAATTAGGCGAATTCGCGCCAACCCGTACTTTCAAAGCCCATGGTGGTATTAAAGCTATCGCGGCGAAAGGTAAAAAAGGTTAAAAGAGGTAACAAAATGAGCAGAGGAATTAAAGAAAGAAAAGAACGCAGAGAAGCCAACCGTGACAAACGCCCTTATGCAATTGCCCGTTACATTCGTATCCCCAATTCTAAGGTTCGCTTTGTCTTGGACTTAATCCGTGGCAAAAGCTATGAAGACGCTGTTAATATCTTGAAAAACTTGAATAAATCTTCCAGCCCAGTTGTTTTGAAGGTTTTGAACAGTGCTGCTGCTAACGCGGAAAACAATTTGGCTATGCCGAAAGACAACTTATATGTTGCTGAATGTTATGCGACCAACGCACCACAAATGAAACGTATGATGCCACGTGCTCGTGGTCGTGCGGACCGTATTTTGAAACGTTCTTGCCACATCACTATCCGTTTGGATGAATTGAAAGTTGGTCAAAAAGTTGCCAAGCCGGCAGAAAAGACTGCCCAAAAAGCAACTGCTGCGAAACCGGCTGCTAAAACTGCAACCACCAAAACCGCAGCTAAGGCAATCCCGGCTACCAAAGCAGAAAAGCCAATCGCTGATCAACCGAACACGGTAAAACCGTTGGGTACTAAAGCGGTAGCTACTGCGAAGAAAACCACCGCAGCAAAGAAACCTGCGGCTAGCGCGCCAAAGAAAACTACGGCGGCAAAAAAGGAGGCTAAATAATGGGACAAAAAGTTAATCCTAATGGCTTTCGTACAGGTGTCAATAAAGAATGGAACGCTACTTGGGTAGCTCCGAAAAAAGACATTGCCGCCTACATTTTGGAAGACCATAAAATTCGTAAATTTTTGAATGACGAATATGGTTTGAAAGCCGGTTTGAATAACTGCAGCATTGCTCGTATCGTCATTGAACGTCGTAATTCTGTGGTTACCGTTAACATTTACACTTCACAACCGGGCATGATTATCGGTCAAAAAGGTGCAAATATTCAAGTTTTGAACCAAAAATTGCAAAAGATTGTTGGTTCCAAGACTTTGGAAGTTAACGTAAAAGAAATCAAAAATCCGGACATCAACGCGGACTTGGTCGCTCAATCAGTTGCCAGTCAATTGGAAAGCCGTAAAGCATGGCGTCGTACCATGAAAATGGCAATTCAAAAAGCCATGAAGAACGGTGTTACCGGTATTAAGATTCAATTATCAGGTCGTTTGGACGGTGCCGATATTGCTCGTTCCGAACACTATCAACAAGGTGTTTTGCCTTTGCATACCTTGCGCAGTGATATCGATTATGGTTTCGCTGTTGCTCGTACCACTTTCGGTGTAATCGGTGTTAAATGCTGGATTTGCAACGGAGAAGTGAAGGGCAAACGTATGCACAGTGGTGAGGTCGCTCGTCCGACTCGTGAACCACGCGCTAACTTCAACCGCGAAGAACGTAAGCCAAGCCGCAATAACGGTGGTTACAGCGCTCGTCGTTACGAAGGTGGCGAAAAGAAAGATTTAAACCCAGCCAAAAATAAAGGCGGTTATTCTAAATCTTTCACCCCGAAATTAGCTAAGAAGGAGGGCGCAGAAAATGTTAATGCCTAAGAGAGTAAAAAGACGTAAAGTTCAACGTGGCCGTATGCGTGGTAAAGCTACCCGTGGTAACAAATTGACTTACGGCGAATTTGGTTTGGTCGCAACTGAACCAGGTTGGATTACTTCAAACCAAATTGAAGCAGGCCGTGTTGCGATGACCCGTTTCACCAAACGTGGTGGTAAAGTTTTCATTAACATTTTCCCACACAAATCTGTTACTAAGAAACCTGCTAACACTCGTATGGGTAGTGGTAAAGGTAATCCGGAATTGTGGGTTGCTGTAGTTAAACCAGGTCGCGTCTTGTACGAAATCCAAGGTATTAAGGAAGAAGATGCGCGCGAAGCTTTGCGCTTGGGTATGCATAAATTGTCCGTAAAATGCAAGATTGTATCACGCGAACAACAAAATGCTGCTACTACGTCGGAAAAAGTGGAGGTAATCAATGGATAAGGCAAAAGTTTATCATGATATGACCGATGCTGAATTGAATGCGGCTTATAAATCCAAGAAACAAGAGTTGTTCAACTTACGTTTCCAACATTCAATTGGTCAATTAAAAAATCCAAAACAATTGGAAGCTGTTAAAAAAGATATTGCTCGTATTTTGACAGTACTTAAATTAAGGGAGGCAAAATAATGGCTACAAACGAAAAATCAACCGCTGTTAAAGCTACGGCTAAGGTTACCAAAGCGGCACCTGCTGCCAAGACCACCAAGGCTCCGGCGGAAGTTAAAAAAGTTGCAACCAAAGCTCCAAAAGCTAAGGCAGTCAAAAAGGCAGACGCTACTCGTGTTAACCGTCGTAAAGTTTTGCGCGGTGTAGTTATCTCAAACAAAATGGAAAAGACGGGTGTTGTTGAAATTACACGTAAGGTTCCACATCCGCTTTATAAAAAAGTCGTAACAAAAACTTCTCGTTTCAAATTCCATGACGAAAACAACGAATGTTCAATCGGTGATACTATCGAAGTTATGGAAACCAGACCATTGTCGAAAGACAAATATTTCCGTTTGGTACGTATCGTAGAGAAGGTTAAATAAAGGGGAGGATGAGATGATTCAACAAGAAACTATTTTGACTTGTGCGGATAATACTGGTGCGAAAACTTTGCACGCTTTCCACAACGTTGGTGGTTCTTGGCGTCGTGCTACCGGTATCGGTGATACCATTATCGCTTCTGTTCGCAGTTGCGATACCGACGGTCAGGTTAAATCCGGTGATGTTGTTAAGTGTGTTATTGTGCGTACCGTTTCTCCAACACAACGCCCAGACGGCACAACCATTCGTTTCGACGATAACGCAGCCGTAATTATTGATAAAGAAGGCAACCCGAAAGGTACCCGTATCTTTGGACCTGTTGCTCGTGAATTGCGTGAAAAAGGCTACATGAAGATTGTATCCTTAGCACCGGAGGTATTGTAATGGAAAATACAGTAAAGAAAGTTAACGTTCGCGTTGGTGATACTGTTTTGGTTTTGGCCGGCAATTACAAAGGTAAAAAAGGCAAAATTATTGCAGTTGACCCTGAACACAACACCTGCAAAGTTGAAGGTGTGAACATTGTTACCAAACACAAAAAAATGCGCAAACAAGGTGAAAAATCCGAGTTGAAAAAAATGGAAGGTCCAATCGACATTTCTAATGTGCAAATTATTTGTGGTAAATGTGGTAAAGCAACCCGTATTGGTCACCAAATCGAAAACGATGTTAAACATCGCGTCTGCAAAAAATGCGGTGCAGTGTTAGACAAGAAATTTGTCAAAGCTAAAGCCAAAGACGCTGAAGCTCAAGAAGCAGCAGAACCAAAGGCCGAGGCCGCTAAGAAACCGTTGCAACGTCGTGAAGTTAAACACGTGGCCGAATCGACCATTAAAAAACCGGCGGCGAAAAAAGCTGAAAAAGCTGAAACCACCGCTAAGGGAGGAAAATAATCAATGGCAGAAGTAAAGAAAACTACTAAAACCGCAGTTAAAACCGCGGCTAAACCTGCAACCAAAAAGAGTGCAGAAAAGAAATATTTGAACCGTGTACACGAAAAGTATGTCACCGAAATTGTACCAGCGTTGGTTAAGAAATATGGTAACGTCAATGCGGTTCCAAAGTTGGTCAAAATCGTTGTCAACACTCGTTTAGGCGATGTGAAAGACAACACCAAATCTTTGACCACTGCCGTTGAAGAATTGGCTTTGATTACTGGTCAAAAACCAATGGTTACTACCGCTAAAAAGAGCATCTCGAATTTCAAAATCCGTCAAGGTCAAAAGAACGGTGCCAAAGTTACTTTGCGCAACAAGACCATGTATGAATTCTTTGATAAGATCTGCTCGGTAGCGTTACCACGTGTTCGTGACTTCTCGGGCTTATCCCGTAAGAGTTTTGACCAATTCGGTAACTATACCTTTGGCTTCAAAGAACAATTAGTTTTCCCAGAAATTTCTTATGAAAAGATTGAAAAATTGCGTGGTATGGATATTACTATCGTTACTACCGCAACGAACAAAGCAGACAGCTTAGAATTATTGGAAGCGTTGGGCTTACCGTTCAAAAAGGAGGTTAAATAATGGCTAGAGCTGCGTTAAAAGAAAAACAAAAACGCGGGGGACGTTTGAACGGTAAACCGTGTAAAGTACGTGATTATACCCGTTGCAGCATTTGTGGTCGTCCGCACGCTGTATTGAAGAAATATGGTATCTGCCGTGTTTGCTTCAGAGAAAAAGTCGCTAACGGTGAAATTCCGGGATTCAAAAAAGCAAGTTGGTAAAAAGGAGAAAGAGAGAAAAATGGCAAATGTAGTTACAACTGATCCAATCGCCGATATGTTGACCCGCATTCGCAATGCGATTCGCGCTCGTCACGAAAGCGTCGTCGTGCCTTATTCAAACATCAAAGCAGAAATCGCCAAGGTTTTGAAACAAGAAGGTTACATTGAAGACTGCAAAAAAGTGACCGACGATGGTAAAAAAATGTTGAAAATTACTTTCAAACTCGAAAATGGAGAACAAAAAGTAATTCAAGGCTTGCGTCGTATTTCTACACCCGGCTTGCGTGTTTATGCCGGTGTTGATGAATTGCCACGCGTCTTGTCCGGTTTGGGTATCGCTTTGATTTCAACCTCAAAGGGTATCATGACCGATAAACAAGCCAGAGAGAAGAACTTAGGCGGGGAAGTCCTCGCTTGGGTATGGTAAGGAGGAACAAATGAGTCGAGTTGGTAAAACGATCATTAAAATTCCCGCAGGTGTCCAAGTCACCTATGCGGACCGCGTAGTTACCGTCACCAAAGGTAACAACACTTTGTCACGTGAAATTCGTCAACCAATTGAAGTTGAAATTTCTGGTGATGAAATTAAAGTTACCCGTGGTAACGATGTAAATTTAAGTCGTTCATTACATGGTTTGTACAACCGTTTGATTCAGAATATGATTCACGGTGTTACCGAAGGATATTCAAAATACTTGATTTTGAATGGTGTTGGTTACAAGGCAACCTTGAAAGGTGAAGATTTGGTTTTGAACTTGGGTTATTCACACCCAATCGAAGTCAAATGCGAACCAGGTATCAAATTTAAAGTCTTGACCCCAGCCGAAATCAATGAATTGAACTTGGGTAAAGAAGGTATCGGTGCGGTTGTTTCCGTTAACGGTATCGACAAAGAAAAAGTCGGTTTAATTGCAGGCAACATTCGTGACTTACGTCCGGTTGAACCATATCACATGTATGGTATCCGCTATCGTGGCGAACGTGTACGTCGCAAAGAAAGCAAGTCTGGTGCTAAGGGCGCGAAATAAGGAGTAAACAATGATTAAGAAAGAAAACAAAAATTTGGCAAGAAAACAAAGAGCTAAACGTCAAAGCGACATTCTTGGAACCGCTACTTGTCCGCGTTTGTGCGTCTATCGTAGTTTGTTGCACATTTATGCTCAATTGATTGATGACAATAAGGGTGCAACTTTGATTGCGGTTAATACTAATATGCCGGCAATTAAGGCCTTGATTAAAGGTAAAACCAAACGTGAAGCCGCTGGTATCGTCGGTGAAGAATTGGCGAAAGCTGCTTTGGCAAAAAAAATCAAAGCTTGTGTCTTTGATCGTAACGGTTATGTTTATACTGGCCGTGTGGCTGAAGTGGCCGAAGGCGCTCGTAAAGGAGGATTAAAATTCTAATGGAAGAACAAGTAAAAAAAGAAGCTGTTAGTGCAGACGCTTTATTGGCAACATCAAATAAAGAAATGCGTGCTAATGCGCGTGAAACCAATAAAAAAGCTTTGTACGCGAATGCTGCTCCTCGTAAACCTCGTCAACAAACCGAAGACGAACAAAATGGTTTGTCTTCCAAATTGATTGGCGTAAACCGTATTACTAAGGTTGTCGCCGGTGGTCGTACTTTGCGTTTCAACGCAGTCGTCGTCATGGGTAACAAAAAAGGTATGGTCGCTGTCGGTTCTGGTAAAGCTCGTGAAGTTTCCGAAGCAATTAAAAAAGCCGAAAGCGATGCTAAAAAGAACTTCAAAAATGTTCCAATCGCTAACGCTACTATCCCACACCGTATGGTTGGTAAATTTGGTACTACTCGTGTATTATTATTGCCTGCTAAGGGTGGTTCTGGTATAATTGCTGGTGGTGCGGTTAAGGCCGTACTTGAATTGGCTGGTTATGAAGACGTAACCGCAAAATGCTATGGTTCAACCAACGCCATGAACGTGGTTAAGGCGACTATGGCTGCGATTACCAATATGCGTACCCGTGAAGAAGTGGCACGCTTGCGCGGTAAAACCGTGGAAGAAATTTAAGGAGGAAAATCAACATGGCAGAAACAAAAACTACAAAAACTACTGCAGCCAAGGCGGCACCAAAAGCAACCGCAACTAAGGTTGCTGCAAAACCAGTTGCTAAAACTGCAACCAAAGCTGCGCCAAAGGCTGCGGCAAAACCGGTTGCTAAGACTGCGGATAAGAAAGTTGTGAAACCAGTTGCCAATGGTAAAATTCGCGTAACGATGATTCACGGTTTGGCATCTTGCACGAAACGTCAAATCCGTACCGCTAAGGCCTTGAAATTAAGTCGTCCTGGCGATACTCGTGAATTACCAAACTTGCCATCTATCTTGGGTGCTTGCAAGAAATTGGAACACTTGGTAAAAGTAGAAAATATTTAAGGAGTACATCATGATTATCAATGAATTATCGCCACATCCGTTGGCAAGAACAAAAAAACATCGTATCGGTCGTGGTATCGGTAGCGGTATGGGTAAAACCTCAACCCGTGGTCAAAAAGGTGCGGGTCAACGTTCGGGTGCCGGTTTGCGTACTGGCTTCGAAGGTGGACAAATGCCTTTGATGCGTCGTTTACCAAAACGCGGTTTTACCAATATCTTTTCGAAGGAATATGCGATTGTCAATGTTGGCGATTTGAATACTTTCAAAGCGAACAGCAAAGTTGATGCCGCAATCTTGTTGGAAAAGGGTATAATCTCTAAAGTGGGATCATACGGTGTTAAGATTTTGGGCGATGGCGAGTTGAAAGTTGCTTTGAAAGTAACCGCCAATGCTTGGACTAAAGAAGCTGAAAAGAAAATTAAAAAAGCTGGTGGAGAAATTAAGAAATGTTAAAAACTTTACGCGAAGCCTTTGCACAAAAAGATTTGCGTCGTAAGATTTTGATGACGTTAGGGTTAATGATGCTTTATTGCGTGGGATTGTTCTTACCAATCCCGGGCATTGACCCTAGCGTTTTTTCCAGTGCGGTTAATAACTCCGGTTCCAACAGTTTTTTAAGTTTGTTGTCGTCATTAACCGGTGGTGCCTTGTCCAAAGGCGCTTGGTTCGCAATCGGTGTTTCTCCGTATATCACCTCGTCAATCGTGGTTCAATTACTGTCGGTAGCGTTACCGAGTTTGCAACGTCTGTCTAAACAGGGGAGTGATGGCCGCAAAAAAATTGCGGTGATTACACGTTACGTGGCTTTGGTATTGGCAGTTGTACAATCAATCGCAATTGTAATTTCTATCAACACTGTTAGCAGTAAAACTTTGTTATGGGAATCGGCGCCGGATTTCTTGGTTCAAGTTATGGTCGTAATTTCCTTGGTTGCTGGTACCATGTTGACCGTCTGGTTAGGTGACAAAATTACCGAAATCGGTGTCGCTAACGGTATGAGTATGTTGGTTTTCGTCGGTATCTTAACTTCTGGCGTAACCGCCTTTACCAATAGTGTGGTGAAAATTTTCACCGAAGGTATTGACGCGATCGTCACACCAATTATCTTTATCTTGTTGTTGGTCTTTATCTTTGCGTTTATCGTTATGTTTGATTTGGCCGAACGTCGTATTCCTGTGACTTACGCTAAGCAAGTCAAAGGTAATAAAATGTACGGTGGACAATCGACCAATATTCCGATTAAATTAAACGCAACTGGCGTAATGCCTATCATTTTTGCAACAGCATTGGTTAACTTCCCGCAATTGGTCATGCAAATGTTGTTATCATTTAACAACAAGGGCGTAATTAACGCTTATGACTGGTATCAAACCTACATGGGAACGGGTACTTGGATTAACATTGTGGTTACATCGCTGTTAATTTTAGGTTTCTCCTATTTCTATGCAACTTTGATGTTTAATCCGGAAGAAGTAGCACTGCAAATTCAACGTAACGGTGGTTTTATTTTGGGTTATCGCCCAGGTAAACCGACCATGGATTATTTGCGCAAAGTTTCACACCGTATTACATTCTTTGGCGCAGTATTCCTGATGTTGGTTGCCATGATTCCGTCATTGTTATTTACCAATATTCCAGCCATTTCCGGTGATGCTTTAACCACAGCGTTTACCTCAATTGGTATGTTAGTAATCGTATCGGTCGCATTGGAATTTGATAAATCAATTCAAAATCAAATGTTAATGAAACAATACAAAGGTTTCTTGAAATAAGCATTTAAATAAGGGGGAAAAATGAATTTAATCTTAAATGGCGCTAGTGGTTGCGGTAAGGGTAGTATGGCCGGTTTTTTGGTTCGTGATTTTGGCTTAGTCCATATCTCGACTGGTGATTTATTCCGTGAACAAATTGCGAAAAAAACACCACTTGGTCAAAAACTTGAATCTTATGTTTCGACTGGTCAATGGGTACCGGACGAAGTTACCATCGAAGTTTTGTTGGATCGTATGAAACAACCTGACTGCACGAAAGGCGTCATCTTGGATGGTTTCCCGCGCACTTTGAACCAAGCGATTGCCTTGGACAAAGTTTTGAAAGTCGACTTGGTTATTGCCATCGATGTTACAGACGATATTGTACAAACCCGTTTGGGTGGTCGTTATATGTGCCGTCAATGCGGTACGATTCATGCAGCCCGTTGGGACAAAATCGATAAATGCAAAAAATGCGGTGGCGAATTGTATCAACGCGATGATGATAAAGCCGAATTTATCCAAAAACGCTTGGATAACTTTAAAAAGAATAATGGTGCGATTTTGGATTTCTATCGCGATCAAAACAAGTTATTTGTGGTTCACGATAAACTTGAAAATACACCCGCTGATACCTATGCAATGGTAAAGGACGTGGTGGCAAAATTATGAAGCAATTAACTGCGGCACAAATTTCTAATATGCGTTATGCAGGCAAGGTTTTGGCGGGAACATTCAAGTTCATCCGCCAAAATTTGCGTGCTGGTATGACTACACGTGAAGTTGATAAAATGGCCGAAGATTACATCTTGGCGCATAATTGTTATCCTTGTTTCAAGGGCGTTTATGACTATCAATACGCATGCAATACCAGTGTTAACGAAGAAATCATCCACGGGATCCCAACCGACAAAGTATTGCATGAAGGTGACATTATTACAGTCGATTGTGGGGCGGGTTTCAACGGCATTTGCACTGATGCTTGTCGTACTTTCGCCGTCGGTAAAATTTCGGACGAAGCGCAGGAATTGATTAACGTCACGCGTAATTGTTTTTATAAGGCGTTAGCCAAAATGAAACCCGGTGTCGAGGTTGCCGTGGTCGGTAAAACGATTGAGGGCTACATTAAGGAAATTGGTGGTTACAGTATTTTGGAAGATTACTGCGGACATGGTATCGGTAAAAAACTTCACGAAGATCCGCTGATTCCTAATTACATTGTGCACGGTTCAGGTTTACAACAGCACGTGCGTAAAAAATTCCAACCCAATACAGCGGTTTGTGTTGAGCCAATGATTTTTCACGGTAATAGCAATGCTATTAAGGTTGCTCCTGATGGTTGGACGGTCATCTCGACCCGTGGCGAATTAAGCGCGCACTACGAAAACACGATTTTAATTACCGCGCAAGGTGTTGAAGTTTTAACGAATAGTGACGAAATTTAACTATTTTTAATGTTTACGCCTTTGGGGGCCAGGATATATTCCGAGGCCGATTTTTGCATGATCATGCCACCGATGGCGTTGATGAATCCGCAAATATAATCCAAGAATCTTTGTGCTTCGGGTAAAGCGAAACGCGCCAACGAAACAATGCACGCGTTGCCGTTAGCAAGGTTAGTCAAAATGGTGGAAATTTCCGCCGAAGTTTGTGGTGCGATGACCAATAAATTTTGGTTGGCACTGACTTGTCCTAACAAGGCGTTGTCAAAATTGCCAGATAAATTGTTATGTGTGTTGAAAAATTGTTGTGAGGTTGTGGTTTCGGTTGGGGCTGATTGCACGGGTGCAGGCGTTACCGGTTGTGCTACTTGAATCAGCGACGGGGTAGAGCCGTGTGTCAAACCGTTATCGCCTAACAGTACGGAAGCCGCTTCCAAACGTTGTTCTTCCAAAGTCGGTTGTGCGGACGGCATCATCGGTTCATTGACAACTGGTGTCGGCTCTTCGGCTACGGCATCTTCGATGTTTTCTTCCTCAATTGTTTCTTGTGTTAAATCTTCTTCCGGTTGAACTTTTTTCTTTTCAATCGTTAAACCGTTTTTCAAGATGTGAAATAAACCCATATCATATTATCGCGCAGATTTTAATTGTTTGCAATTAGATTTATTGTTATAATGATAATTATGAACCAAATCACGATTTTGGGCTGTGGCCGTTGGGCGTCGTTTCATGCTTGGTATCAAATCGAAAAATTACATAACGATGTTACCATGTGGGGACGTATCGGCGATAACTATTTTGCCCAGTTAATGCAAACCAAAAAAAATGGCTACATTACTATGCCGGATAGTTTGCGTTATAGTACAGATTTACAATCCAGTCTTGACTTCGCCGATACCATTATTATCGCAATTTCGGCACAGGGAATGCAGGAGTTGTCGCGCAATATTGGTCAGTGTTGCCCTGAAAACAAGACTTTTATTTTGTGCATGAAAGGTATCGACCAAAATACTGGCGAAAGATTAAGTCAGATTTTGGCTAAAAATATCGATAAAAGCAATCACGTCTGTGTTTGGGTGGGACCGGGACATATCGAAGAGTTGACCGCGGGGCATCCGAATATGATGGTTATGGCGGGGGATGATAAGGCCACGGTACGTCGCTTGATTAAAATGTTTGAGAGTCCGCTGATTACATTCTTGCGCGAAGAAGATTTGCTCGGGGTAGAGGTCGGCTCTGCGGCTAAGAACGTGATGGGAATTGCTGCCGGAATTTTGGACGGTTTAGGACAATCATCGTTAAAAGGTGCTTTGATGGCACGCGGCTGCTATGAAGTATCCCTTTTGATTGAGAAAATGGGCGGTAACCGTATGACCGCCTTCGGTATGAGCCATTTGGGTGATTTTGAAGCCACGTTATTCAGTAAAAACAGCCATAACCGTCGTTATGGAGAAGAATTTATTAAAGATAACCTATCCGATGATATTGGCACTGCCGAAGGTGTCGGTACGGCCAAGGCATTACATCGTTTGGCGGAAAAATATGGTATTGTCATGCCAATAACAAACACGATATATAGTGTTTTATATGATAATGGCGACAAAAAGAACATCATCAACAATTTATTTGAAATTACCAAGCACAAGGAATTTGATTATGAATAATGAGTACTTTTCTTTTGAAATAACTGGTAAGTCGTCGGAGTGTTTTGCTCGTACGGGTATTTTTACCACTCCTCACGGTAAAATTGAAACGCCGATTTTTATGCCGGTGGGAACCCGTGCTTCGGTGAAAGGTTTGGCGCCGGAAGAAGTCAAAGACGCCGGTGCGCAAATTATTTTGGCAAATACTTACCATTGTTTTTTGCGTCCGGGGGCGGATATTGTGGCGCAGGCGGGCGATTTGCATCAATTCATGAATTGGGATAAACCGATTTTGACCGATAGTGGTGGATTTCAAGTTTTTTCTTTGGAAAACTTACGTAAGGTCGATGATGACGGGGTTTCGTTCAAAAGTCATATTGACGGCAAAATTTTTAAATTTACGCCGGAAAGTAACATGGAAGTGCAACACAAACTCGGCGCAGACATTATCATGCAACTGGACATTTGTTCGCCCTACGGTGCTACCAGGGAACAGGTTATCGAGGCGGATGCGCGTACGGTTAACTGGCTGAGAAGGTGTTATATTGCGCACCAAAACCCCAAGCAGGCGTTATTTCCGATTATTCAGGGTAATTTTTATCAGGATTTGCGCTTGAGGAGTTTGGAAAATGCGCGCCCGTACATTAAACACGGGGTTGCGGTTGGCGGTTTGGCGATTGGTGAACCGTTCTCGGTTTTGAAAGAACATTTGCAGAATCTAGCACCGCATTTGCCGGTTGAAGTTCCACATTATTTGATGGGGGCGGGGACGCCGGATTATATCTTTGAAGGAGTTGAAAACGGAATTGATATGTTTGACTGCGTGTATCAAACGCGAATGGCGCGTCATGGTATGGCGATTACCGATGATGGTAACCTCAATCTACGCAATCAAAAATATCAAACCGACTTTACACCGATTCAAGCCGACTGCCAGTGTTATGCTTGCCGTCATTACACCAAAGCGTATATTCGCCATTTGATTACGGTAGGGGAAATGTTTGGGGCGCGCTTGTTGTCGTTGCATAACATTCATTGGACGTTGCAGTTGATGAATAACATTCGCACGGCCATTCGCGAAGACCGCTTTTTGGCGTATAAAAAAGATTTCTATGCACGTTTTTACCACGACGACGAACATAAGGCGTAAATTTCGGTTGTATTTGCGCATGAAATAAGCTATAATTTCTTTATGGTCAGTAATATTGTATCTTATATTTTAATTGGTGTCCTGTTATTGGGTATGGTGGCTTTGATGTTGGTGCAGGGCCGTCGTCAAAAGAAAGCACAAGAAGATTATATGTCGATGTTGGATACTTTACATCCCGGTGTAAAGGTTAAAATGGCTTCTGGCTTGTTGGGTCGTATCAAGGAAATCCGCGAAGAAGCTCCGGGCTTTAAAACCGTGACCTTGAACATTGGCGAAAAGAATCCAGTTGAAATGACCTTTGTCATCGAAGCGGTGCAAGGCATTGTCAACGAAGAAGCAATTAACAAAATTAACGCGGAAAAGGTCTTGGCGGAAGCGAATAAAACCGTTGAAACTGCTGAAATTAAAGCTGATGCCGATGTGAAACCTGCCAAAACCGCTGCAAAAAAGAAAACAGCAAGTAAAAACAAGTAAGCGCGCCAATTAGTGGATACCCATATTGAATAATGTGGGTAAAACCGCACAATGAGCCGATTAAAGCAATTAAGCAAACACAAGCCACTGTCATCAGTGGTTTATTTTTTGTGCTGGGGATAATTTGACCCAGTCGTTCCGTGATGGCAAACAGTGCAGTGTATTGGCTGGTTAAAATTGCTAGTAAAATAACAAGTACGGTAATTGGAGTCGGCGCCGCGCTGAGTAGTGGTATAGGTTCGGTGGTGGTTTGTGTGGCTTGAATGGTTGATAGAATTAAACCGGCTAAAAACGTTACTAATCCGGAGGTTAGTAATCCTGCCCAAAATAAATCACGGCGTTTAACGTGCGTGGCGTTGGCAATGATGAACTCAGGAAACATAAAACAATTTAATCCAGCATATAACATTGCCCAAAATAAGGCTGGTATTAAGTGTTGATTTGATTGCGGTGGCGTAGGTGTTGATGATATGTGTGGCAGTGCGGTTGTAATAATTAAAACAATGATAATTGGTACAATTAAGCGGTTAAAACATGTTAATTTTTGCGTGCCAAGTAGCGCAATTATTGCGCTAAAAATCAAGGAAATTAAGCAGATTATTGGATTTGTAATTTGTGTAATACCGGCGGTCATAGCGGTAAATAGTATTAAGTATATCATAACAATACCTATATATAGTTTTTTATTGGGTTTAATGGGCGCCGGCGATGTTTTGGTTGGATAAAACAGCACAATTTCCAAAGTTATCATCAAAAAAATGGCAATACCGATGATTAACGCAATTAACCATGACGATAACTGCCATTTACCAAAAAAGGTTATGATTTCGGCGCCGGTAGCAAACCCCGCCCCGATAATTGACCCCAGAAATAACATGGTCATTTCAAATATCGTCATCGGTATCTCCGGTTTCGGTAAATAATTTCACCACTGTAATGTTGTTGCGTGCTTTTGCGGTCTGTTTGGCTTCCAAGTGGTTGTACATTAAGCCCATCATTACCGGTGGCAAATAGGTGCCGTCCTTAATTAACTCGCGGTAGATTTGTGAACTTTGCGTATAATCGCCCAGTGCGGTGTAACATTTGGCAATAAAAATTCCGATAGCGCTTTGTCGTGCCTTAGTGTCGGCGTATTTTTGGGCTAATTTGGCTTCATTCAGGGCGGCGGTGTAACGGTTTTGATGGTATTCCAGTTCGGCGCGGGCTACATAGTATTCCCAACCATCATATAAGTCACAAATTGAACCCATGTTTATGTATATCGACCAATGTAAATTTTATTGCTAGATTTATGTAATTGTGTTATTTTGAGGTTGGAGGCAAATATGGGGTTATTAAAAAATATTGAATGGAAAGACAACTCTAATAATATAATTGTTCACAAATTTGACATGAAGGAAGATTACATTTCCAAAGGTTCGGTTTTAACCGTACGTGATGGTCAAAATGTCGTCTTTGCAACTCAAGGTAAAATGGCGGATGTTTTCTTGCCGGGTTACTATAAATTGGATACCAAAAGCATTCCGGTTATTACCAAATTGATGTCTTGGAAGTACGGTTTCCAAAATCCGTTCCGCAGTGATGTTTATTTTGTTTCGACCAAGCAATTTACTAACCAAAAATGGGGGACACCAAATCCGATTACCATTCGCGATAAAGAATACGGCGTGGTGCGCGTCCGCAGTTTCGGTAGTTACAGTTTCCGCGTGAAAGACGCCTATGTGTTCTTGAGTGAATTGTCGGGTTCGGGTCAATCTTTTGCCACTCAAGACATTACCGACTATTTGCGTAGCATTTTGATTTCGGGTATTACTGATGCGATTGGCGAAAGCAAGCTGTCGATTTTGGATTTCGCCGCTAACTTGGATGAATTGGCTAAGCGTGTTAAAGAGACCTTAAATGACGATTTCAAAGCATTGGGCTTGGAATTGATTAAGTTCAACATCGAAAACTTCTCAATGCCGGAAGAATTGGAAAAGGCCTTGGATAAGAACACGGCTTTGATGATGCGTCGTAACACCACCGATGTGGAAATGCGTTTGGCGCAAGCCGATGCGTTGCGTGAAGCCGCCAAAAACCCGGGCATGGCTGGTTCGATGATTGGTGCGGGTGTTGGCATGGGTATGGGTGCTAACATGGGACATATGTTCGCGAAGATGGCTTCCGAAGAACCAACTAACGGTAAATTCTGCTCACAATGCGGCGCCAGTATTGGTCCCAAAGTTAAATTCTGTCCGGAATGTGGCGCAAAAATCGGCGCTAATGTTTGCGGTAAGTGCGGAGCCACGGTGAAAACGGGTTCTAAATTCTGTCCGGAGTGCGGAAATAAGCTATAATGTCTAATCCAACAAAAGTTGTGCAAAAGTGTGTAACTTGTGGCGGTGATTTAATTTTTAACCCGTCCAAAAATGGTCTTGTTTGCAAACGTTGCGGTAACTTTCAATCCGTGAGCGGTGCAGTGACCACGGAAAAATCTTTTCAAACCTTGTTGCATAGCGCGCCCACGTGGCAAAAGGATACCACAGTTTTACGCTGTGAACATTGCGGTGCCAAAAGCGTGGTTTCTAAACATGACTTGGTGGTAAAGTGCGACTACTGCGGAGCCTCCAATATGTTTAAAACCGAAGAGCGCCCAGGTTTGCGACCGGATACCATTGTTTTGTTTAATCAAAGCGGTGCGGAAGCCGATAAACTGCTTGCTAACTGGTTATCTAAGCGTTTCTTTACGCCGTCCGGTTTCAAAAAGCAATTGAAAAACCGCCAACTGAAAGGTATCTACTATCCAGCGTTCACTTTTGACGCTAATGTAATTACGCGTTATACCGGTACTTTGGTGCAAACTAATTCCATTACTGTAACGGTTGACGGTAAAGAAATCACGCGCACGCAAACCACCCGTAATTCGATTGCTGATGTTGACACACAAAGTTTTGACGACATCTTGGTTTTGGCAAATGATAACGACGTCCCACCCAAAGTCCTAAAAGCGCTGCAACCGTTTGATACCAACCATGGTCAAGCTTTCCAACAATCCTATTTGTCGGGTTTTACGGTAGCACAAGCATCTAAGGAAGCACAGGACTGCTGGGCGGAAGCCAAACTGCAAATGGAGCAGTCCATCCGTAACAAAATCAGTTCCCGCTATATCGGCGAAAATACGACATTTGAAAATTTGCGTTTGGACATTTGTTTCTTGAATATTACCTATAAATATGTTTTGTTGCCACTTTATGTCGGGCATGTGGAATACCGTGGCACCAAATATCCGTTGTACGTTAACGGTCAAACCGGTAAAATTCACGGCAAAACACCACGCTCATTTTGGAAGATTTTGTTCACTTGTTTGTTCGGCGGAGCCTTGGCGTTTGGCTTCGGGATTGTTCTTGCCTTGTTGTTTTATTAGTGGTATGATAAAGATATGGATAAAAAAATCTTATCACGCATTTTCTTACCATTTGTCTTGGTCGTTTTGGCGGGTTTATGGTTAGCGGAAGTTCTCTTAGCAAAATCCACGCCGGATAACAATGTGTTGGCTTGGTATTCGCTGAACTGGGCGGTCACTATTTTTGTCACCGCGGTCGGTGTAAAGTTCTTGTTGGATGGTATCTTCATGGGCAGCAAGGGCGTCATCAGCCGTCGCTTAACCATTATTGCTGGTGCAGTGGTCTTGGTTTTGGCTTTGTTCTGTTTGGCTTTCACCATCGCTTTGCCGAAAAATTTGGTTATGCCGATTGTCGCAATCATTTTAACCGCGGGTGTTTTCGTGGGTATCTTGGTCACTGGCGGTAAAAAATGGGATACAGCGGACAACCAAAAAGTCGGCTACAAAAATTATCGTCAACGTAAAGCCGAAGAAGAAAAAGCCGAACGCGAGAACAGTTAATCGTCATTGACAATTTCGGTGATGTAACGCATAATGTGTTACATGCTCCTGTGGCTCAGTTGGTAGAGCAACTGACTTGTAATCAGTAGGTCGTCAGTTCGAATCTGACCGGGAGCTCCATTTTGATTAAACTTGGTTTCGCGCCAAGTTTTTTTATTCAGCAAAATAAATAAAATTTGCGTTATCGGTCGATAATTGATATACTGATTGATATGGCTAAATTTTTTACCAAAAAAGTTTGTTTAATTACCTTGGCCGTAGTTGTTGCCTTGGCGGGCGTTATTTGGGCTGTGGTAGCGAATATCCGACCGAAATTCCGTTCCGGCATTAACGAATTACCGGATGCCATCCAAGTTTCGGGTAACGGTACGGCTTCGGTTATGGTGGATGACTATTTGTATTTCGTGGGTAGCAAAGTGGCGACCGCGGACATTCAATACGGCGACAACGAATATTACGCCCATCACGAAGTTCCGGACACCGGCATTTATCGTGTAAAAATCGGGGATAACGGGGTGCCTGCGCTGAATTATACTTACGATAACAGCGGTTTAACCGAAGACGACGCAGCCTACAACACCAATGTCAATGGCATCACCGACTGGGAACATGTTGGCAATAAAAATTACGGCATCCAAGCCGTGGTTCCTAAGATTGCCGGTCATGATAAAACCGCGATGTGGGTTTTTGGTAAATATTTGATTTATACTTCACCACATAACCGTACGGACAGCCGTGGCAACCTGTTGAGCAATTATTTGGACTTTTACCGCGTTGATTTGGACGGCAACAGTAAGAGTCACACCTTCTTGTACCAAGCCGAAAACGCCGACATTACAACCAGTGATTTCACCGTTTGGGCGGATTCCCGTGACAACATTTATTTATTGGTGGTGGATCAAACCACGGATGACGACGGCAACACCATCAAGCAAATCAAAAAAATCAATGTTAAAACCCAAGAAGTCACCACCTTGGATACTAAGGTGGGTAGCGTGGTTCTGCCGACCGCAACCCAATATAATACGGATAGCGTGAACCAAAACTTGGACAAAGTTTACGGCGGTGTGATGGCGAATGTTTTCTATACCAAAACCAGCGACACCAACACCAAAGGTAATACCTTGTACTGTTGCGCCATTAACGATGGTGAACCGGTCAAAATTGCCGAGGGGGCGGATACGACCTTTACGCCTTTGGCGGTGACGCCGTACGGCACGGGTGACGCACAATTTGTCTTTTCGGTTGCGGTAACCAATGTTTTGAATCATGGCTTATGTGTAATTACCAACCAAACTTTGGCGAATTATCATTACACCATGCCGGAACCATCCGGTTTGTCGGGTAAAACAGTGGCGATTTATGCCAACGGTTTTTGTACCATTGACAGCAAATTGTATCATTACCAAATTACCTCCGGTCAAATCGTGCTTGATACCGACAACAACGCCTTGAAATCCTATTTACCGTCCAGTACGGTGGACAGCGTTTTGGCGGTCATCGGTAACGACATTTATGTCCAATCTGGCGCTTCGGTTTATATCGTGAATACTAATGGTAGCAACCAAAATCTTGATTTCGTCACGGATACCACCACGGATGAATCAACCGACAATACCGACACCTCAACGGAAACCACCGCGAACAACACTTTGCCGTTGGCGGTGCTGTATCAACCGCGGGGCAATACGGGTAAACCCATGCTTTTCGTGGCTAACTCCACGGATTTGCGCCTGTACCGCGCGGATAATACTTTTAACTATTTGCGTTTGTTATCTGCTGACTGAAACCCGCAAAATCTGTCAAAATTTGTTTGACAGGGTTAGTCATGTATAATAAACTACAAATAGTTAAAAATAAAAAAAGGAGAAAAAAATCAAAATGGATAAAATTTTCAACTTAAGTCCAATGGCAGGTGAGGGAAGTTTGGGTAGTTTTGATACTGGTAACTTAAAGATCATCGTAAGCACCATACAAAATGTTATGTATGCTTTGTTTGGACTTTTGACCGTTGGTGCAGTTGTTTTGGCAATCATCATCGCTTACAAGTTCTTTACGGCTTCCGACGAAGCAAAACGTAAAAACGCGAAAGCCCAATTGATTTACGCCATCATCGGTATCATTGCTTTGGTTGTTTTGTTAATCTTCATGCCAAGACTTGTTGCTTTGATTAGCAGTGCAGCAGGGGCAAAATAATTAATCCAGTTAGATATTCCACAGAAAACACGGTTCACGCCGTGTTTTTTGTTTGCATATATAACGACATGAAGAAAATTACCAAGGCCGTGATTACCGCGGGTGGTTATGCCACGCGGTTTTTACCCATTACCAAAGCGGTACCCAAGGAAATGTTGCCGTTAGGGGACAAGCCTGTGATTCATTACATTTTGGCGGAATTACAGCAGGCGGGCATTACCGATGTTTTGTTGTTGATTGGGCGCGGGCGTGAATGTTTAATGAATTATTTGGACAAAAATTACGAAGTCGACGATTATTTAGCCCGCCGCATGGCAACCACGCCGGACGCGACCCCGGTTACCGTGACCACCAATTTTTTCCGCGACATGAATTTATCTTTCCGCCGTGTTCCGTTACCGCAGGGCGTCGCCGATTGTGTCAAACACGCTCGCAGTTTTGTTGGTGATGAACCGTTCGTGTTGGCGTATTGTGACGACGTGTTTTTTGACGGCAACCCGACCATGGAAATGTTAAATGCGTACGCCCAAACCGGCCAGCCCGCCATTACCGCGCAAACCGTCCCGTGGGAAGACGCCCACCGTTATGGCATTATTACCACGGACGGACAAATCATTGAAAAGCCCGCCAAGCCCACCAGTAACTTGGTTGCGGTGGGGCGCTATTTGTTACCACCACATTTTTGCGATACTTTGGGTACCGACATCGTGGCGGCATTCAACAAAATTCCCCAAAAAAACATCATTACCACACGTGCTAAGCGTTTTGACACGGGCAATAAACACGGCTTTTTTACCGCGTTTCAATATGTCATGCAAAACCAGCTTTAACAAAACTGGTCGCAAAATTGAATTTGATAGTCTACATAGTCGCGGAACGCGTCCAGTGTTTTTTTGACTAACGCTTTTCCTGCCGTATGGGTCAATTTAGCGCGGTCATAGGTTAAATCAATTTCGTAGCCCAAAATCTCCAAAACTTGTCCGTAAAAATCTAAAAAAATGGGATAGCAACTTTCGTTGGAATCGGTCAACGCGGTCAGGGCTTTGATGGCTGCTACCAATGCAGCGGGGGATTGTTCCACAAATTCTAGATGCATTAAAGCGTCCGCAATACTGCATGCCAAATAATAGCGGTTCAAATCACGCGTCAAGCCAAACGGTGCTACCAAAACATTGATGCCGGTTACGGCTTGTCCTGCGGTGGTAAATTCGCCCACGGTAAACAAACCGGCTGCCGCGGCTAATTTGGCTTTGGGACGATACACGCCGTGTAAAACCCGCCACTGGATTCCTTGGGCGGTAAATAAAGCCACGCGAGCATCGTACTCGCCGCTTTTCACAACCTTAACAATGATCCCCACTTCGACAAATGTTTCGCGCATATATCTCTATTTTACCAGCAATAATATAAATATGGAACTGAAAGATGTGCTGTGGCAGTTGTTCACCCAAACGGGCGAAATCGGATACTATAATCTTTACATTGCGCTGGAACAAAAAAAACGCTAAGCTATAACTAGTGAAAAAAATTCGTAACTTTTGTATTGTTGCGCACATCGACCACGGGAAATCAACCTTGGCCGACCGTTTGTTGGAAGTTACGGGTACCGTGGCTAAACGTGACATGGAAGCCCAGTTACTCGACAGTATGGATTTGGAACGCGAGCGCGGCATTACGATTAAACTGACCCCGACCCGCATGTTGTATCACTACAAAGGGGAAGAGTACGTCCTGAACTTGATTGATACACCGGGGCATGTGGATTTTACCTACGAGGTTTCCCGTTCTTTGGCGGCATGTGAGGGTGCCATCTTGATTGTGGATGCGACCCAAGGTGTGGAAGCCCAAACTTTGTCCAACGCATATTTGGCGATTGATAATAACTTGGAAATCTTACCGGTAATTAACAAAATTGATTTACCCGCGGCCGATGTGGAAGGTGTGCGCCGTGAAATTGAACAGGTCGTTGGCGTTTCGGCTGCTTTGGCGCCCGCAATTTCTGCCAAAAACGGCACCAACATTGACCAAGTTCTGGAGCAGATTATTGAACTTTTACCCGCGCCAACCGGCGACGAAAATAAACCTTTGCAAGCGCTCTTGTTCGACTGTTATTATAACAATTTCTTGGGCGCGGTGTGCTTAGTGCGTTTATTCAATGGTACGGTCAAAGTCGGCGACAAAATTAAGATGTTGGCGACCGGCAAAGAATTTGAGGTTACCGAAGTCGGCTTCTTTACTCCCAAACAAACTCCGTGTGAAAAATTATCTGCGGGCGACGTTGGCTACGTTTGCGCCAGCATTAAAACCGTCAACGAAATTAAAATCGGCGATACTATTACCACCGCGGCAAACCCGTGTGAACCTTTGCCGGGGTACAAAGAAGTTTTGCCCGTGGTCTTTACCGGTATTTACCCGATTGCGGGCGACAAGTATGGCGAACTGAAAGATGCGCTGGACAAATTAAAACTCAACGACGCCAGTTTGGAGTTTACCAAAGAAACCAGCACGGCGCTCGGCTTCGGTTTCCGCGTGGGCTTTTTAGGACTGTTGCACATGGAAATTATCACCGAACGTTTGGAACGCGAATTTAACTTGGATATTATTACCACTGCGCCCAGCGTGAACTACATTGTCCACACCAATGACGGTCGCACCTTGAATGTTTCCAACCCGAGTAATCTGCCCAAGGCGGTGGAGATTGATTATTACGAAGAACCCATTGTCGCGTTAAAAATGTGGACGCCGCCCGAATACATTGGTGCTTTGATGGATTTAGCCACCAACAAACGCGGGGTCTTCATTGATATGCAACACATGGACGGCAACCGCACATTGTTAAACTTCAAAATTCCTTTGAACGAAATCGTCTATGATTTCTTTGACCGCATGAAAAGTTGCAGCCACGGTTACGCCAGTTTGGACTACGAACCAGCCGGTTATCAGCGTGCAGACTTAGTCAAGATGGACATTTTGTTGAACGGAAAAATTTGTGACGCGTTGTCTTTGATTGTGCATGAATCCGTGGCGTACTCCAAAGGTAAAGCGCTGGCGGAGCGTCTGAAAGACATTATCCCCAGACAAATGTTCGAGGTTCCAATTCAGGCGGCGATTGGCGGTAAAATTATTGCGCGCGAAACTGTGAAAGCGTTGCGCAAGGACGTCTTAGCCAAATGTTACGGGGGCGACATTACCCGCAAAATGAAATTGTTGAAAAAACAACGCGCCGGCAAAAAGAAAATGCGTATGCTGGGTAACGTGGAAATCCCCAGTGAAGCGTTCGTGGAGATTTTGAAAATCTGATGAAAAAGCCTTTGTCGGTCTATCTGCATTTCCCGTTTTGCGAGAAGCGGTGCGGTTATTGCGATTTCGTTTCTTGTACCGCTACCCAAGACATTGACGCGTACTTGCAAAAGTTGTGCGCAGAAATTCGGGCTTTTGATTTTACACCGTATCAAGTGCGAACCATCTACTTGGGTGGTGGTACGCCCAGTTTGATGACACCGGAGCAACTGGCAAATGTTTTTGCGTGCTTGCCCGCGTGTGACGGCGAAGTTACCATCGAATGCAACCCGAACTCTTTGACCCGCGCGAAATGTAAGGCCTACCAGCGCCTCGGTATTAACCGTTTAAGTTTGGGCGTGCAATCTTTCGACGACGCAACTTTGCGCGATTTAGGGCGGATTCATGACGTCAAACAGGCGGTTCAGGCGATTAACTTAGCCCACGAATTTTTTGACAATGTTTCCATCGATTTAATCAAAGATATTCCGGAGCATACTTTTGTGACGCCACCCGCAGAAATTTTAGCTTTAATTCAGCACATTTCGATTTATTCTTTGACCAAAGACGACCACTGCGTTTTGGATACCGACGAACCGGTTAATTTGCCCGCCGACTTTGTCCGTTACGAGGTTAGTAATTACGCGCGCGCTGGGTACGAATCCCGACATAATCTGGTTTATTGGACGGGTGGGGAGTACATCGGCTTTGGTGCCGGCGCCCATTCGTTACTGAACAACCAACGGTTTTGCAATTCCAGCGCGATTTTGACTTACCGCCGTGAACAGCCGGTTCCGCGTACGCCCGCTGATATTCACGACGAACAAATCATGTTGGGTTTACGCTTGCGGAGTGGTGTGGCGCGCAATTTACTGGTCGGCAAAGACGCGGAAATCCAAATGTTGGCGGAGCATGGCTTAGTTACGGTTACCCCAGAACGTGTGATTGCGACCGCGGCGGGCTTAAAAGTTTTGAACCAAATTTGGTTGCGCTTGGTGTGACCAAAACACAGTTTGACATTTCCGCTCAGATTGGTTATTATATTTCATTAACCGCTAGGGGGTTAATTTAATGGTAGAATGGCGGTCTCCAAAACCGCTCATAAGGGTTCAATTCCTTTACCCCCTGCCATCTGGGCAATTAACTCAGCGGGAGAGTATCCGCTTGACGTGCGGAAAGCCACAGGTTCGAACCCTGTATTGCCCACCATTCAGAAATAATCCGAACCAAAACGATATAATGTCCAATGTTTTTTACGATTGGGACTATTTTGGTGTTGTTTTGCAATTTAATATTGAAAATAAATAATCAATTTTTGAATATGAGAATATTAAATTCGAAAACGGCAGAGGGGAAATGCTCAGTTCTGTAACCAAAGTTGATTATTAAATTTGGATTAAATTCTTTTTAGATTTTTATTGTAATTTTAAAAAAACTTTGCTATACATACTTTGTAATATGTGTTGGAGTGTTTTATGAAACGATATTGCAGTAAAGAAAACTATTTACAAACCGCTTCGGCCATTGAAAATGGACTTGAATATCAACAACCAATCGCCAAAGAAGATTTAGCAGCGATGAAGGATGCTGAACGCCGTGTCGGTTGGAATGAACATTTTACTTTACATGACTGTAAAATTACGGCGGTAACCAAACAAGGAAATGATTTAATTATTGATATTGATAATTCGCAGGGGTATATACGATATAATCAAATAGTTTTTAAAGATGGAAGTATTGTTGAACAAGAATACTCCTTGGTTGGTTCTTTCTTCTTAAATCATAATTTATATTATGAAAATGGGCTTTTCACTTTTTATTGTTTGATTTGGAGTCCCGAAAGTAAAGAATCACAGGGGTTGGGTTATTTAACGTTTACAGCAACAAGTATTGAATTATCTTAGTTAAGATTACAATCTCCTTTTATCTTTGCCATTTGTCGCTCACGAGGGTACTGTTTGGTTCGGCTAATAATATTAGCGTTCCACCAGCAAAAAGTTGGCCGAACCGCCAACTTTTTCATTATTCACTACGCAAAAACGACTTTGCCGTTTTTGTGTAAGCGTTCATCCTAGTCGTGGGGATAATCATTGCCGCAGGCGCGCTTTTTACTGCTGTCTATGATGTAATATATAAATATAACTCTTCTAAT
>JAHAXB010000049.1 GCA_018384735.1 Eubacteriales bacterium | reverse complement strand
AAATAGTCGCCGTTTTCGGCATAATCGTGGGCAATTTCCAAATCCTTGCCCGCAACATCATAATCAACCGACCCATCGCCCCAATATATGTTCACATACTTGGCGGATGTCATGTTGATGGTGCAAGTTTTGGTTGAATCGCCAACGCGAATGTGTTTCAATACACGTTTCACGGGTTCGGGTTCGCGCAATTTCAATTTGAACGTGCCGACCATCAACGCATCGTTCCATGTTTTATCCACTTCGATGGCATCCTTGGTGTAAACTTCATAAATCAAGGGTTTCACCGGGTGGACATCAACGACAAGGCGGTTCGTGCCGTGCTTATCCCAAAGGTGTTGAAATTCGTTCACCTTTTTGATGAAATCCATCTTTGATTTAGCCTTGACAAAGCATGACAATGTGATGTCGCGCGCTTCAACGTATTTGTGCGCCAAATCCACGCTTTCGCCGTGGTAATTGTCCCAATTAACCGTCAATGGGTCTTTGGTCTTGGGGCGGGACAATAAGCCATCGGACGCGGACACATACACGCCAAATTCCTTAAAATCGCGTCCATCCACCTTGTATGCCTGTTGCTTCGCGCTTGACATCTCGTTGATGATGTCCGCTTGCGACAATGCGGCATTGTATATCTTGACATCATCCAACAATCCAAAGCCATATTCGCCACCATAGAAATCTTGATTCAACGATATACCTTGCAATGTATCGTTTCGCACAACTTCATGGATCAAAGAAGAATTGACATAAAACCCGTATTTCGTGCCGGATTTCACCACGGCAAGCGAAAACCACGTTCCCGCCTTTGCTTCGATGGGAACTTCAACATAATTCTTCACGCCGGAAAATGCCAACACCCAAATCAGTTTGCCGGGCGTGCCAAGTTCGCATTCCGCGCCTTTGACCCATGCCAAAATGGTAAAGTTCACGGAAAGGTTCGGCAATACGTTCTTTGATACCTCGCATGTGTCGTTGCCGGAAAAGGATATGGCATTGCCGTTTTTCCCGGCGGTGAAATGCGCCCCGGTAACAACACCATCGGCACGGTTGCTTGAATAGTCGTATGCGGTCGCGCTGCCATCGCTTTCATCGAATGGCATGTTGAAAATTATATTGTTGTTGCTCATATCGGATTTATTTACTTGTTAGACATTTCCCGGATTTTCACCACGGCATCATCCGT
>JAHAXB010000043.1 GCA_018384735.1 Eubacteriales bacterium | reverse complement strand
CCAATCGTATGAATGCGCACAATCCTTGCATTGGAATTGTGGTTTTTCGATAACGGTTGTTTTCTTATTTACCATATTATTCGCTCGATTACGCATCGCCCTCCAATTGCGGTTCACCGATGATGAATGAATTGTCGCGCGTGTCCTGTTCTTCCAACTTCTTCATGGTCATTTCCGGATTCTTGGAAATACCCGCGCCGATGATGGATTCTTCTTGCGACACAACGGGTTTGTTGCCGTTGGCTGTCATCCAATAGTTCAAATCGTCAATGTCTGACGTAATCATATAAGGGATGATTTCGGGTTCAATCATAATGGATTCGCACGCATCCGCCAAGCTGGTGTTCATCTGCGCAATATACTCCAAGATGACATTCACACGGCGTTGCAAGTAATCATCAAAGATTTCGCACTTGTCTTGCACTTTCAAATGTGCATCCATGAAAAGCAACTTCAACGCCACGCCGGACATCGCGCCCAATCCCTTGACCGCATCAAAGGAAATGTCGGGCGTTTGCGTGATGGTGTAAATCAGTTTCAACAACGTTTCAATCTCCAACTTGACCGCTTCCGGTGCTTGCTGCCATGACACATATTGCATTGTTGCGCCCTCTTCGCCCTCGATGACCGCGCCGGATTCGCCTTTTTGCGCCCATCCGTTGATTTGTCCGGTCGTGAAAATCTTCGGGCTTGCGTGATAATCGTTCGTGTCGGCAAAGTTCGACAACAAGGTTTCCAATCGGTCAATCAACGCGTTCACATCCTCGGTTTCAAACTCCGGTTGGTGTCCGTATATTACAGGAATTTTGTTGATGCCCGTCTTTTTTGGATAACCATCAACGCAATCAAATCCGTTCGCGCCATTTATCCACAACCAATGTTCGGTGTCCGTGAACGTTTCAAAATAGTTCGTGACAACACCATCGCGTGTTCGGGCAAAGGAACGTGAAAACGCCACCATGTCGCCCGTTTCATCGAAATATGGGTAAAGCGAATCACCATAGGCGGGAGAAAAGATGGTACAACGCATCTTGAATTGCGATGGAAATCCATATTTCGTGTTCGGGCTTTCAACCGGATACCAATATTCGGCGGCTTCCTTATATCCGAAAATAGAACGTCCAATCTTGCGGTTCAACGACTTGCACTTCACGCCATACAAAATGCGGTCAAGGGCGCGCGCAACGGCTTCTTCCTGTTCGTTCTCCGGTGTTGAATTGTAAGCCGGGGAATTACCGAACACGAATGACACCGCGCGTTTGATAATCAACTTTTGGAGTGCAACTGCGACACGCGCCACGCGTACCGTCTTGAAATTGGTGCTTTCTCCATCGGTTGAAATAACCTTTTGCGCGGAATCCGCTTCATCATCCGCCGAAACTTGAACGCGCTTATCCGGGCGCATTATCGGCGACATAATATCATGCAACTTCGGGTCAAGTGCTTTGTTTGCACTCTCCACATCGGGTTGTGGAATGAAACGGCAAGACTTCAATTCGGAAATCACATCGTTTGCCGTTGCAAGCTGAAAAATTTCTTGTATCGTCATATCATTTTTATTGTTTTGAATTATCATACTTGACCAAACAGGGCGGCAACGCTCGTTTGCTTGCCTTGCTTGCGTTTCTCAATCGTTCCGGTCAATGCGTCCGGCGCGTCATCATGTTCATTGCGTCCGGCTTTCAGATAACCACAAATCGCCTTTGCAAACTCCGGGAACAAATG
>JAHAXB010000042.1 GCA_018384735.1 Eubacteriales bacterium | reverse complement strand
GTTTCGATTCCTCGATAACCGGGATCGATTCGGGATAATTAATCGGTTCGGTTGACTCGGATTCTTCCAATACCCGCATCTATGCGTCAAATATGCGTTGTTTCGCTTTATCCTTGACGCGCTTGGTTATGATATTGAAAACACCCCTTGAAACATAATATCCGGGATTGAACTTGCCGCCAAAATTGAATTTGACGGAATGATAATGTCTTTCCGGACTGGTCAAATGTTTCCTTGCGTTTTCACAAGCGCGCATGACATTGGAATGACGCATGTCGAAATGTTCGGCAATGCTTTTGGTCGGTATCATGACCATTCCGTCAATGATACGGATGCCATAATGATATGACGGTGAATTATTGAAAAGTTCCATATTGTGATGTTATTTTGAAAGATTAAAATTTACGCCGGTCTTGTCCGGTTAATTCAAAGTAATTACACATTTCGCGCATCCGGGATGCAACGCGGTCGCCGTACTTATCGGTGAACATCTTGTGTTCCATCGGGATGTTTGATGATATAAGGGTGATTTGGTCGGAACGGTCACCGCGATATTCCAGTATTGCGCGCAACACATTCATCCGGTTACCCATGTAAAGTGCATCCGTTGATTCCGTTCCAAGGTCATGGATGCAAATTATCGGTTGTTTTGCGAACCGGTAATATTCGCCGGTTTGCTGATATTCCGCGATGATGGCATCCGCCCGGAAACCGCCCCATGTCAATGCATGCCTTTCGCCGGCAATCTTGATTCCGATGTTCAACAACTGGGTGTATTTGCTCATGATGTCAAGACACCATGTTTTCCCAGTTCCGGTGTTTCCGGCGATGTATATGCCTTTGGCGATGTCGCCGGGAATGACCTTTTTGGAATCATCGGGTGATACGCATTTCATTTCAGTATCACCATGAACCCAACGAACCATGTTTTCATACACGAACCGGTTTTCATCATCGATGCGGAATTTCGGGTTTCGGTATGTTCCGATGGTTTCGATTACCGACATTGCGAATTCCATGTCCACCGGACAATATGTCATGCGTTCAATGCTTGCAAACACATGGCGGTCTTGCATGAACTTTAAGATGTTCGCAATCTGCGTTTCGTTTACTTTCCCCATATACCATTCACATTTTGTGACGCGGTGGTCGATGCGGATGCGCGACCGGGTGTCTTGTTGATATACTTATTTTCGATGACCTTGACCCAGTTCGATTCATTCACGAACACCCAATCGAAATCGGCTTTCCATCCGCGTTCATTCTTTCCGTTGCAGAAATCGGATTCGCCAATCTTGATGAATACGGTTTCAAGGGTGATGATTTGGTCGGCGCGGGTCTTTCCCATTTCCGCAAGACGGATGCGGATTTTCTCGCGGCGTTTGTCGGTCATCTTGGTTGGCTTTGAAAGTTCCGGACAATGTCTTGTCCAAAGATTAACGATTTCATTATAATCGATTGGTTCAACTGATTCTTTTTTCCCCTCTCTTATATTA